>JAPLFG010000003.1:0-319379 GCA_026390795.1 Ignavibacteriales bacterium
AGTATTTGCCGTAAGATTGCTTGAGGGTCTAAAAGTTGCAGTCGTGCCTGTATAAGATACTGTGCCTGAGACAAACGATGTTCCTTGCATCAATGTAAATGTTGCGGTGGTAATTGATGAAGAGTTCATCGCTTCACTGAAAGTTGCGGTTATATTACTGCCAAAAGCCACAGCAGTTGCAGCATTAGCAGGACTTGTTGAACTCACTGTTGGTATTGTGACGACTGTTGGAGTTGTAACTCCAACTCTATCATCGCAGCTAGCCATAATCATTACAATCATCAGTGGAATTAACAACATCTTGAAATAGTTTTTTATCTTGTTCATTTTAAAGTTACCTCCTAAGGTAAATTAGTTCTCGTTTGCTTTTTACATATATAACGTAAGTAGATATTAACATTGTTGTAATCGGTCAAAAGGATGAAAAAAGGACTACACCTTTTGGATGAGATATCAGTATGATTTCGAGATTTCAATAAGATGGTATTTCACTCGATCATCAGATACCATAAACAATCCCTTTTAGAACACTTCACTTGAAAAATAATTAACCCCCATGCATGTATTCGGTATCATCCAATCTTTAAATTTTTATACAATTACTGTTCTACTGTTACTGACGGCGTTTGGTCTGAGCTAATTACAATTGTGTAGCGAGTATTCTTTGCAGCAAGAAAAGATACCGACTCATTCTGGGTAACACTTGTTACTGTAATGTTCCCTTCAGAGAATTTTTGATATTCAGTTGTTTGTCCCGCACCGATATCGTTAATGCTCAATTTATCGTTTCCCGTCGTCTGTACATTTACATTGACTTTATTTGACTGTTCATTCTTTATACGGAACTGAGGGTCAGAACTACTTGAACAGGCATTGATGAAAACAAAAAGTACTAAGCTAAGAATACCGATAAATATTTTTTTCATATGATCTCCTAGGTAAATTATTTGGTAACCACAGATACAACAGTGGTGGATGTCTTAAGATTATTCTTCCAATTATTTTAGAAATAAATATCCAAGCGTGTAAGCGAATTAAATTTCTTGATCGCGTAATGAACATTCTTTTTAATTGTATTTATGAAATTGATCCTTTTTAATTTTTCTTTTTAACTATTAGAATTGCACTTTTAACTGCTTAAATAGCAATCCATTGTAATGAAGACTCTATTTCTTATTCGCATTAGTCATATTATCCTATACTAAAATTTCTTAATAGTGAGAAGGTATATCAATAGGGCAAAAGGATGAAAAAGGAACTACATCTTATAGATGAATGAATTCACAATATTTTCAAATCTAAAGAAAGTATTTTTGAGCGAAAATCTTAAACTATAATGTTCAGTTAGTAATTTTTGTTTCATGGCGTTGATCATGAGATTGTTTCAGAATCATTTAATTCATTCTTATTGTGTCATTAAATATCTTGGAGTGTCTCAAATGCTGTTCTTTATTTTCATATTTTCAATCATTCTTTAAGCGACTAACTCATTTGTTGATTGAAGAGAACTTGGTTTGTCTTAATATTTTTCTTTTCTCTTTTAGCTGCCTTTTTTTCTTTCATAGTTTTAGCAGTTTCTTTCTTTAGATTCTTTTTACCGCTTTGATCTTTGCTCATAATTTTCTTCCTTAATTTTTAATGCAGGGTGGTTATTTGACTGAACATAATTGTGGAGAAGTGCATATAGAATTTTTCGTGTGCGGTTTAATCGTGAGCGCACAGTACCTATGGGACAATCAACAAATTCAGAAATTTCTTTATATGAGTAACCCTCAATATCAGATAGGAAAACAACTGTGCGGAAATCATCAGGTAAAGTAGAAAGTGCATTTACAATTTCATCATCAAAAACATTGTAGAATTCATCCTGTATATAGTGCTGTGTTGATACATCTTCCGGTTTAATATTTTCATAAAAATTTTGGACATCATCGTAATCAAGTTTGAAAGGTTGTTTATTCTTTTTGCGGTAATCATTTATGAATGAATTTTTCATAATTTTGAACAGCCACGCTCTTGCGTTTGAACCTTTTTTATAATTATCGAAGAATCTAAATGCTTTCAACAAAGTATCCTGTAATAAGTCTTCGGAATCGTCATTATCATTCGTCATTTTTAAGGCATAATTTTTGAGTGAACTTAAATGAGGAATTACTTCTGAATTGAAGTCAGAATATTTTTGTTCTAGAATAAGATCTTTAATCAATGTGTCTTTCCAAGTTAATTCAATGAAATCTATTTAGCTTATTCTCATCTTTGAATTAGAAACTCTATTTGGAAAAGTATGCTCTTACTTTTGCGGCGAATTGATTCTCGGTCATCTTGGCAGCAGTCCCAGTTTCAATCACTCGTCCAATTTGCTTTTCATTCTCGAGTTGTTTTTTGAACTCAACCTTCGCCTCACCAGGTCCAACTATCAGAATCGATTCTGCATCTTTAACAATCGAAATTACCTCACCATAGTATTTGTTGAGATGATTCATAAAGCGTCTGTCACGAATATCCTCTTCAGAGTTTTTTTGCGCCTCACCGGAGAATCGAACATGTTTTTCCATGTCTGATGTGATTGACTTTATCTCTTCCTGATCCTCTGTTATACTTACTATGACCGCTTTTCTATGGTCAATCCACAAACCCACTTTTTTTTTCAATTTTTTTCTCTCGACTTTTTCAAAATTTTAAAATTCATTTTAGCATTAATCACTTCTCTTCACTTTCAGTCTAGACTATTTCTTTCTGCCGGATAGAAACACAATACCGCCGATTACTATTACACCCATACCAATAAATGGAGACCAACTTGCTGTATGTTCTTTATCCTTTGTTATTTCGACGCTGCCTAAGTCCACAATTTTTTCTCTTGTTACATAATTAAAACCGGTATAGAGAGTCATCGCAAAACCTATTGCGAGAATAATGAGGCCTACTGATCTTGTATTCATTGTTATAATCCTTTATTTATTTTTCTAATGAGCATATTCCATTTGTATTCCCCTCCAAATAATCCAAGTAACAAAATTATTTGATGAT
The DNA here is from genome assembly GCA_026390795.1 of Ignavibacteriales bacterium. Lineage (NCBI taxonomy): Bacteria > Pseudomonadati > Ignavibacteriota > Ignavibacteria > Ignavibacteriales > Ignavibacteriales bacterium. The sequence continues at coordinate 3,031 of JAPLFG010000003.1, forward strand.
CAATAATTAATTGAATTTTACGAACATTCATTATTGCATGATAGATATTAAAGCAAACCTCGTTAGATAAATTTTATTTGAAGTATTTCTTTTGCTATTGTTTCTTGGGCTTCGGGAACTAAAAGCTGAACACCTTCTGATTGATTAAACAAATGCAAAGTTTCTCCTCGGTCCTTTTTAAGAATGTTTGCTCTAATTCCGGCTTCTCTGAGATCTCTTTTTGCAATTATTGCATAAAATTCATTCTCAAATATTCCAATCACTATGTTGTGCTCATTCATGATATTTTAAATACCCATGTTCGCTAATGCATTTGCAATGTAATTCACATTTTCTACCAATTGCGGGTGCGATTCTTCAAAACCTTTTACCGAACTGGACAAACCATCAACGGCAATCTTTAAAAGTGTTGGATTCTTCTCATGCCGTGTTGCTTCGTGAGCAGAGCGTTCCATGAATCCGGCAATGCTCTCCGCATGTTCTCTTTGTGCTTCTGAAAATTTCGAAATTTCGGGTTTCAGAGTTGCCAGCAGATCAAGAAGCTCAGTTTTATTTTTTGCCGTGAGAGAACTGTTTGTCCTAATCTTCTCTTCGATTTTTTCAATTGTATTTTGCACCATCTCTTCAGCTCCTATTTAATAATTGCCTTCCGTCTTAATGCAGGTATAACAAGTTCGGCAATATCTTCTTGGACAGCTTTAATTGAATTACGTTCTGGAGAATTACTTGTTGCACTCCAAATCATTCGCTCATCATTCCTAATCACCCACACATCAATTGCGCGACGGTTAATAATTTGAGACTCAACATATCCCGGATGTTGAACGTTACGGAAATATGTGTCATACCTTTTTCGAAAAATATTATAGCGTGATTCTATTTTGGTTGTAACGTAACTATCTACATAATGTGATTTCGTTTCATCGTAAAGAAGACGAGTAATAAGAATTCCATCGAATCCTTTTTCTTGAACAGTTTGAATTACTTGATTTGTATCCGGCAATAGATCCGGAAATAGATTGTATGACGAAGTTGCTTGGACACCATGTTTGGAAAGTTCGCTGACAAATGCATCCTCCCAGATTCGCCGCTGAACGGGATCTTTTCTTATGGCGATTACAAATATTTTCTTCAACGGAGATTCATGATATGATGGATCATTCCATACATCAACGAGTGATGATGTTGAACAACTTTCTACTAGAATCAGTAGACAGCCGAACACTACAGTCATGATAAATTTTTCATACAGTTTCATTTTATATCTCTTCTACTAAATGTGACTCGCATAATTATTTGCTCTCTCATTGATTTGTAAGAATAACTTTGAGAGCTTTTTCTTTTGCTGCATTTCCAAATGTATCGTATGCTTTCATTATTTCGTTTAGTGCAAACCGATGAGTTATTAGTTTTGCCGGTTGCAGTTTTCCTGACAATACTGTTTTCAACAACAATGGTATGGTTACTGTATCAACAAGACGGGTTGTAATTGTTATGTTTCTAGACCACAACTTTTCTAGATGTAATTCAACACTTTTGCCGTGAACACCAATGTTTGCTATGTTTCCTCCAGCAGCAATGATTGATTGACAAATATCAAATGTCGCAGGTATACCTACTGCTTCGATAGCTACGTCAACCCCCTTTCCATTTGTAAGTTTCATTATATCTTCAATAGTATTGTTACTAACAAGCTTTGTTGCTCCAAATGTTTTTGCAATTTTTAACCGGTTTTCATCTTGATCAACCATTATAATCTCGGCTGGGGAATAGAATTGTGCAGTTAGTAAAGCTGCAAGTCCAATTGGTCCTGCACCAACTATAGCAACTGTATCTCCTGGTTCGATTTGTCCCTTTAGAACTCCGCATTCAAACCCGGTTGGTAAAATATCGCTCAACATAACAAGCGCTTCTTCATCCACACCATCCGGAAGATGATACAGACTTGTATCGGCATGAGGTATTCTTACATATTCAGCTTGTGTTCCATCGATCATATGACCGAGAATCCAACCGCCGGTTTCGCAATGAGAATACATTCCTTTCTTACACGCGTCACAAATTCCACAAGATGTGATACATGAAATCAGCACCTTGTCGCCAACTTTAAAATTCGAAACACCCGTTCCAACTTCTTCAATAATACCAACTCCTTCATGCCCAAGTATAAGACCTTCAATCACTTCAGGAACATCTCCTTTCATGATGTGAAGATCAGTTCCGCAAATGGTAGTTTTTGTTATTTTTATAATTGCATCCGACGAATTTTTAATTACGGGTTTCGGTTTTTCTTCCCATCCTCGCTTGCCCGGACCATTATATACTAAGGCCTTCATTACTTTTCCTTTACCTTAATGAAAATGAAATCTGATTATTGTTTCACTCCTTTTTCCTAAATATGACTATACCTAATAACACACTTAGGATGAAAGTAATAGCGGTTGGTACCCACAACCAGGTTATGTTGCCCCGCCATCCTTCTTCATTCATACTGTGATTCATTCCGCCGTTTAACAATGTTAGTGTAATAGCTCCGCCGCAAAAGAGTAAGAAAATTATTACAACAATTATAAACGCAAGTACAAGAGGTGTATTTGTTATTGATTTCATATAATCCTCTCTTTTATGAACTGTGTTGTTCAAGCCAACCAAGCATTTCTTTTATACTGCCTGTAGCTAAGGCAATGCTTGTATCTGCCGCGCCATAATAAATATTAAGTGTATCGCCATCCGGCCCGATTGTGTACCCGCATGGAAAAACAACATTACCAACATCGCCCCGTTGCTCGTAAGGTTCTTCCGGAGCGAAGACCCATTCGTTGCCACGCTTAATGCATATTTCTGGTTTGTTCAAATCAAACAGTGCGAGTCCTAACCTATAAATGCATCCACCACATGATTGTCTTACTCCATGATAAATAACTAACCAGCCCTGTGATGTTTCAATCGGCGGGGGTGAAAGACCAATTTTATTTGCATCCCACCATGCGCCCTTTCTTGCATCCATCATTAACTTGTGACTTCCCCAATGAATCAAGTCCGGTGAATAAGAAATCCACATATGGGCTCTTGGCGCACTGACCGGACGATGGATCAAAGCCCAATTACCGCCAATTCGATATGGAAGTAATGCCGCATCTTTATCTTCAGGCGACATTATAATACCATGCCGTTCAAAGGTGCGGAAATCTTCTGTGAGTGCCAAAGCAACACCGGGACCGTCTCGCGAAAAAGCAGTATAGACAACAACATATTTATTCAATTCTTTAACGAAAGTAATTCGCGGATCTTCAATGCCCCATAATTCTTCCGGATGATTCTTAGGATCTGGTAATAGAGTTGGCTCCGGATCAATTTGCCAGCCATCAATTCCATTTACGGAACGGGCAACACAAAAGTGAGATAATCCTCGCCGGTCTTCTACACGGCACAAAAGTAAAGTTGTACCATCAGGCAGTAATGTAGCACCTGCATTGAATACACTGTTTATAGGATAAGGCCAATTATTTGCTGTAAGAATTGGATTTAATTTATTACGGTGAAAAAGTTCTTCATGCTGATTGTTCATTTTAATAATGCCTCCATAGATAGATGAGTCTGTTCAGCCAAGCGTAACTCCAACAATGATTGGAGAAAAGCTAAAGTTGATTCTGATCCTTGATTTTCGTTCAGACGGTCGGAATGCAAACCATCGCGGCAGCCGCCTGTCGTTGGATCGTAAACGGAAAGATTTAAATCATTACGTCCGAGAAACCATTCAAATGCTTGACGAGCTTCCTGTTTCCAAAATTTATCACCTGTAATTCTGAATGCCTCGAGACTAGCCGATACCATCGTTTGCGCTTCAACTGGCTGCTGATCAAAACGGGCACGTTCTTCACCTTCTTTATAAAAACCATTTGATCCGATCGGGACAAAATGGTCTGTATCCGCACGATGTAAATCTGCAAGCCATTTTAACGACTCCAAACCGCCATCAGTCATAGCTGTGTTAGGTATTGATTTGCCGCATGAGAGCAATGCATGTGGTAGAACAGCATTGCAATATGAAAGTTCTTTTTCAAACCATCGCCATTTTTCAGAACGATTGTTTTGATATAATGTTAGAAGCCGTCCCGCTAATTCATCTCGTACATGGTTAGCCCTGCTGTCGCCTGCAAATTTTTGTAAATATTCATAAATACCTATAAGTGCAAATGCCCAAGCACGAGGGCTTGTAGTTGAGAGAATTGCGGGTAAAGTTTGTTCAAACAACCAACCAGCTATACTATTGAAAGCAGGTGTATTAGAATGGCTTAATAATGTTCCCAAAGCTAAAAGTGCACGACCATGACTGTCATCTGAACCATTATCTTCCAACCAATTGCGTTGATAGTCCATAAAATTTCGAAAACGTTTTGTTTCATCGTTGAATGCAAATCCAAGAAAGGCAAGATAGCGGTAAGTTAAACCCAAATTCTCGCTGCTGCCTAGTTCATCTAAGAGAATACTAACTAAAAGAGCCCGCGCATTGTCATCGGTTGTATAACCATGTGAATAATTAGGTACGGTAAAAAGTGCGTGTTGAAGTATACCGGTATAATCTGTTAGACGGTTTAGGTGATCGAGTTTTAAAGGAGGCAATTCGCCAGATCTTTTATCAAGAGCTTTCGCAATAAATCCAGGTGGTGTATAATGTCGACGCTCTACCCGTGCAAGTTCAAAACTTTCCATATAACGTTTCGCCACTTCAGACCAAATCATACCTCGTCCAAATTTATAAGCACGCTTGCGCATGGCATGCCTTTCGGATTCATTCTCCAATAGATTGATTACTTGCTCAGCTAAGGCATCAGAATCGCGGAACGGAACCAGCATGCCACGCCCATCAGCAAGCATTTCTTGTGCATACCAATATGGTGTAGAGATAACGGCTTTTCCAGCTCCTACAGTATAAGCCAAAGTTCCGGATGTAATCTGTGCTTCATTTAAATAAGGAGTAATATAGATATCGGCTGCGCCAATGAATTCAACAAGTTCTTCCAGACTGACAAAGCGGTTATAAAAGATAACATTACTTTCTACACCTTTTTGATGTGCTAACCACTGAAGCGAGAGCCGATAAGTTTCACCCTCGGATTGCAAGACGTGAGGATGTGTAGCGCCAACTACCATATAGACACAATCCGGGTAGCGTGCAACTATTTTAGGCATAGCCGAAATTACGGTTTCTATTCCTTTACTTGCTGAGAGTAAACCAAAACTTAGCAAGACAGTTTTCCCTTCTACTCCAAATAAATCTTTATTGAAACTTGGATCAACAAACGGTACATCTGGAATACCGTGCGGAATCAAATCAATTTTTTCCGATGACACATTATAGATGGTTTGTAAAAAATCAGAACCGCGTTCACTCATAACTACGAGACGATCGGATAACGCTGCAACCTCTTCCAATACTCTACGTTGATCATGATCGGGGTTTTTTAGTATTGTATGCAAGGTTGTAACTATCGGCATTCTCAGCTCACGCAAAAGTGAAAGAATATGACTTCCTACTTTTCCGCCGAAGATTCCATACTCAAATTGCACACAAACCAGATCAACGTCGTTGATATTTAGAAAATCTGCTGCACGGCGGTAGGAATCAACATCTTTTTCTATGAGTTCAAATCGTACCCGTGTTGGATATGCATAACCAGCTTCTATATCATTAACAGGAAGTGCAATACAAGTTGTTTCAACATATTGTGCAGCGATTGCCTCGCATAAATCTGTAGTAAATGTTGCTATGCCGCACTGACGCGGTGAATAATTTCCGATGAAGGCGATACGGTTGAGTGTGGAAAGTGCTGCCTTTTTTTTCAAGATAAAGATCTCCTTCAGAATTTTTCATAGTTGAATTTTAATAAGTGATATTATCTGACCAAATAAATTTTTCATATTAATCTCTCTTGAACTCTTTAACTACTTCTCTCAATTCCGGGTAAAGTATTATTGTACAAATGACAATAACAATTGCCAAGAAACCGAAAACAATCATTGCTAATGTGGAAAATTCCATTACTCACTCTCTTCTATTATTAGTTCGTTAACATGAACGATTAAACTTTATCATCAATTGCTTTCGACTCATTTGATTGCATGAAATTCTCTCAATAAAAACTGTTGGATATTTTTTTGAAATGAAATCCGTAAATCGTAAATAATATTGCCAGAGAAAAAAGTTGCGGTTTGCGGAACAGCGACCAAAAAAATAATTTCCAATAATAAATTCTTTCCTCACCGACCACTCCTAATTTCAACATTGATTTAAACAGCGCGAGTATATAATTCGGATTGAGGTGAAAAACTTTCTTCTTCTTTGGCTCAAAGTCTTTCATAAAACGCATTACACGTTCATAAAAGTATTTGGGTGAATAGATTGTGTTTAATATTTTCTTGTAACCGTTTAAAAGAATTTCGGGATTCATCTGCGGGATAAAATTCATTGAAAAGTCGGTATTATTTCCGGTAAAATCGCTTAACAATCTTCCTTCGTTAAGTAATCTTTTCTGAAGTTTCGTTCCTCTTGGTGCATTTAATAAACCAACCATTGCTGTGACAATTCCGCTCTCTTGTATGAAGTTTGTAAGTTCTTCAAAGATAACCGGAGGATCATTATCAAATCCTACAATAAAACCGCCTTGAACCTCCATGCCCTCCGATTGAATTTTTTTGACACTTTGAATTAAATCCCGATTACGATTTTGAGGCTTGTTGCATTCGATTAGACTTTCTTCATTTGGTGATTCGATTCCTATAAACACTGCTTCAAATCCCGCCTTAACCATAAGTTGCATCAGTTTATCATCATCGGCAAGATTGATTGATACTTCTGTGTTGAAGTAAAATGGATTTTTTCTTTTCTCCATCCACTCAATGATTGCAGGAAGAACTTCCTCTTTCAATTTTACCTTGTTACCAATGAAATTATCATCTACAAAAAATACCGGTCCACGCCAGCCGGTAAAATATAATGCGTCCAATTCCGCCAAAACCTGTGCTTTAGTTTTTGTACGAGGCTTCCTTCCATAAAGAACCGTGATATCGCAGAAGTCACAATCGAAAGGGCATCCGCGTGAATACTGAACATTCATGGAAGTATAATTTTTAAGAGATACTAATTCCCAAAGAGGCAAAGGTGTGGCTGTAATATTTGCCCACTCTTCCGAAGTGTATTTTCGTTTCGGCTTTCCTTCGTTCAGATCATTTAGAAATTGCGGAAGTGTAATTTCGGCTTCATTAAGAATCAAATGATCTATCTCTTGGTAATATTCCGGGCTGCTTGTAAATAAAGGTCCGCCGGCAACAATTTTTGCTTTTAGCTTTTTGCATCTTTCGATGACTTGATTTGCCGATTCACTTTGAATTGACATGGCGCTTATGAAAACGTAATCTGCCCAAAGAATATCTTTATCAATGAGATTGCTCGCGTTCATATCAATTAATTTTTTGTTCCATTCTTTTGGAAGCATTGCGGCAACGGTTAATAATCCTAAAGGAGGAAAGCTTGCTTTCTTCGATACAAATTTGAGAGCATGCTTAAAACTCCAAAATGTATCGGGATACATCGGATAGACCATTAAAATATTCATTTTCTAGACCTCACAAATATTTCTCGAAAAATCAATTTTGTTATGGAGAAGAATAATTGTGCAAACAGATAAAGATAGAACGACCTCTTGTCAAACGATTTTGTATTATCAAATTTCCTTTCGGTCACAAAATTAATTTTGTGATTTAAGCGTATTACAAATTTTTCTTCGGTAGAAAAAATGCTTACAAGTATCATTTTTCTTTCTTAAAAGATTAATTGGTTTTATTCCGATTTCAGTATCAACAGTTACGAGGAAGTATTCAATCGGTCAAAGGGATGAAAAAGGGACTACATCCTTCGGGAGGTGAGGTTAGGGTTTTCTATTAATTTGATACTTATAATGCAGTTACTAATGTTCAATTTAGATCAGATCCGATTCAGTTAATAGAAAATTTCATTAATATTTTTTTGTGTACAAGACCTTGTCTGAATTTTAGGTTATAGATAATAATTGTCTCATCAAAAAGAGAGACACTTAGAAACAAACTAAATCAACTTGATGTGCGAATTAAAAAATATAGTTCAATAAACTGTTGATACAGTTAAATAAAACATTCTTTCATAGATTAACCCCGTGATTAATCGCGGGGTTAGAAACAAAATGCAATGTTAGAACCGTTTTAAAGGTTTACATTCTAATTCACACAACGGGTTAAATCAATTAATTTCGAGTATGAGTAATTTGTTCTCAATCAATTTACGATACCGGTTTTGAGATGCAATAATGCAATTAAATCAAAACCGGTTTAGAATTTTTGTAATTATAAATCCCGGTTACTTTTTATTCCTGCCGTTTTTCTTATTGCGATCGTTGTTTTGATTGTTATTCTCTTTTCTATCATTGTTATCATTTCTTTTGCTCCAACCATCGCGTTTATTCTTATCCTGCCTTTGTTGTTTAATCCAATTATTATGTTCCGGATGATATTTGTTCGCAAAATATTTTGACTCGCGGCTATCACGAATCGGCTGCTGATCATGGCGATCTCTAAATGAAGAATATTTTTCTCTGTAGTTATTATGATTTCTCCAAGGTTCTCGTTCATTAATAACTACTTTATAAGAATTATACAGGTTAAAGTTTCTATAACGGTAAGGTAAAGAAGTTCTTCCAACCCAACGCCCTCTTTCATTAAAATAAAAGCGATGTAGTGAAACATTGTAGTAGGCTTCAATTCCCGGTATGTAATAATATTCAACTTCATCATACCCGGTAGGTCCCCAAGCCGGCTGGCTATTTAGATTAAAGCTGATACCAAAACGTATTTGTGCATCTACTCTACTTGAAGTGCTGAAAGTAGTGGACAAGAATAATACTACGATTAGTACATATACATAACGCATAACGTTGCTCCTTTTTTTATTCCGCTGTTTCGCCCAACAACTGTTGGAATGAAGAGCGAATGTTTTACAAATTGTTAATCATTGAAATACTCTTGGAAATTGTTGCAAGAGTTTCATCTGTGTAAGAATAGTTTGCAATTTCCAATCGTGTATGTAGTGCCAGCTTTTCCATGATATTATGAATATGACTTTTAACGGTATATGTTGATACATGAATTTTATGACCGATCTCTCTGTTACTCATTCCTTCACCAAGAAGCGCAATAACCTCTTGTTCCCGTTTAGTCATCTGGACAGCTCCCTTCAGTTTAGTTTTTCCTTCCCTTACCGCGTTGTCAACAATCTGTGAAAAAAGTGAATCAACTAATAAAGGCGGAAGCACTGTTGACCCATCTGCTACAGTTCGTATAGTGATTAATAAATCATTAAGCGATGCATCTTTAAGGATGAATCCATTAGCGCCTGCTCTTACGTATTGTAAAATATCGGCTTGAACTGGGGCAAGATCCATAATAATTATTTTTGCCTGCGGAAAATCTTTTTTAACTATTTCCACTACGTGTAAACTGTTTTGACTTCTTAATCCCAAATCCAAAAGAACAACATTTGGTTTTAACTGCTTTATTTTTGCTAAAGTGGTCTTACCGTCTCCGCTTGCGGAGATTATAATTATATCATTGTGAGGTTTAAGAATCGTAAGAATTCCATTGCGAAGAAGACGGTTATCTTCAATAAGTAATAATCTTATTTTTTTCATATTATTTTCTCGAAATTAAATTGAAATACAAATGATACTTTGTAAAGACTCATAATTAATTTTTACTAAAAGCTAGGGGTTTGAACAAACTGCTGGCATCGAACAGCAAACAAATCAAACCCCTTTGGAAAACACCTTTCATTTTCAATTCTCTTAGCTTTACTTCTAGTCCTTCTATTTCATCAAAAATAATATCTTCCTCCGGGGGCAGAATCCATCGCTAATCCCGGTTTTGAAGTCAACTGGAGAGAAGGAACAAATTCTATTAAGATATCAATTGGTGTTTATTGCGGAACCTACGCAAGATCCACCACAAAGCGAACGGCTAAAGAATTGTAATACCCGCCACCGCCGCTGAATCACCCTCCTACTTCATAACAAATTGGGAATTCCTCAGTTGAACCAATTGCATTATATTGATGCAACAGATAATCAAAATGTAAATGAACACGGATGCTTCCATCATTGTAGCCATCGTAACAACTGATGCGGTCACCGCATAAAGACAAGCCGATACCGAAATAAAATGCAGTAGTTTGAGAAGTCCACAATTTTGCACTTAAACCGGTCGGTTCGCCAATAATTACACCAAGCCCAAATGAACGCTGTTGAGCGGGAGACTCATTGATGATAATAGTCAAAAAAACTATTGTCATTATTAACCGGATCTTTTTCAAATAGAATCTCCATCTTTATTCCATTATGGTATTTTTCATTTACTACCGAAATTAAGATGCAACTAATCAAGATCTAAATTCAATCGGTCAAAGGGATGAAAAAGGAACTACATCTTTTAGGCGGTATGGCAAAAAGGAATTATTTAATAATAAAGTTGTCGAAACTTCATTTCAATCTATATATAATTTTAGGCTTCTTTGTAAGGTGAGTTATTGATTCAGAATTCCATGATTATTCTTTTCGTTTTTCTTTTCCCTTTTTGCGTTTTTTTTCTTTCATGGTTTTGCCGGTTCTTTCTTTAAATTCTTTTTACTGTCCCGACCTTTGCTGATGATTTTTCCCGATTGTTGTTTTCCCTTTTGATTTTGATCCCTACTTATCGCTGCAGATTTTCACTTACTCTTTAAACAACTATTTTCAACAAGGTCCAACTCAATCAACCACTGCTCATTTATAGAAAACACTAGCTTTATCAACCAGCAATTGGATTTCAATTTCGTCTCTCAAGCATCTACAAAAATCAACTAGCCTTTTTTCCGGTACGACTAAATTTTATGAATTTATCTGCTTTTCTACTCTTTGCCATTTTTTTCTCATTATGTACAAACATTTCCGCTTTTGCTTTTTCCATATCGATGATTTTTTGTGTTTCTGATTCTTCCTCTTTAAATTCAGATCGCAGTACAACAATCTGAGCTTCGGTCGCTGCACGTTTTAGTGCTAATCCAAATTGTCTACGCTCAATTTCTTGCCGGCGTAATAATTGTTCTGCATCGTTTTTAGCTTCTTGTGATAAACGAGCGGAACCGGTTAATACACCTTCCGGACCAACATAAACATCAAGCAATTCAATCCCATGGTCTGTCAGTTTAAACTCGCGAATCTGATTAGAATGTTCCATCCCGCGAGATTTAAGAATATACAATCCTCTATTGCGCTCACCGCCAATTTCAATATCACGCAAAAGCAGCCATGTATCTATCAGCGATGATATTGACATATCTGTAAGTTCCTGGCTATCACCCGCGTCAGAAAGATTTACGAAGAATGCAGTAATATTTCTCATCTTTAAAAAATCTACAAGTCGTAGTAACATTATTTTTACTTCAGTTTGGTTGTTTCCAATAACAAAAGCATCAATAGGGTCTAGAACAACTATTTGCGGTTGAACTTTATTAATTAATTTAATAGTAGTAGTTAAATGATGTTCCAATCCAAAGAGTGTTGGACGTGTTGCATGAAAGCTAAGTATTCCTTTTTTAACCCACGGTGCTAAATGAATTCCGATTGATGCCATATTACGCATATACTGACTAGGGGATTCTTCGAAAGCAAAATAAAGAACGCGCTCTCCGCGCCTGCAAGCAGCTTCAACAAATTGTGCCGCAAGGCTTGTTTTACCTGTACCTGCGGTACCAGAAACAAGTATAGTACTGCCGCGATAGTAACCTTTACCCGAAAGCATTGTATCCAGTCTTGGAATACCGGAGGATATTCTTTCGTTAGTTGAAATGTGGTTTAATCCAAGCGAAGTGACCGGTAGAACAGAAAATCCATCCTCATCAATTAAGAAAGGATATTCGTTTGTACCGTGAGTTGAACCGCGGTATTTAACAATTCGCAATCTGCGTATGGATGATTGATCGCTGACGCGATGATCCAGAACAATGACACAATCGGAAACGTACTCTTCCAAACCTTGACGTGTTAAACGAGTATATGTACCATCTCCTCGTTCTCCGGTAATTATAGTTGTAACACCTTTCTTTTTTAACCAGCTGAATAACCGCCGCAGTTCTGTTCGTACAATAGTAGAATTGGGCAGCGCTGAGAAAAGAGATTCAATAGTATCAAGCACAACACGTTTAGCACCGATGCTTTCAATTGCACTATGGATTCGGACGAACAAACCTTTCAGATCATATTCACCAGTTTGTTCTATTTCACCGCGCTCAATTTTAATGTGTTCAAGTAAAATCTTTTTATGGGCAACAAGACTATCTAAATCGAATCCCAAGGAAGCAACATTTGCCGTAAGTTCTTTTTCAGTTTCCTCAAACGAAATGAATACACCGGGTTCATTGTAGCGAGTTGCACCTCGAACGAGAAACTCCATCGCAAAAAGCGTCTTTCCGCAACCCGGACCTCCGCATATTAGAGTTGGTCTTCCTTTCGGTAATCCGCCGCCTGTAATTTCGTCAAATCCTTGAATACTTGTTGGGGCTTTTGGAAGGGTCTTCCGCTGAAATTTCACTTCTTTTTTATTCATTTTATTTTATCTCCACATATACTTTTTTTACATGCAACATGGCTTTCATTATTGGTTTAATTTGATACTATTATCCACTTGCTAATAAAAGTTCAAAAGTTGAGCAACCTCTTAGTAGCGATTTTAGTATTTTGAAATTATTATCGCGTAAAGAAAAGAAGAATCTGTAGAACAAAACAATAGTCCAAAAGGATGAAAAATGGACTATATAATTTCCACTTAAGGTTAAGTAGGGTTTATAGTAAGAAGAGGCAGCTTCATAAAAGTCGGCATTAAGCAGCAGCATTGTTTTAGATGATACAATTTCAAACTTCCAGATTAAACGAGTTATTGATTAAGAATTCCATGATTATTTTTTTCGTTTTTCTTCTCTCTCTTAGCAGCTTTTTTTTCTTTCATAGTTTTTGCAGGCTCTTTCTTTGAACCCTTTTTTGCGTCTTGACCCTTACTCATTTTTTTCTCCTTCTATTGCAGTTAGAAATCTAGTTCCAAAAATTTCTTCTAAAATGGTTTTATAACTTGTCAATCATTTTTTTCCATTCTTCTTTGCTTAGATTAAGCTTAATCCGAAGATTTTCAAACATCTCGTTTTTTTTACCTTCATGATATAGTAAATCATTATTAGTTAGATTTGGAAATTTCTTTTTTAGTTTGGCTTTTTGTTCAATCCATCTGTCCATCATAGATGGTGTGGAAGGTGAAAATTGTCTCGCTGCTTTATTGGATTTAGATTCCATTCTAGTCCTCTCTTACATGATCAAAATAATTGCTAAAAGATGTTACTCATAATAAACAAGATTTCACAATCACCCAAAGGGATGAAAAAGGGACTACATCTATAAAGTATTTGATGTATGGGAATTCCCCACCAATTAGAAAAGTTGTATCAATCGCAGTTTTTGTTGCCGGAATATTTTATTCACTATGACATGATCCCTTTTTGATGTTCAATCATTTTATTATGTATTCGGAATTTGTTAGCGAGTATCATTCATGTGACTGACTCTTTTGATCTTGCTGCCTTCCGAGTAAACTCTCGATCAATCTAACCAATTTATCAGCAGCACCGTTAACCGCTTGATCAACTGTCGCGGCATTATGAGTGACCGCGATGGGCTGGCGTTTTTCGAGGCGGGCTTCCATTACACAGCGTTTGTCGTCCTGACCGCTCTTCTCTCCATTCTCATCGCTCAGATGGATTTCCACACGCGTGATATTATCACTCAATCGACTCAGAGCGCTTTCCACTACACCATTGATCTGTACCGCAAACGCTTTGTGAACCTTGATGTTATTATCTGTATTAATTTGGATCTGCATACTTTTCTCCTGATGAAATAATTTTGATTAATTTACTATCGATAATGGTCATTAATCCCCTTTCTCTTCTTACTCGGTTAGTCTTACAATCGTAACACCTACTAACGGAATCTTATTGCATTCGGAACCAATTAATTTGTTTATCAATCCAAAGTTGAGACAAGAAAAACAATTTTCATTTTTCCTTTTTAGTCGGTACGATGAAAAGCGGTATAGAAGTGTGATGTAAAACTTCTTCCGTAACACTTCCCATGATTATATTTTCCAACCATTTCTTACTATGAGAGCCCATAACAATAACATCCGCATGCAATTCTTTTGCAGTATTTAATATCGCTTCGGCAAAATCCCCCTCTTTTACGACAGTTTGGATTGTTTCATCGCCAAGATGGTGTTTTGATTTATCAAGAAATTGTTGGGATCCTTTTTTCAATTCTTCAACAATATCTAATTGTGAAGGATCCATATTCATGTAACCGGTAAACCCCATTATAGGAGAATATTCAGTAGAGGAATAATACGCAGGATTTGATGTTACATGCAGCAAAACAACTTCCGCGTTCATCCCCTTAGCCATTGAAAAACCAAGCTCTGCAACTTTTTGCGCAGTGGGATCATAATCCAGTGCAATTAGTACTTTTTTCATTTTATTTATTTTCATTATCAATCACCTTTGTATTTTAATTTTCACCTAAACTGTTATGAAAGATATCTGTCCCTTCAATTTTTGTTTGCATTCCTAAAATCGTAAAATGTTTTATGTGCTTATTATATTTTGAGGTAGACATTTATTAGAAGCATTACTCTCTATACTTACTTTTTTTTATATGTATCCAAGAAAACTGAAGTGCCGCTTGCCAATGCCTTAACATTTTTGAGGAGGTATTTGGCGGGGTACACAACGGTTTGAAAATTTTTATGAGACGTAAAGATTGATAACCGCTCACGCAGATTTTTAATTGAGCTATCAATCTCCTCCCAATAATTTTCAACTTCAGAGACAACCCGTTTAATCCGTCGAGACATTTCTTCTAAATTATCACAAATCGGGTTTGTCTTTTCGAAAAATTCGTGGACATCCTTTCGGAGAGCTTCAACTTGTTCAGTAATTCTTTTCAAATATATAATCGCAAAAACACATAAAGCGGAAGCCGATAAAATTAATATGATTAACAAAATATCAATAACAGTCATCATCATTTCACTTCCTTCCTTAGCTTCTACACATCCATTCCTGCTTTGATTGCAGTTTTCAAACGCTCACTTTCTTTTTCATACTTTTCTTTTCCTTGATTAGCTACTTTTCCAGTTTTATCTTTCGCTTCGGTAAGAAGTTTCTCCGCTTCATTTAAAAGCATATCAACTTTTTCCTTAGTTTCGGCAACCAATTTTTCGGACTTATTTTTGCCTTCATTCATTAAGTGCGAAACCTTATCCTTTGCTTTCACAATGTACTCATCAACATCGTCAAGAAAGTCGTGCGATTTCGTTTTGATCTCTTCGCGTAAATTTTTCCCGGATTTCGGAGCATATAGAAGTGCTATAATTGATCCGACAGCGGCACCGGTAAGAGTTCCAATTAGTAACCCTTTTCCAATTCCCTTTGCTTCGTTCGTCATCTTAAACCTCCATTGGTTATGACATTTTAAAAATTCATTCATTAGTCCATAAGAGATTATTTTATTCATGTTCCTTTATTACCAGGTGAATGGAATAATCATTCATTCAAACAGATGAGAAAGGAACTAACCCTTTTTTGCCAATAAGAATTTTATTGCTAATGAATCCAATTCACCATAAGTCGAATTATCTAAAACTAACGAATCATTATTTTAGTAATATTTTGATGATCTAATTATTTTGTTAATTCGATAGTTTTACTGTTTTGTTGTTTATTTGTTGAGACTTGACCGCTTGCACTGCAGCTGCAAACCAAAAGTGATACTGCAAAAATTAAAATTAAGAATATTGCGTTTAGCTTTTTCATTGTGATTCTCCAATTAAATTAATTTTACAAGTCATTCATATAGTTGTCTAATGCTTGTGTGAAAAGCTATAATTACGAGTAGTAAAATGCTATCGAGCAAAAGGATGAAAAAGGAACTACATCTCTAGCTGGTTTACGATCGGTAGTTACTCACCAATTAATGAAGTAGTGTCTACTGCGGTTTTATAATTGTCTGAAAGATGAGCATGTTTCGCAATCTGGACACGTGTATGCAGCGTTAATTTTTCAAGAATGTTATGAACGTGGCTTTTCACTGTGTAGGTTGAAAGATGGAGATTTTGTGCAATCTCTTTATTTGTAAAACCCTCTGCAATCAATTCAATAACTTGCCGTTCACGTTTAGTCATACGAACTGCTTCAACAATTACTGATGGTTTGAATCTGTTAATTGCATGCTCGACTATTTGAGAAAAAAGTGAGCCGGTTAAATTAGGCGGCAAAACTTGAAGACCATTATAAACCGATCTGATAGTTTTGTAAAATTCAGCAATGCTTGCATCCTTTAGTATGAATCCTGATACCCCAGCTTGTATAAACTCAAATACATCTGCCTGAAGAGGTATAAGATCCATTACTATTATTTTAGTTTCGGGAAAATTCTGTTTACTTAATTTGACAATCTGTAAACTATTTTGATCACGTAAACCAAGATCTAAAAGGACTACATTTGGTTTGTGCTTCTTCATTGTGATTAAAATGTTTTCGCCATTACCAACCATAGCCACGACACTCATATCCGGTTGCTTTTTTAGAATCGACACAATTCCGTCACGCAGAAGCCGGTTATCTTCTATTAGCAATATCTGTATTTTTTCCATTTCACTTTCAATTTATCTAAAATAAACTGTTTGGATGAGGTCTAAATTCTACTAAAATTATTTTGTCTTCACAATGGGTATGATGTAATTCAATAATAAATTCATTGCATTATCAAATGGTGATAAATTTATGAGATTGATTTGTTTAAAGTGAATTTAAATTTTGATCCCTCTCCTAATTCACTCTCTGCCCAAATTTTACCGCCGTTTTTTTCTACGAATTCTTTACAGAGAGGTAATCCAAGTCCTGTTCCCTTTTCTCCATCGGTCCCTATACTTGTAGCTAACATGTTAAAGTCGAACAGAGTAGAAATTTTTTCTGATTCGATACCTATTCCTGTGTCCTGGATACACACTTCAACAAAACCATCTTTCTCAATAGATGAAATAATTACACGTCCATCAGATTTGGTGAATTTAATTGCGTTTGTTATAAGGTTATGAACAACCGAGCGAAGCATATTATCATCAGCAAAAACTATAGTTCTGGTGTCTACTTTGTTTGTGACAGTGATATTTTTCTTTATCGCACTCTGACTTGAAATTTCAATTTTTTTATTCACTAAATCAAAGAGATTAAGATCTACCGGTGTATACTCAAGCATGTTTCTTTGCATCAGCGACCAATTGAGCAAATTTTTCAAAAGGGCATATAGATTTTTCAAGTTGTCATTCAATCCTTTGCTAAACATAATTATCTCTTCTTGCGATAAACTTTCAGTTTCCGTAGCAAGTAATCCAGAAACACTTAGCAAAGACTGGAAAGGGCTTCTTAAATCGTGCGCAATGATCGAGAAGAATTTATCTTTGGTAGAGTTGAGTAATTTAAGTTCTTCAGTGGAATCTTTTAAAGAATCCTCAGCTTTCTTGTATTTCGTCAAATCGATTAACGCAACCTGGCATTTTTGATCTATTCCCAGCAAGTCATCTAATTCTAAACCTTCCAGTAGAACATGGAATACATGTTTATCTTTGTTCGTCACATTTAATTCGCAAGTTTGTTTTATGTGGGAATCAAAAACATTAGCAATAAACGAATTAAAAATTGACTTCTCATCTAGTTGAATAAAAGTACTAAAACTCTTATCAATTAATTTGTTCCGATCTAATTCAAACATTTTACTTGCGCTTAAATTTACTTCCTTGATTATGCCGTGTTTATTCAAAGTAAAGTAAGGGATTGGTGCAAAATCAAAAAGGTTTACATACTTATTTCTCGATACTTCCAATTCTTCCTGTGCAATTCTAAGTTCTTCGTTTTGATGTTCCAGTTCAATTTGATGGATTTGTAGCAACTGTACCAGTCTTTTAACATCTTCAAGTTTTTCAACAGCCGGCTTTTTAGTTTTTGGCTCAATCTTTTTCTTAGTTTTTTTAATAACGGTCTTGTCAGATTCCTTTTTTGCACGTTTCATTTTTTTTCTCTCTTTATTTTAGACTTTGGAACTGGATTGCAAGAAGAATGAGTTTAGATTCTTTATCTCCTTGAAAAATTTCACGGGCATTCAATAGTAATTTTTTTCTGCCCACTAATGCAGAATTATATTCAACTTCGTAATCCTCAAAATGATTGTGTTTAGGTAGTATTTGTTCAAGCAGTTCTCGCAGCTTAGGGATATCCCAATTTTTATCGTCAAGATCATAAATAAACTTACCGACAGTTTTTTCGCTGACGGTGTTAAATAATTTATAAAAAGAACGGTTGGCCGAAAGAACTTTCAATTCCTTATCAAGAATAAGAAGCGAATCTCTAACCGTATCAACAATATTATCTGAATATTCACGCGCAAGCTGAATATCCTGGTTTAGCTTACTGATCTCTTCATAGGCAGTTTTTATTTTGTGAATATGTGTAAAGGTAATCACAAGTCCATCAATCATATTGCTCGATGTCCGGTAAGGTAATATCCGCATTTGATACCAGGTTCCATCCTTGGTTTGTAATTCAACTTCTTTAAAAACAAGGGTTCTTAAAACTTCTTTTGAGTCCTCAATAAACTTTTCATATTTGAGATTCGTGGCTATATGGCTTATTGGTCTTCCAATATCGGATGCAATCAGGTTTACAACTTTTGTTGCATGATACGTAAATCTTTTAATAAGTAAATTATTATCAAGAAAAATGGTAGGAATATCATTGCTATCCATCAGGTTTTTCATATCATTATTAAGAACCGATAATTCATCATTCTTATTCTGCAGCTCGGTATTTACCGTTATCAATTCCTCATTAAGCGACTGTAATTCTTCTTTGGAAGTTTCCATTTCTTCATTAGAACTTTGCATCTCCTCGTTAGTTGATTGCATCTCCTCGTTGGTCGATTTCAATTCCTCGTTGGAAGTTTCCAATTCTTCAATGGTTGACCGTAAATTTTCTTTAGTCGCTTTTAAATCGTGTTCAAGTTCTCTGATAATTTTTTCCGATTTCTTTTCATAATGTATTTTTTTAGAAGTCGGTACCTTTTTTTGTGGTGTTACTTCTTCAAAAATGATCAATAAATAACCCAGCATTTCTTTAGGTTCTTTGATCGGTTTGATCGTAAGATTTATAAACTGCTTGCTGCCGTTAGTTTTTACTTTTATTCCTTCAGCTGTTAGTGATTTCTTGCCTGCTATAACTTTTCTAATTAATGCCGGAAGTTCTTGTTGTAATCCTTCACGTGCCATTTCAAAAATGTTCATCTTCGCTTCGCCGTTAGTAAGCTCTAGGTATTTACCGGTTTTCCCATGAATATAAACTATATCTCCATTCGCAGTTATTATCACACAATTAGGAGAGTAACTTTGCAGAATGACTTTTTCCGCTAATTGAGTAATATTTTTTATTTCGTTCTTTTCCATAATAATCTCATTAGTTTTTCCTAATGGTCTCGACACCGGGAATTCCATAAAAGGTTGTGCTGAGTAAATTGATTCTCTTCTTTTATAAATTTTCCATTTATTATCTATTATTGAGAACAGATCAACAAATCCACTAATTGTTTCCGAAGAACCCAGAAAAAGTATTCCCTTAGGTAAAAGACTATAATGAAATAAAGGAATTATTTTTTTCTGTAATTCGGTATTTAAATAAATTAAAAGATTGCGGCAGGAAATTAGATCAAGTTTCGTAAATGGGGGATCTTTAATAATGCTCTGCGGCGCGAAGACCAACATTTCTCTAATTTCTTTTCTGATTTGATAAAGATTTCCTTCGGAAGTAAAAAAACGATTCAAACGTTCTTTACTAATATCGGATTCAATTCCAGAGAATGAACCTATACGCGCTTTTTCAATTGCATTATTATCTATATCTGTGGCAAATATTTGCACGTTGAAATTTTTCTTCACTTCATTTAAGCACTCTTTCAATATAATGGCGACAGAGTATGCCTCTTCACCGGTATAACAACCGGGTACCCATATTCTTATTTGACTATTATCCGGCTTAGTTTTTACTAACTCTAATAATACCTTTTTCAATTTCTCAAACGATTCAGGATCTCTGAAAAAATTTGTTACGCCAATCAAAAGTTCTTTAAACAAGGATTTAATTTCTGCCGGATTTTCCTGAAGCAACCTGATATAGTTCGGGAGAGTATCCAATTGAGCTATATTCATTCTTCTTTCTACACGCCGGTAGATTGTATTATGTTTGTAATGTGAAAAGTCGTGGCCGGTATGAGTTCTGAGCAATATAAAAATTTTCTGAAATGAATCGGGGATTTTACCATCAGTAATTGCCCTATCGAAATAAACACCATTAATTTTTTGAGAAGTATATTTAATCAATTGTTCGGGCATTTCTTCCGGCGGGAGAATGTAGTCGGCTAATCCGGTTTTTATGGCGCTGCTTGGCATACCATCAAATTTTGCTGATTTGGGATCCTGCACCATTACCATTCCTAATTCATTCTTCACAGCTTTTAACCCTGTAGTACCGTCGGAAGCCATACCTGAAAGGATTATACAAATAGCTTTTTCAGCTAAATCCGCAGAAAGAGATTTGAAGAAAAAATCGATTGGAAGTCGGAACCCATGTGCCTCGGGGGGTTCTATTAATTGTATTATCCCGTGAAGAATTGCTATATCCCTATTTGCCGGTGCGACATACACATGATTTGGTTCAACAACCATTCCGTCTGCAGCTTGAAATAATTTCATCTTGGTAGATTTTTGAATTAGTTCCGGCATAATACTTACATGATTTGGATCTAAATGTGTCACTACAACAAAAGCCATTCCAGAACTCTCGGTCATATTTCCGAAAAATCTTTCGAGAGCTTCTAAACCGCCTGCAGATGCACCTATTCCGACTACATAAAATGAATTATTTGAGGATGATACTTCAGAGGCTATTTTATTTTTTTTGACGGGAGACCTTTTTGAAACAATTTTCTTCTTCATTGTCTTTCTCTTATAAAATCGCAGTACTTCTGGAAATCTATATTAATAAGAATCATTCAATCTAGAAGAAGCTCGAACATTTGACCCGGGTCCTATGATATCGCTAGTCACTTCGTTATATATTAAACTAATATTAAAATTTGCTAAAAGCTATCGAAACTTTATCCGAAACCAGGCTGCAGAATCTAATGATGTATAGAGCACAAAGCACCTAGGAAATTAAGTAGAACAATTCTATTTGAACTGGAAATAGATTAATGCAGCGGCGGCTACACTCATTAGTATAAGAGTTATTGTTCCAAGAATATTTGACCATTTTTTATTTGTAAATTCCCCCATAACTTTTTTGTTGTTACAAATGTGCATAATAATGGCAATCATTACCGGCGCCGTTAAGCCATACAATACAGCCGTATAAATAAGTGCCTGTATCGGGCTTATACCTAGAAATTCCAACGACAATCCTACCAGAAGCGAGATAATAAGCGTAACGTAAAATCCTTTGGCTTCGTGAAATTTTTTGTCCAACCCTTCCTTCCAATTAAAAGTCTCAGCTAAAATATAGGAAAGTGATCCTGCCAAAACCGGGATTGCCAAAAAACCTGTTCCTATTACACCGACGGCAAAAAGTAAATAAGTAAGTTTACCTGTTAAAGGTTCTAATGCTTTAGCTGCTTGGCCTACTGTATCAATTTGTCTTATGCCTGCCTTGTATAAAACAGCTCCGGTTGTAAGTATTATAAAAAACATAACAAGATTCGAAAACAACATTCCGAAATCGATATCCATCTTCATGTTGTCTAAAATTCTTTTATTAATTATAATTTTTTTGGTGCTGTGAGCCATGTCTTCAGCTTCCATAGTAGCTTGCCAGAAAAACAGGTACGGAGAAATTGTAGTTCCAAGAATTGCAACAAGTATTCCAAAAAAAGCTTTGTTGAAATGAATAGTTGGGATAAAAGTACTATTTAAAACTTCCCTCCAATTCGCATGCACCATGAAAGGAACTATCACATATAATAATAATGATATACAAAGCCATTTTAATGTAGCCGCAAGTTTAGTATATGGGTATTTGACTATCACGAAAATAAGTAGAGCCGTAAAAAGTATGCTGAAAAAAAATGAAGGAATTTGAGGTATAAGTAAATTGGCAACAGCTCCCATGCCCTGTATATCTGCGCCGATGTTCAGTGTTATTGCCGGAAAACTAAACAACGCCATTATATATAGAAAGCTTTTATGATATTTTTTTTTGAGTGTTCCTGTTAATCCTTCTTGAGTAACCATACCGATTCGTGCGCACATTTCCTGTACGGCAGCCATAAGAGGAAAAGTAATAATTGCAGTCCAAAGAGTTGCAAAACCAAAACCTGCGCCTGCTTGTGAATACGTTGCGATCCCGGAAGGGTCATCATCGCTTGCGCCTGTAATTAAGCCTGGACCAAGTATATGCCAATATTTTTTAAGTCTTGCAGAAACTATTTTAATTTTATTCACGCAATTATTAACCGTAATAGAATTTGATGATAATAAATTTATTCATGGCAAATTTATTTTATAATTTCTGTCAAAACTTTCGTTAATGTTAGATTTGTCAGTTCGGACTTTTTAGTTTTGATTTGATCCTATGGATAATATCAAATATTATTGGACCTGATAAAGCTCCTATTAACCAGATGTAAATAAATTGCAATGTTCTAATATTTTCATTCCCTGCAAGTCTAGAATAAAAAACGATTGCAAGTACTAGCAAGCCTAAATTATAATACCGACTCTTGCCTTCCATAAAACTCTCCTTTAGTTTATAAATGTAATAAGTAGTTGTTTAACAATACTTTATTATGATTTATAAAACGCAATATAAAAATAAATATCACCAATAAAAGACAATGTGTCGATAGCACAATTTTACCGGTATGTGAATTTTCATAACAGACTTGCGATTGCATAAACACCGGAGATGATTATAAGAATACCCGCAATTTTGTTTACCCATTGCAGCCCAACTAAATCCAGCTTCTTTCTAAAAAGTGTAACACCGGAGCTAAGCAGAAAGAACCATAAACCTGAACCAATAAAAACTCCTACTACAAGAGCCGCGGCAGATAAATAACTAAGACCGGCCCCTAATCCTAGTGCGGCAAATATTGCTATAAAAGCAAAGATAGTCATAGGATTAGTGAGTGTTAGGAAAACAGTAGTTAGATATGATCTTAAAATTCCACTGCTGCTTTTGATAGCGATTTTGGGATCTGCAGGGAGAGCACCAAATGTTCTTACACCAAGGAATAGTAGAAGAGCACCTCCAACCAGCCGTATCCAAATTTTTTGACTGACAAGCGTATTTGAAATGATTGTAAGTCCAAATGCAGCAACACATCCGTAAAGCATATCTGCAGTTGCGGCACCAAGACCAATAATTAAACCTCGTAATCGTCCTTCGGTAAGTGTTTTGCGTATACACATAATTCCAATGGGTCCAACAGGAACTGCCATCGCAAAACCAATCAAAATTCCCTTTAGAAGAATTATTAATTCCATATTAAAATCCTTCAATTGGATTATTCATATTATTAGTCATGTGTTCAACATTGCTTTCATTTAAAATAAGTTTTTAAATCAATTCTTATAATCCGAATTTTTTGAACAGATAAAATTTTGGGAAATCAATGCCGAATGTAAAGAGCGCCGACAATCCCAAAACGCTAAGAACTATAAGTAAGTTTAGCGATGGAACAAGGATTCCGAATAAACTTATAAACGCAATTCCGATAATTGCCGAGGTGGTTGATATGAGCAAACCTTTACCCGGAAGCGATGACCAGAAATGTTTTCTTTCTCTAACGATCAGAACTCTAAATTGACTGTTAAAAATAAAACTCAGCATTACGAGAGTAGTTAGTTCTTTCCATTGCAAATGCAAATAATTAATACCAATTAAAATTATAATGATGTCTCCCAAGACATAGAAGAGTGCCGGAACAAGAGAAGCTAAGATTAAATTCCCTACGTTCCACTTATTCGGGTTAGTTGTACTCTTTACATTGTCGGTTGCAAGAGTCATTATCACAAAATCATTTGCAAATACTAGTAAGGTCATTCCAATAAGAGAAAGCAAAATATTATGAAGCCAAAAAAATCCTATCGAAAGAAAAACAACAAATTCTATAACCTTAATAACTTTATTGAGAACCCATGTTAGCATTCGTTGGTATGTCTGCCTGCTTATTGTTACCGCATCTATTATTACACCCACACCGGATTCAGTTAAGACTACACTTGCTGCTGCTTTTGCTACATCTGTCGAATTGCTTACAGCTATTCCCATCTCCGCTTGTTTCAAAGCGGGCGCATCGTTAACTCCATCCCCGGTCATTCCTACAATATGTCCTCCGGATTGTAAAAGTTTAACAATCTTATATTTGTCTTCGGGATATATTTCTGCAAATCCATCACATTTACTAACGATCTCCAACTGTTTTTCAGCGCTCAAATCTTTAATGTCCGACATGCGAATAATGTTATTACCAATACCAATCTGATTTGAAATTTCCTTTGCTATTTCAATACTATCTCCTGTAAGCATTAACGGCTTAATACCCAACTTTCTTGCTTGGTCTATCATACTTTTTGAATCCGGTCTTGGCGGATCTGCCAGGGGCAGCAATCCTATTATCTTGAGATTATTTAAATCATCTACACCTGATCTGGCAACAGCTATCGTTCTATAACCTTTCTTGGAAAAACCATCTATAGTTTTGTTTACTTCATCTAATGTTCCTTTATCTACATTAGGACACAGAGATAATATCATCTGTGCAGCACCTTTAACAGATCTGAATCGTTTTCCTTCTGATTCAATTATTGCCTCTGTTCTTTTCGTAGATGGATCGAATGGGGTGTAGGAAACCTGTTTGTACTCATTAAAATTAATATCCGATTTTTTGGCATATTCAATTATGGCAAGATCAATTAAGTCCATTCCTTCCGATTGTGAGGTAAGAGAAGCTATTCTCAGAACATCTTCTTTCTTGTTGCCGGAAAACGAAATACTATCAACAACCGATAACTTGTTTTGAGTGATCGTGCCGGTTTTGTCAAAGCAAATAATATCGATCGAGGCAGCGTCTTCTACTGAATCTAGCTTTGTCACTAATGCTCCTTTTTTTGCAAGCTCAGTTGCGCCAACAGATTGCACAATTGTAAGGACTGCCGGAAGAGCCGCAGGAATAGCTCCCAAAAGGACAACAATTACGAAGGTCAACATTATAAGAATGCTTAAATGCATAAGTAAGGCAGATACTGAAACCACAATGGATGCGGCAATACCGAGATAAATCATATACTTTACCACAGACATCATCATTTCTTCTTGATGTGATTTCGGCTTCGCTATTTTTATCAGTTCAGCTGTCTTGCCAAAAAAAGTGTTTGCGCCGGTGTTAACTACTATATTAATGGCTTCTCCACGTTTTACCACTGAGCCAGAATAAATAATATCTGATGGATATATTTCGATTGGAAGAGATTCTCCGGTAAGTGCTGATTGATCAACAGAAAGTTCGCCCGATATAATTTTGGCATCTGCGGGTACAATGTCTCCAAGTTTTACAGAGACAATATCCCCTACCACAATTCCTTTTGCATCTTGCGCCGACCATTTTTTATTCCGCAGTACTTTTGATTTAATGGCAAGTTTTTTCTTTAACAGTTCCATCACTTTATGTGAACCGCTTGAATGTATTTGTCCTATTATGGCGTTTGACGTTAACAATGTAAAAATTATTATTCCTTCAACGTAATGATTTAAAGCGAAGGCAAGTCCCATAGCAAGTTCCAGCAGCCACGGCATAGGCCCCCAATAACGCAGAATAAATTCGAGAAAGGAACTCTGTTTCTTTTCTACTATTTCGTTATTGCCGAATTTCTCAAGACGAATCTTCACTTCGGAATCTGAAAGTCCATCTGCAGTCGTCTCAAGAAGTTTATACATCTCTTCTAAGGAGATCTTTTTAAATTCAGATGTATTCTTAATATTTGATTCCAAAAAAGCGCTCTCTTTCATTAACTTGCGCAATACCAGCTAAAATTTTTTGAGTTAATCTGTCTTGAATATTTAAATACTTTGATCATCTTACGCGATATTTGAACTGAGATGTTTTGTAGCCCATACCAATATTCAGATTAATTGTAAATAAATATTCACCCTTCTCGTCAAGTGTAACGCCGCCACCGAAGTGATTCATCATCGGTTGTAAATTGACTGAGGCAATTTTCTTTGACGGGGAAACAATTTCTACTTTGGCGCTGGAATCGGCAAATTGTTTTCCGGTTGTAATATTTGTTACATCAAAAATAAAGTAATGTGTACCGGTTAATACAGCAGCTTTAGTTTCTTTGTCCATTGCCATGTTATTTTCCATCTTTCCCATTTTCTTTCCCATAGTTGTCATCATCATTACTTTATAATCCTTTTGGGTTAAGATCCAAACTTTGGTATTAAGACTATCTACATTAGATTCAAAAACCGGTTTGCCCATTACGCTCGAAACATCTTTTGGTGATGTGATGGGCTTTGTACTAATTTTTTGTTTGGTTTGCCCAAACATTGTTGCTGTAAATACAATTACTATTATCGTTGAGAGAAGTAAATATTTTGTTTTCATAAGAATCCTTTAAAATTATTTTTTAGTAAAATTATTGTAGAACATCTTGTACCTTCAAGTATCAATTTCTTATGCAATAGTTGAGCAATATTTTAATTCCTTAGTGCTCCTAATTTTTTGAACAAATCGAGCTCCTCCTCGCTGAGATTCTCCGGCAGCATGATGTTAATTTTTACAAACAGATTTCCAAATTCATTCTTCTTTGCGTATACTGGCATCCCAAGCCCTCGAAGTCTGAGTTCTTTACCATTTGGTGTTCCCTTTGGAATATCAACAGTAACTTTACCTTTCAGTGTTTTGATTTCAACTTTACCACCAAGAACAGCAGTATACAGTTCAACCGGCAGATTATAATATAGATCGTTTTCCTTCCGATGAAATTCCGGATGCGGTGCAATCTTGACTGTGAGAAAGAGATCGCCATTTGGACCACCATTTAATCCGCTACCACCTTTACCGGAAATTCTGAGTTTCTGTTTATCGGCAACACCCGGTTTAATCGTCACTTTAATAGTCTGATTATTTAGTTGTATGAGCCGAGCGGCTCCATGATATACTTCTTCGAGAGAAAGTATTGTTTCTGTTGCAAGATCCTCTCCTTTTTTAACAACATTCCTTCTCCCTTGTCGCTGACCACCACTGCGTTGTCCAAAAAGCATTTCAAAGAGATCACCGGCTCCTTCACCAGAAAACATCGAATCAAATTCATTTGTACTTGTCCGGTGCGTTTGTCCGCCACGATCACTTGCATATTTCGACCAATCAAATCCTCCCGGCTGAGCTCCGGCTTCTTCGTAGTGTTTCCAATCCGCACCAAATTGATCGTACTTTTTTCGTTTTACCGGATCGCTAAGAACTTCGTTAGCCTCGTTAATTTCTTTGAACTTTTCTTCTGCTACTTTGTCTCCCTTAGTTTTGTCGGGATGATATTTATTGGCAAGTCTTCGATACGCTTTTTTTATCTCTGCTGGAGTTGCAGTTTTTCCAACACCCAAATCCTTGTAGTAATCTTTATAGTTCATAGCTTGACCATATTGTATTCATAGCACAATCCCCCAGAATATTTACTCACCTGCAACTCGTACTTGAGCTGTGCGTAGTAATTCATCATTCATGTGATAACCGCGGCGAAGTTCATCAATAATAATTCCCGGTTCACTACCTTTATGTTTTGCCATTGCCACAGCTTCGTGTAGATTAGGGTTGAACTGCATGCCAACACTTTCGAACGGGAGAACTCCATATATATCTAACAAGTTGACAAGTTTTTGATGGATGATTTGCACTCCTTTGACAAAAGGTTTTTTCGTGTCGTGTGCAGATTGTAATGCTTTTTCCAAATCATCTATTATGTCTAACAAAGGAAGTATCATTTTCCTTTTTTCCTCCTCAACAATTTTATTGCCGTCTCGTTCAATGCGGCGGCGATAATTCTTAAAGTCTGCAAGAGAACGAAGATTCCGGTCACGCTCATCTATAAGTTCTTCTTGCAATCTTTCTATTTCCGCCTCCAAATCAACTGGAGGCAACAGGTTCTGTTCATTCTTTTGCATTTTTATTTCCTTATTAAAACTTTTTTACTCTTTGTCTACTTCTGATTTATGAAATCGTTCCAGGATTTTTTCTCCTTCTTCTTTTGTCTTCTCAGCCAGTTCAACATATTCTTTTGATAGTTCAATTATCTCATTTTCAGTTTTTACTTCCGCATTCATAACTTTATTGCTGGCAGATTCGTGTGATGCGACAAGTTCATTCACTTTCAAATGAAGCGAGCCGGAGAAACGGTTGAATGATTTTTGTATAATAAATAAGTTCAGAAAAGTAATCCCGAGAATTAAATCGCCGATGCTGGAATGAATATCCTGAGTGTAAAATCGCTTGTTAGTGAGCCAGAATATTACGGCTCCTAATGCAAAAATAAATGTGATAGAGTTGCCAAGTATATTTATTACAAAGGACGTAAGTTTTTCAAAACCATTTTCGGTATGTCTATATATTTTTATCATGATTTTTATGTAAATATTTTAATTGTTGATTTTAGCATTCTTTAGTTAAAATTTATTATTCATCTTAAATCAGTTTGCGAAATATTGTTAATTAACTGTTCACACAACTCTCACAATTTGTTTGCCAAGATTTTCTCCAGAAAACAATCCGATGAATGCCTTCGGAGTATTTTCCAATCCAACGATTATATTTTCCTCATACTTCAATCTTTTTTCCCTCAGCCAGTGAGCCAATTGACTTATCCCCTCCTCGAAACGATCTGCGTAATTGTGGACGATGAAACCCTTCATGAGAGCACTATGTGTAAGTAATTGAGGCTGTATTCGTCTTCCCGTCGGAATTTGTATCTCGTTGTATAATGAAATTTGACCGCATAATGGAATGCGCGCGTTATTGTTGATTAAAGAAAGGACTGCGTCTGAAATATCACCGCCTACATTATCAAAGTAAATGTCAACGCCATCCGGACAAGCTTCGTTCAATGCTTTCTCCAGATTAGAAGTTTTATAATTGATAGCGTTTTCAAATCCAAGTTCATCAATCAAGTATTTTGTTTTTTTGTCAGATCCGGTTATTCCAACAACACGACAACCGTGTAACATTGCAATCTGTCCTACAATCGTTCCTACGGCACCAGCCGCCGCGGAAACAACGACTGTTTCACCTTTCTTTGGTTGACCAATATCCAACAATCCGAAATACGCCGTAAGTCCTGTCATTCCCAACACTCCCAGCGATGTACTAATCGGGGCAATATCAGGATTTATTTTCCTGACATCTTTCTCGCCAGCTATATTGTAATCCTGCCAGTTAAGATTTCCAACTACAAAATCTCCCTTAACAAGGTTATTTGATTTTGACTCAATCACCTCTGCTACAATTCCTCCATTCAAAACTTCGTTCAGTTGAAAAGGCGCGACATATGATTTTCGAACATTTATTCTGCCTCTCATATATGGATCAACTGAAATGAATTTTGTCTTCAGTAAAACATGTCCGCTCATCGGTTGAGGTAATTCAGATGTAACTAGTTTAAAACAACCCTCATCCGGTATTCCGATTGGTCTCTCAACCAATAATATTTTTCTGTTGATTTGTCGTTGCATTATGCCTCCATACTTCCGTATAAATAAAAATGTTTGCTCACATTATTAAGCATGCATAGGATAATCTGTATATCCTTTTTCACCTGGAGAATAAAATGTGTTCATATCAAGATCTTTTGATAACTGCCAGCCGTCAGCAAATCGTTCAACGAGATCGGGGTTATTAATAAATGGTCTACCGAATGCGATGAGATTAGCAATTCCGTTTTCTAATTCATTTTCTGCGAGTTCCATTGTATATCCGCCGCTGAAAATAAGTGTGTGTTCAAATCTTTCTCGAATAGATTTTTTAATTTCGATAGGTACTTTCGGCGCACCCATAGCACTATGATCAACTAGATGAATGTAAAGTATTCCTATACTGTTCAGCTTTTCGGCAAGATATTTATAAGTGTCTTCAATTTCGGGATAAGAAGGCATATCACTGGCAACACCGTAAGGAGATAAACGCAAACCAACACGCTCTTTTCCAATCGCTTTAATTACATCTTCTACAATTTCCAAAAGAAAACGGCAGCGGTTTTCAATACTACCGCCGTAATTATCGTTTCTTTTATTACTAACCGGAGATAAAAATTGTTCTATCAGGTAACCATTAGCACCATGTAGTTCAATACCATCAAACCTTGCTTTCATTGCATTAGCTGCGGCGAAAATGTATTCTTGTTTGGTATATTTTATTTCTTCTGAAGTCATTTCCTTTGGGATTGGAAAATCCTGTAGTCCACTAACATCAGTCCACATTTGACCGGATGGCTTAACCGCCGAAGGGGCAATAATTACTGCGCCTTCCGACATGTTCGCTTGATGACTGATTCGTCCAGTATGCATAAGCTGTAGAAATATCTTTCCACTTTTTGAATGCACTGCATCTGTGGTTTTCTTCCAACCTTCCACTTGTGTTTCACTATAGATTCCCGGAATGCGGCTATAACCGAGACCATTAGGCGAAGGAGAAGTCCCTTCAGTAATGATAAGTCCCGCACCGGCACGTTGACCATAATATTCTGACATTAATTTGTTTGGAATATTTCCGATCGCGCGGGATCGAGTCATAGGTGCCATAACAATTCTATTTTTGAGTTCTATGTTTCCGAGCTTATATGGACTAAATAGTTTAGCATTTTTCATTTTACATTTCCTTATATAAAATCATTTATCAATTTCGAAAAGATTCAACCGAATTATTACTAATATTATATTTGAGTCTATTCTCACATTAATTAAGCTGATTTGTTTTTGCCATCGATCTACCTGCGCTTCGAAGTGACTCCGGACAATCCAACCGTCCAGTGTGAATTTCGATGAAAACAAGTCCGTCTGCTTTTACTGCTTTACCCAGCGCATCTTCAAGTTCACCTTCATTGCGAACATCAAGACCCAGCCCTTCTCCAAATACTTCCACAAGTTTGTGATAATGCCAAGGTTGGATATCGTTGTATGAATGATCAACAATTACGCGTTCAATAGTATATCCATCATTATTGATAAGGAAAATGATCGGCTTCAGGTTATTCCTAATCATTGTTGATAGATCCTGACAAGTAACTTGAAAAGAACCATCACCTATAAAAAGCACAACTTTTCGATCCTGCGCTGCTATGCAAGCGCCTAGCGTTGCACCGACTGTATAACCGATCGATCCGTAAAAAGTTTGTGCGATGAAGGTCGCTCCTTCCGGCATAAGCATCTCCGAAGCACTGAAAATGGATACGCCTGTTTCCGCAATTACTATTGAATTATTTTCGATAAAATGACTCATACGGTCGAAGAAACGCTTGATAGTAAGTGGTTTCTTTACATCTGGCAGATATGTTTCTGTATGCCTATGTACACAACTATTTGAAGCACATTGAATATCAAGAGTTGCGGTATCACGTCGTGAAAGTTTTTCCGTCAACCCAATAATAAAATCATGGAGATGCACGTTCTCGTAATAATGGTGTTTGATCTTTACGTAACCAATATTGCCGCTGATCATCTTTGAATCGTCTAGGTTCGTTGTGAACCCGCCAGTATTAAAATCTGTCATTAGTGTCCCGAGTTTGATAATACAGTCGGCAGACTCGACACGATTTTTTACATAGTCACGGCTACGGTCACCTTCAAAGAGTCCAATAAATTGCGGGTGATGCTCTGAAAGTAACGTCTTACCCAACATCATAGTTACATATGGGAGACCTGTTTTGTCTAGAAACTCTGCAAATTCTTTTTGCAGTTTGAAGCGTATCAATTCCACATCGCCGATCACAATTGGTTTCTGTGCCTTATCAAGCATTTTAATTGCTTCCTTTATCGCCTCAGCCAGAGCATCCTTATTACACTGTGGGCGAGCCGGAAAATTGAAAGCATTTGGTTTGTTACATTTCATTAATACAACATCTGCGGGAAAACTTATGTAAACCGGTTGTTGATGTGAAATGCACTCCGACAACACTCGGTCAATTTCAGCCGGGGCAGTTTCAGAGGAAATGAGTTGCGTTGAAGCGACTGTAATTTTCTCGTACATCTTCATGGGAATTTGATAATCACCTAAAGTGTGATGCAACAGAGGCCGAGTACGAAAATTAAGCGTAGCAGGAGAACCGGTTATCACTACTACAGGAACTCTTTCTGCAAATGCGCCAGCCACACCATTGATGGCACTCAATTCTCCAACACCATAGGTTGACGAAAATGCGCCGATACCTCTAATGCGTGCGTAACCATCGGCTGCATAAGCCGCATTGAGTTCGTTGCAAGTACCGACATATTTAATGTCGCTCTTCAGAACCTCATTGAAAAATCCAAGTACAAAATCTCCCGGTACACCAAAGAGATGATCCACCCCGATTTCTTTCAACCGGGTTAACAAGTATTCGGCAATAGTGATCTCTGAACTTATCATAATGTAACACACTTCATCTTTCTATTATAGTATTGAAAATATTCATTCACCTTTATCCTCATCAAGATCATCATGATCATCTCCCCCTAAACTGTAATAGTTGTTTTCCTCGTCTTCATTACCAACCTTTTCATCTTCATCATCCAATTCTGAACCGGGAACATCTAAGTCGTTTCCTGATTTATCTTCGTCAAAATCTTTTTCGTTTCTTCTTCCGGCTTTTTCATTTGGCACTTTGATTTTAGATTTATCTGCAGGATTTATATTCGTCTCTTTCTTGGATTTACTATATATATCTTCGTTGGCAGGATATACCGGGTAACCCGGAAAATCATTTTTATTTTCATCAGGCAGGTTAGAGTTTTTATTATTTTTTTTCATGTTATATCTCTTTTATCTTCATTCATTTTTGTTTTGTCTAATCCTTCATTTCATTTTGCTTCTAAACCGGGTGAAGCGATAATTTAAAATATGTTGTCAGCTATTCAC
This sequence comes from Ignavibacteriales bacterium, assembly GCA_026390795.1. Taxonomy (NCBI): domain Bacteria; kingdom Pseudomonadati; phylum Ignavibacteriota; class Ignavibacteria; order Ignavibacteriales; species Ignavibacteriales bacterium. The sequence goes on from JAPLFG010000003.1 coordinate 36,387, forward strand.
TTCATTCTTCCGCAAATTTTATCAATTCAGAATTAAATTTTTTAGTTTCCTCAAGAAACATGCTGTGGCCGCTATTCTCAAAAGCAACGATATGTGAGTTGGAGATTCCAACTTTCATTTGTTCAGCCAGATCAAAAGAACAGATTTTATCTTTACGGCCATGCATTATCACTGTGGAGATTTTTATTTTCGGCATATCACTTCTCAAGTCTGTATCGCGCAAAGCAATTAAACATTGAGCTGTTGCATAAGAAGAAGCGCTTAAACAAATCCCATTCAACCAACTACCTATACCATCGTTTAAGGAAGTTTCGGTAGCGGAAAATATCTTTGCAAAATTGGATAAAAGTTTTGGTCGATCGTGATTGTTCAATTCAATTAAATCATCAACCGCACTTTTTGGAAGATTGTAAGGAAAATCTTTGCGTTGTGTCCAGCTTGGAGCGGCTGCGCCAAACAATGCGAGTTTGGATATATGGGCACTATCATATGTTGATATATACCGGATGGCGATCGCGCCGCCCATCGAAAAGCCCCCCAAAATAGCATCCTTTATATTCAGTTTATCTAAAACCTTTTTTATGTCCGACGCATGTATATCGTAATTATAATCTCCGTAAGGTTTACTGGATTTACCAAATCCTCTCAACGTAATACCAATTACGTGGAAGTTTTTATTTATCAAATCGTTGTATTGGTATTCATACATTTCATCACTCAAAGGCCAACCCGGAATTAACACTATCGGATTGCCTTCACCGGCATCAGTTACGTGAAGATGTACATTAGGTTCTACCTCTATATACTCTGCTCTGGTAATTCCAGACAATGTTTTATTAAGTACATTTTCCATTATCCCTATCCTTTTAAAAAATAAATTTTTATTGTTCTTTAAATCTGTTTGTCACTAAATAACCTTTAGCTCATTTTTATGACCATCTAAAATTCTTCTTTGACTATATATTTTTCATCCACCTTTAATTTCATCAACTGCTTCTCAATAGCTTTCATCATTGGTGGAGGTCCGCATATATAAAAGTATTGACTAACATCTCCGATTTTTGATTTAAGAAAATCTTCCGTGATTTGTCCGTGAGCATAATCATTCACTGTTTCATCGGATAAAATGTTGATGAAATTAGTGCCTAATAATTTTTTGAACTCCTGTTCGAGTATAATATCGGCTTTTGTTTTATTTGCAAAGATGAGTTTGTTATTCCCTATTTCCTTTTTTGAATTAAGATACCTGAAGATGGAAATAAATGGGGTAACGCCGGCACCTCCTGCGATGAATACACCTTCGCCTTTGTAAGCGATTGCACCAAAAACATCATGCAGAATCAACTCGTCATTTTTTTTCAGTTGCAAAAGTTCGTTTGTCACGCTTTTATGAGCCGGGTAAGTCTTGATTGTAAATTCCAGGTAATCGTTTTTAGGCAAGCATGTAAAAGTGAATGGTCTTTTTTCCTTATCCCAACCTTTTTTATTAATTGCAATTTCGGTAGCTTGGCCGGGAGCGAAGTTATAATGCTGCGGTTTCTCAACAACAATTTGCAGAACATCATGAGTGATATGCTGAATTGATTTTATATTTACAAAATGTTGTTTTTTCATCATGATTTTTTTCTAAAGTTTCCCAAAAATCAACTTACTGTACCTTCAGCTTGGTTAGTCAAATAATTTTCAATTCCCATTTGATCAATCTGAGTACGTTGTTTTTCTCCCCAATCGACGTGACCCTCTTCCATCTTAAGTATCTTTGTTAGTAGTTCAACGCTTCCTTCGTCGGATACTTCATGGGCAAGTTTAATAGCTTCGTTGTAAGCTTTTAATCCTTCAATTTCTGCATCTTGATCGTTACTAACCATCTCCAAAGCTGTCTTACCAATCTTAATCGGGTTCAACTTGGATACTGTAGGTGTGCCATCTAAAAAAATGATTCGCTCAATAAGCCACTCGGCATGGTGCATTTCATCCATCGCCTGCTTTCTGATAGCATTGTGAAGTTTAGTGAAACCCCAGTTTTCACACATTTCAGAATGTACCATGTACTGGTTTATTGCGGTGAGTTCATCAGCTAAACGCTGGTTAAGCACCGTTAGTAATTTTTCATTGCCTTTCATCTTTGTTCTCCTTAAAAATTATTTTTAGAAAATTTTGGATTGGTTAAATCTTTTTTTTTCGAAAGAAGAGCCAAATAATTAAAACACCAAAAAAAATAGCGACTATTGCAGGGAACCACCTCAGACCATTGCCGCCTGTCCAACCGCTTTCATTTATCTTTCCATTCATTCCGCCACCCAGCAGTGCCCCGCTGCCGAAGTATAAAGAAAGGATCACAATGACTATAAAGCCCGCTATTAAATATTTGTTGTTTATTCGTATCATCAGATCAATCTCCTTTGTAATAATTCATGTCACTCATAAATAATTCTTGTTTTATCAATTCAATGCAATCCTGATCGATATCGGGTAAGTTGGAGACATTCCTAATATTGAATTACTGTTATTCTCATGATGATCAACAACCCATGTTGCAACAAAGTAACCAAGTGCAGCTCCGGCAAAAGCATCTGACGCCCAGTGCTGATCTTGATAAACACGAGAAATTAGAGTGAGCACTGCCGGTAAGTAAACCAACGCTTTCCAAACGGGTGATTTAATATTTCTTGAAAGAACAGTTGAAAGTATGAATGCGACAGTAGAGTGACCGCTTGGTATTGATTTGTTGTCCTGATTAAAAATTGATGCAAAGGGACTGAATGAATGTGCTCCTTCATTTAAATATGGTCTTGATCTACCAATTGCAAGTTTTAATACAAATGAAATCCCCGCGGCATAGAGTGATGCCTGACCTACTTCATAAGCAATTTTTCTTGTTCCAATATCATTAGCTATTAGCGAATATGCGGCAAACCCGCTAAACAAAACTATAGGTGAATATATTTCTCCCCACATTCTTCCGAATTCAATTGGAAAACTCTTGGAATATCTTTGATCTTTTAAAACCGCATCTCGAATAGGTTGATCGACAGTTTCCATCATTAAAAATGATGCCACGCTTACTACACCTATTTTTAGCCAGTCTCCTCCATCCCATTTAGCTGGTTGTTTGATGAAGTCGCCAGTTTCTCTAAAGAACTGAGGAAAAGTATATTTAAGTTGTCCAAAGAGAGAAGATCCAGATATTATAATTAAGAATAACGAGAAATAAATTTTACGTTTCATTTCGTAAACCTTTTTTATTTATAAATGAAGAGATAATCCAAGTCCATATGAATCAACAGAAACAAACGGTTGAATTGTAAGTCCGCGTATTCCTAGTTGAGATTTTTCACTTTCGTCTTCAACCCGATTCTCGTGCTGATCTACTACCCATGTTGCGGCAAAGTAACCGATTGCACCTCCGAAAAAAACATCAGAGGTCCAGTGTCTATCCAGATAAACCCTGCCTACAACACTTAGTGCGGCGGGAACATAAGCCAATATTTTTAACCAAAGCGGTTTGGCGTTTCTTGAAAGAACTGTTGTAAGAGCCATAGTAATACCAGTATGTCCGCCGGGAAATGATTGATGATCGGGGCTATCATAACGAGAGAATGGAGTATAAGATTGATTCCCTTGTTCCATATATGGTCTTGCTCTTCCAATTAGATATTTTAAAGAACCGTTCACTAGGAAAGTATAGAATGTGGCTTGTGCTATTTCAAAAGCAATTTTATGAGATGTTCTATCGCCGGCATATAATGCGTAAATACTAAAACCGCCAAAAAGTATTTCTGTAAAATATAGTTCACCCCACATATTCCCGAATTCAATTGGATAACTCTTGGCGTATTTTTTATCAAGATTGATAAAATCACGGATTGGCTGGTCAGTCTGCATAACTAAAAATGTTCCGGCGCCTAATAATCCTATTCTAAGCCAATCTCCTCCATCCCATTTAGTCGGTTGTTTTATGAAGCCCCAAGTCTCATTCGCGAACTGAGAAAAATTATATTTATTCCTTTGTAGTGAATCCTGTAAAACAGAATTTTGTGCGGAAAGAGTAGACCCACAAAGGATTGTAAAAAGAATTGATAACATCCCGATCCAACTAACAACTTTTCTTGTTGCTCGACTTGAATTAAATTTATGATTTTCAGCTTTCGCTAACAAAAGATCTAATAGTAAATAGCTTTTTCGCATTGTGATCCAGTTCCTATATTTATGCATTTTTACACATCTTATGTTTCGTCTAAAAAAATTAGTTTAGTGGAATTGTAATGGACAGTGGAAAACCTGAAGATGCATCCACTAATAAATCTTTTTTCTCATGTTTATCTACAACCCAACTTGCTACAAAATAACCGAGAGCTGCACCTAAAAAATTATCTGAAGTCCAGTGATGATCTTGATAAACCCGAGCAATAAAAGTAAGTGCCGCCGGTATGTATGCTAATACTTTTAACCAACCGGGTTTAGCATTTCTTGAAAGTACAGTCGAAAGTGAAAATGCCCAGGTCGTATGTCCTGCGGGTAGCGAAGTAAAATCCCAACCAAGGAAAGAAAACGGTTTTAATTCAGTCGGTCCTAATTCTTTATACGGTCTTGCCCTGCCGAAAGCATGTTTCACTATCTGCGTCATGATCTCAGTGTAGATTGCAGATTGTGCAACTTCAAAAGCAATTTTTTTCGAAAGAGAATTATTATCCGCCCATCCGTGTAATGCAAATGCAACGCTGGTAATAACTGTTGGATACCAGTCTCCCCAAATATTTCCGATTTTGATTGGAGCGCTGTTGAAGTATTGTTGGTTTCTTAGAACTGCATCGCGAATAGGTTGATCGGCAGTTTTCATAATTAAAAAAGTTCCGGCGCTTACCAGTCCAAGTTTAAGCCAATCACTCCCATTCCATTTAGTCGGTTGTTTGATGAAATCCCAAGTCTCATTTCCAAATTGAGAGAAATTATATTTATTCCTCTGAAGAGAATTTCCTAAAACTGGACTTTGTGCAAACAGAGTAGACCCGCACATAACTATTAGGAGGAGAGTTAAATATAATCTCTTTATGGTCATGTCTCTTTCTTTATAAAAAAATAGAATAATCGATTCACTTTTTAAACTCGAATTCTTCTATATGTAATTGAACGAAAATTTTCTGCTCGGTTCTTACAGTATGTACACTTGCAAAATCACGCGGGTATCTATCGCTGTAATAAATCAAATGCTCGAATCCAACGCTTAACCCCTTGTAGACTTTAACTGATATACTGGGCTTGATAATTCCTATGTAACTATCTCCCGCAACTCCAACATATGTTCTGAACCACCAATAATAGCCCACAACTGCAAGACTAACCCAACCACTTATATTATAAGCAGCTTCAATCTTTCCTTCTGCACCACCGGCATAATTATAATCTCTAACTTGTGAAGTATCGGTAATTCCAAACCGTTTACTAAGAGCGCCGAAAGGTACTACACCAAGATGAAGATTAGCATAAAGACTTGAGTTCTTACCAACGAGCAGCTTGGAAATTACACTTGGCCCAAAAGCTATGGAACCTAACTCGAAAGTATTATTGTCAAAAAAGTCCATGTGTTGAAACAATCCGACTAACATTTCCAGATTACCGGTTTGAATATTTTTGCCGGTTAATAGACCATACCCAGTCGCAAGATCAATAATTTTTCTTCCTACCCCAAAATCCAAATCTCCCCGAACTCTGAAATAATCAAAAGGTTTTCGAGATCTTTTTTCAAATGGATTTCCGTAATCGACAATAAGATTAAGATTAAGGCTACTGGTTCCAGTATTTTCGATTTTAGTTCCTGTATTTACCTTATGATAGCCGGCCTGGAATGTTAAATTAAAAGGTTCTTTTTGATAAACTTCTTCCGATGTTAACCTTGTAACTGCTCCATGCAAAAGCCTGCTAAAAAATCGTGTAGGTGTGATAAGAGCAACAAACGCTTCCCGGAAAAATCTCTCCACTCCGGTTGTTCGATCATCTAGAAAATTTGAGCCTATTCTGTAAAATATTTCTCCAAGGAAGGTACCGTTAATCGGAGTATTGATGAAATCGTTATAAGAGGGACGAGTATTTTCTCCGAAATATTCCCATTCCAAACTGCCTAAGAATGCAAAAGGCACGGATTCGAAGAAAGAATAACCGTTTGCACGCGCTCCATTGAAATACATTCCGCCGGAAAATGGATGGAAGAAATAATTCATACCGAATCTGTCTAGATCCCATTCCCATCCTTTCTGAAAGTTGTACTTCCATGTATTGATCCCAACTCGTGAAAATTCATAGTTAAAAATGTACCGATCAATAACAAAGGTAGAAACATTGGCAAGGGAGACCCTAAGAACAACCATACCTAAAGAAGATTTCGGATTATACAACGGATTGTCATTCAGTAAATCTCCATACATATTATACTTCATTGTGTCGGTTAATGAAGTATTAATTGTATCCGGGAATGATGTATTATTAGTATGGCTGACCAAAGCGGAATAACGATTAATCTCATTATTTGATATCTGACGGTTCAACCACGCGTTCTGATCTAGAAATATTTTATTCTCATATACAGGTTTAAACTGCGCTTGAAGTAATGATGAGAACAAAACCAAAAGGACTAAAGCGTAAATAATTTTCATTTTATTCTTCCTTACAATGTAATAATCAATTACCGGTTAATCTTTTTTTGCGAATAAATCTTTGATTGCTTTTCCAACAACCTCCATATCATTATTAAATCCTCGTTTGAATTCATCCCATTTATCTTTTCCTTCATACTTATATTCACTTATCTTTTTCTTTAGCTCTATATTTTTCTGCTCTAACACTACCACTTCCTTTTCATATTTAACTTTGAATTTTTTACTTGCTCTTTTTATCTCGGCTTTGAATTCATCAATGCTTTTTTCATTAGCGGTAATCTTTGCTTCTGCATCAGTCTTGAATTGCTGCCAATCTTTTTCATATTGCGCTTGCGCATCTTTCAGATCTTGTTTTGCCTGCTGAACGTTTTCTTTAGCGTCTTCAACTTTCTTTTCTCGATTGACGTTACAACCGATTAATAAAGTTCCGGCTATCGCCCCTATAACCATTAAGATGAAATACTTGTTTTTCATAATATCCCTCGCTAATTCTTCAGAAATAATTATTTGCTTATTCTAGCACGGAAGCTTAACACCCGCACTTACTCTGCAGTTTTTCCATTTCCATTTAAAAATCAATTACCGTTAATCTTTTTTGGAAAATAAATCTTTAATTCCTTTACCAACTGCCTTTAAATCACGATTAAACCCGCGCTTGAATATTACCCATTGATCTCTTCCTTCATACTTAAATTCACTTATTTTTTTCTTAAGCTTAATATTTTTTTCTTCTAACACTGTTACTTTTTTCTCATACTTAATCTTGAATTTCTCATCTGCTGTTTTAATCTTCTCTTTGAATTCTTCAATACTTTTTTCGTTGGCAGCAATTTTTAAATCGGCATCGGTCTTAAATAGACGGTATTCCTTATCACTTTCCGCCTGAGCATCTTTCAATTCCTGTTTTGCTACTTTAACCTTTTCTTTTGCAGTTTCTACTTTAGTTGCCTGGGCGAAGTTAACTCCTGTTAATAATACTATGGCTGTTAAGATGAAATATTTGATTTTCATAATTCTCCTTGCTGGTTGTTTAGAAATATATATATGCTAAAGCGCCAAAGACTTAGGCACTGATTTGTATAAAATTATGTTCAGATTAACTTTTATAATTTTGAAATTATATTTCGTAATTCTTCCTTAGTTTTTCCGAGTTTACTCTGCAATCTTCCCAATAGTTCCTCTTCTTTACCTTCCTTGAACAACAAATCATCATCAGTCAGATTTGCGAATTGTTGTTTGAGTTTACCTGAGAGTTCATTCCAGTTTCCTTTAATTATCAGTGCGTTCATTTCATGGCTCCTTTAAAATTTTTAGTGATCTAAGTTTCGAGTACTAGTTCCTATTTGCGGGGTTATGATAGGAATGAATTCATGATTGTTCAATCGGGCGAAAGGATGAAAAAGGAACTACATCCTATGGTGGGTATAGTTTCACTTATAATTCTTTTATTAATAGATTAATTCGGTAAATTAAAATTAGAATAAAGCATGTCTATCTCTATACAATGAAAGAATTCACAAATCAAATACTAAAATATTTAAATGAAGTAAAAGACTTCCTTAATATTCGCTTGTTCGATATCGGGCATACTTCAATAACACTTTGGACTTTTATTTATTTTTTATTTCTTGCATGGCTTCTTTTCTTCATTACCTCCAAGCTAAAAAAATGGATGGTCTACAAAGTTCTTGCCAAAAGCAAGATAGAACTTGGTGTTCGTCTCGCGGTTGGAACTATTATCCGTTACGGTTTTCTTATACTCGGACTTGTGATAGCAGTGCAAACTGTTGGTATAGATCTAAGTGCAATAACTATTCTTGCCGGCGCTCTTGGCGTAGGTATCGGTTTCGGTCTGCAGAATGTCACAAATAATTTGGTAAGCGGTATAATTATTCTTTTTGAAAGACCGATAAAGGTGGGAGATCGGATACAAGTGGGAGAAGTGTTTGGTGATGTTGTAAGTATTTCTATGAGATCAACAATGGTTGTGACAAATGATAATATTTCTGTGATAGTTCCCAACTCTGAGTTTATTTCATCAATTGTTACAAACTGGAGTTACAACGACAGAAATGTGAGGTTCAGTATTCCGGTAGGTGTTGCTTATAAAGAAGATCCTGAAATTGTAAAGAAAATTTTACTGGAAGTTGCGGATATGGAAGATGGCGTTTTAAAAGATCCGCAACCCGATGTGGTTTTTGAAGAGTTTGGTGAGAGTTCACTAAATTTTGGTTTGAAAATTTGGACAAGCACTTACATAACCACACCGGGAATTCTGAAAAGCAAACTATATTTTGAAATATTCAAAAAATTCAAAGAAAACAACATCGAAATACCTTTCCCCCAAAGAGACTTACATATTAAGAATACAGAATTCATGATAAGTCAACCAAAAGTTGAAAAAAATTAATTTCGCCTAATCTAACAGTGACAATTTCAAAATTATTTTACTTAATCCTTTTTAGTTTTTCTGAAATTATTCCTCATTTTTTTTAGTAGTTGACCCCTTACTCTTTTAGTAAAAGTAAATCATCATCAGTTAGGTTTGCGAATTGTTGTTTGAACTTACCTACTGTTTCATTCCAGTTTCTTTATGGCATTAAGGAATTAAAGATTGTTAAATCGGGCAAATGGATGAAAAAGAAACTACATCTTTCAGATGAGGGATAAATTGTCAATCAAGTTTTTTTTGTAATCCGCCTCTACTGAAAGACAATGATTCTTTGGTTATCAAAGGCCTACTTTTATGTTTATCAAACTGGCGGAAATGTTTTAATGTGGGATTTGTATTTTTTTAGTACCCCATTCTTTATAATAAGACAGACTCGGAAAGATAGCGTCAGTGTGCTTTCCTTTAGCGATTAATATAACTGTACTTAATAAAATAAGTAGGTCTAGTAAAAGCGAAGTCTTTTCAGAATAATGAAGATCAAGATCAATTAAATTTTCTATCCCTTTGTTTCTATTCCCAAATACTTGCCACATTCCGGTAATACCGGGCTTTATTGTTATTGAGTTTCGGATATGGTAATACTGCGGATAATAATTCTTCAGTACTTTAAGATCGCTAATAGTTAAAGGGCGGGGACCAACTAAACTCATATCACCTTTCAACACGTTGAAAATCTGAGGTAATTCGTCAAATCCAGTTTTTCTTAACCATCTGCAAAAAGCAGGCACGTATTGAGATAAGTCCGGTTTGAAAAGAATGTTTTCTCTTTTTAATTGTCTAGTGTGAGTAGTCTTGATTGTTCTAAATTTGTAAATGTTGAAGACTTGGTTTTCTTCTGTAATACCCCGCTTTTGAATTACTAGCGGATATGATTTTAAGATTAGCGTCAATAGAATTGAAATCAACAGCATAAAGGGAAACGCAACTATTAAGATAAATATGCTTAAGATAAAGTCGATTCTATATTTTGTTTCGAAATATTTTTTACCATTCATTGTTTGATAATTATATTTTTCGAAATTACAAAATCGTAGTGTTATACTTCATACACTTCCTAGAGAAATGAATTCCTAAGCACTACTTTAATTTGGATCTATAAAACCGACAATTTGTTACAACAGCATAATGATAGAAACACGGCTCGTTAAGTATTATTTCAAAAGAATCATCTTCTTCATAATCGGATTATTATTACCCGTGTTGATCGAGTAAAAATAAATTCCCGATGGCAAATGAGACGCATTAAATTCGACTTGATATCTGCCCGGAAGTTTTTCTTCGTTTAAAAGGATTGCAACTTCGCTTCCAAGTACATCATAAACTTTTATCATAACTTTTGAATTCACCGGAATTTCATACGTGATGTTTGTTGTCGGATTGAATGGATTTGGATAATTCTGATAAACTGTAAACTGCTTCGGTGATTCTACTTCAACTTCTGCAACATCCGAGTATTCGAACGCGCCGTCAAAATCAATTTGCTTCAATCTGTATTGCAATTTTCCAACTTGTGGATTCTTGTCAACAAACGAATAATCTTTTGGCGAGTTGCTATTACCATGCCCTTGAATGAAGCCTATCTTATTCCATTCTCCATTCTGAATTCTCAATTCTACATTGAACCCATAGTTATTTACTTCTGTAGCTGTGTTCCAATTCAATTCTACAACTCTGTTGTTTAACACTGCTGTGAAAGATGTCAGTTCCACTGGCAATACATCAGAGTTTATTGTTACTGCACCGGTATTCGCCAACAATTGTGCTGTCACCGATGTTGCACCTGCATTCAGTGTGATTGAGGTATTAGCAAGTATGATTCCATAAAAAGTTGTCCCACTAAGAGCAGTTGCCGAAGTGCCGACGTACCAAAAGACATTTGACCACACCGCTCCACCTGTTAATAATACATTACTGTTAGAGTTCATCGTAAGTGAAGTCGACGCACGTATAATGAAAACATCTGTTGCGCCCCCGCTTAGTATAAGAGTTCCGGTAAGAGCAAGTGCGACTCCGTCATAGACACCCTTATATAGAGTTAATCCATTCAAAAGATCAGATGGGATTGTAAAATTCGAAGGTCGCGCTGAGTGATCGTTGATATTTGTTAACGCGTCCGCCAAGTCGGCTTGCGCTTGTGTATTATGATTAACGTCATCGATATTCCAGTTCGTTCCGGTATATGTTATTCCCACACCAATTCCTCCTGTAATAGTACCAACATCACCAGAAACATTTGCAGAACCGGTAATCCCCGTTGAAGCTAAAGCTCCATAAGTTCCCGCTGTTAAAAGTGGTACAACAGATGGGTTGGGATAATTTGATAGTTGCGAAAAAGCAACGGCAGGCATTATCAAAACAAATATTAGAATCGCACCAGTAAAACGAATACATTGGTTCAATAAATTTTTCGAATTAATTATATGAATATTCATAAGAATCTCCTTAAGACATTTGTCTCTTAAAACTAGATTAAGATATGAAGAAGGTATGGTGTAATTCAATCGAGCAAAAGGATGAAAAAGGATCTACATCTTTCAGGTTAGTTTACTTTATTATTTTTGATTCGAAACTATTCAGGATTACAAAAAATTTAATACAGTCATTCTAAATTTTGTAATCGCTTATTAATGTTTGAGCAAAAAATTTATAGTGCAAGACCAACCTGTGCAACAATTAAAAACCGTGCTCTCTTCTCTACTGGGAAGAACGGAACAAATTCCAGACCTGCAGTGATTTTCTTGATGAAGTCGATTCCAAGTATTCTAGTCATCTCTGCCACATCAAGAAATACCGATAAAGCAAATCCCCCGCGATCAATATTGACATCAACAGGGGAATTAACACCGAATGTTCCTATTCCAAGATTAACCGGGAATCGATTCCCTGATACTCCATTAACATAATAAAAGCGTATCATAGCGCTTGAGTTACCGTAGTTTAAGCTATCTTTTGGTTGGTTGTCGTATAAAATTTTCGGTATGCCGATTGAAAAACCGACTTCTATCGTTGAACCTCTTACACGGAAATAACGGGTATAAGAATTTGCCCGATCATATCCTCCAATTTTTATTGTGTAATCCGGTTCGATGTTAATTTTGATAATGGACCAATCAGGCAGTGAGTCCACATGAATCCGCACTTGTGTGAATTCCTCAGAACGGATAGCAGCAAATGCACCATATGCTGCACGGTATTGAATTAACATTGCTCGGTCACGGTTCGGATCGTTGTCACTTCTAAATGTTAAGACACGACGTTCAAAAGTTTGTGTAGTAGTTCCATCTCTCAATTGCACCGTAGTTCTTATTGTTACAAACTGCGGTCCCATTCCTAAACGAATACTATCTCGCCGGAAGATCACTCTAAGGTTTCGTATCTGACTACGGTCAAGGGTCAGAGCTGATTTTACATCCTGCCCACCTGCTTCGGGCTCAATATGTACATAACGGCTTACCTGTTCAATAACCTGATTCTCTTCTACATCTACGATGCAATCAGTTTCATAAACAAAACGTCGGCCTTGAGAATCAAGTACTCCGAGGCGAACTCGATATTGACCCGGTGCACAAGCTTGAGGGATAGTAGCGGTGTATATGTTATGGCCAATGGATTTTAATATTGTTTTCTCAATGATTAAGATTGGCGTTACTGCAACTGTCTCCGTGCTGTCATTTCGTTGTAGAGTTAGATGAACCGTATCACCGGGAAAGTATACTGGTTTATCAACAGAAAGAATTACAATTTCATCCTCGAGTGATGATCGGATGAGTGTGGGATATCTCTGCTGTGCTTGCGCACCACAAGTAAATAAAAAGCAGAAAGTTAGAACACATATAAAATTAATTTTTCGCATGTTATATTAAAATTTCGCAAAATTACACATACCGGATTACATGCACGGCTTAAGTCGAGCGATGTGGAAATCCGGTATGGCATAAACGGTCTATTGACATTCTCTCTTTTCTCTAAAACCCTCGGTTTATACTTAGTTTCTATTTAGCATGATCGACAATAATTTCAACCCGGCGATTGTTCGCTCTACCTTCGACGCTATTATTATCAGCCACCGGTCTATTTTCACCGATTCCCTGTGCTTGAATCAAATCGCTTGGGTAACCGCGTGAAATAAGGTATGAACGCACTGCATCAGCACGCTGCTGCGATAACAACTGATTATGAGTGTCAGAACCCTGAGAGTCGGTATGACCTTCAACGGTTAGTTTCCTTTCTTTAGTCTCTAAGAGCGCATCGGCAACTTGGTTTAACCTATTCTGTGCCATTGGCAAGAGCTCCGATTTGTTCGAAGCAAAAAGTACACTTCCTGAAAGAGTAATTACGAGACCACGCGCCTCTTCTTTAACAGCCGCAAGTTTTGCAAGATCTGCTTGCGCTTTAGTTTCTCTAGCTTCTGCTTCGAGTCGTGCTTTTTGCTCTGCGGCAAGCTGTGCTCCTTGCATATCAGATACCTTTTTCTCTGCAGCAAGCTGCTCTGTTTTAAGCGCAGCGTTACGCTCCGATGTAGCTAGGTCCTCTTTAGTGTTCTTCAAAATTTCGGTCTGTGATGCCTGGTAATCCTTCTCTGCCTTAGCGGTTTTTGCATTTTCAGCAACAGTGGTAGCAAGAGCTTCAGCCATCTTGGCTTTGCGATCCGCAACATAAGCGAGATCTCGCGTTTGGTATGATTCAGGCTCGTCTTGGAAAGATTTTTCAGCAACATCAAGTGCCGCTTTTGCTTTGTGTAACTCGGCAGGAACTAATTGTGCGGCCTGCCCAGAACTTGCATGTTGATAAGCCTGACGCGCATTGATTAGCTCTGTTGGAGGAATGGTCGCACCGCAGCCAGCAAGCAGTCCGGCATATGCTATGATGATGAGATATGTAATTGGTTTCATATGTCACTTCCTTTCTTTAGGTAATTTATTGTCCTGTCGAAGCTTTTGTACTCGCTCCACAGCCAGTGCGGCTTCTTTCTTATCGGCATCGCTGTGAGAGAGCGCTATAGCCAGTTCGCCATCGGCTTGGGAACGTGAGAGCATTGATTCAGCTTGTTCCTTCTCGCCATTCGCCGCAAGTATCTTCGAATTGGCTAACTCCTCTTTTGCGAGTTGTAAATAGAGAGATGCGTTGGCAATGTCAGTAGCACCGACCTCTTCAGCAGCACGAATAGCAGATTTGGATGCTTCCTGATTGACCACTACCGGGGAACTTCCGCAACCCGCTATAAATATAACGGCCAGAACACACCCCGCTAGTTTGGTCAAGTTCATATGTTTCATGAGATCCTCCATAGAAATTGTTATGTAATGCGATTTTCGATTCATGTTACTCAAGAACAGAAAATCTCTTTTTGATTTCGGATTAATCTATCGATGATAACCTCAAAAGCCAATCGAGCGAAGGGATGAAAAAGGAACTACATCTTTTATTTGAGTTCATACAAGTTTTATACGGAATTCATTCGAAGTTTATAGGTAAATAATACGCAGTTAATTCAGCCCCATATTACTTATAGAAGATATTTTTTCCTGTTGCGGCAATTCTAAATTTTGCAATTACTTATTATTGATTTTGCATCAATTATGATTATTCGCTTATTGCTTTCTAATTTCTTTTAATTCAAATTCGATGGTTCCATATCCTAGAAGATCCCTTAGAAATCCCATCACACCGCCGCCTTCAATTATTATTTTAGCTTTTATTAATCCAATACCTTCAGCAAACCATTCGGTTACTCTATTTTTAGCATTCCCAGAACCTTCAATAATTGATTCCAATTTAATTGCTTCAAATCTTCCCGCTTTTGTTGTAATGAATTCCTTATCAAAAGCCTTCCCTGTAACCTTTACTTTATTTGTATCACCATCTGAATATTCATCACCTTCCCATTTCCACTCAACACCAGGATATAAAGGAAGAGGAAATCGTAACAACGGTTTTCCATAAGTGAACGTTGCTTCCTTTTTTATAAATAGAAAAATCTTTAAATATTGATATGTTTCTTTTACGTAAATGCCGTTTTCTTTTATTATAAAAGTTTGTCTATACTTGAATTTATCCGCTTCACTCGAACTGATAGTAAATTCACCATTTTGAGAGTATTTGGTAGTACTTTCACCAAACGATGACTCATAAACCAGCGTAATACCATTATTAACCGGGAAGTATGTGCTTGTGTTTATTGGGGTTTTCCTTTTAACTGATGAAGCATCAATCAAAGAAACAAAAAAAAGTAAAAGTGGAATGATAAATATAGAATTGCTTTTCATGTCAGTTGGAGTTTCCTAATTACATCGTCTTGTAAGAATAAAATCTTTCTTCTTCCAGATAGAAGGGGAAAAAGGGGGATTAAAATTGTTATTTATTATGACTTAGTTCTTTTACTCATCTGTAACATTTTTTAAATAAACCCAGCTGTAAATACCACTTTAATTTGCAGCTGGGTTAAGGGGTTGTATGAGCGCAATGTTCAACCAATCAAGTTCACAAATTAAATTATAATTTGTTTTTCTAATCACTTTATTGGTCTTATCATTGCTAAGTAATCATAGGAAGAAATTTAGTGCAGAGCAATCGTCCATAAGGATGAAAAAGGAACTACATCTTTCGAGTGAGCTCGATTCTTAAAACATGCATGATTATTTTGTTGAATAACTAATTACTAATAGTTAATTGGATTACCAACTGTAATATTAAGTTTGGGTTTACAGTCTAGCTCTATTTTACCGCTTGTCTTTTTTCTGTCCTAATTATGCGCAACCCTCTTTGCAAAGCTTCAGCACGATCTAATTCTTTTTCCGCACGAATCAATTCTATTTCCTTTTCATTTATTTTATAAAATTTTTGATTTTTATATAACGCATTAAATATTATATAAAACAATATTGATATTACTCCTAATAACAGAAGCATACCGGCTAAAGCTATTTCATTCATATTTTTACCTCAACATTATTTTATTAAATTATTCTTTAGGGAATCCGACTAAATCGGCAACACCGCCTCTAAGAGCAAACCAAACAAATTGGAGAAAATAATCTTGCGGATTCCTTGTGTAATTTATTTCCCCGATCTTCATTAAACCTTTTTCATCCGGCGTATTAGTTCCGCGGATGACAAATACTTTTCCAAAGAATGAAAAGATCCGATCGAAAATTCCTTTTTCACTTCCGGTATCTTTATTCAGGATTGCAATGGTTACATCTTTATAAATGGCTCGCAAGGTACCGGTTGCATGTCCCCTATTAACATTGATATTAAACGATGCGGACTGAAGAGTTCCGGATTTTATACGATGATGTTCACCTGGTTCTATAAATTCATTTAGTTTAGTCACATCCAACCTGCTGAGCGAACCGGAATAATGTAAAGAAAAATTCTTTGGAGCGAGAGGAATTGCCATAGATAGTTTCATTGTACCGGAGTTCATAAAAACACCCTCGCCATTAACAATCGCAGTATCAAGTGTAGAGGTATGATTCGCAATTCCACTTACTGAAACTTTGACTTTATTAAATGTAATTACTCCAGGTTTTGCTCTTACTGCAAACCTCTCAGAATATTTCAACCGCCCATTAGTAATATTCAGACTATCAATTTTTACTTTCTCCTTCATTGAAGAGAGAGCCTCGTTCGGCATCTGTGGATTAGATGAGTTTTTGTCATATGGCTTGTCCATGTTCACCAGGATATCAGCAAACACATCATGTATATTAATATTTTTGGCTCTATAGATATTTTCCTCTAGCATCGCGAAATAATCCAAACCAATTATTTTTATTTGAGGAATATCAAAACGAAATCTTGTTTGTCTGAATTTACTTTTTGCAAAAAATTGCTCATCGTTAATTAAAGAATAATATTTTATTGAATCTGCAGTCATTTCGGAATCAGGCACCGATACATGCAATGTTTTTAAACGAATTTCATTCTGAGACTTATGAAAAGTAAGAACAATTTTTTCCGCATTAATTGCTGCGTTCTTTGCAACATCAAGAGTAGAATCTTTTTGCAGAAGTATTTTCATCCAACCCATTCCGCCCACGGAAAATGAAGCAACTTTGCATGTGAATGTAGAATCTTTAGCTTTCACTGTTAATGAATCACATCCTAAACGATTCTTCCAGACATTGTAATGCAAATCGCCAAGCTTTATTGAGTATGCCGGATAGGCTTCTGCAAAATTTTTATTAATGCGGTCTTTTAAGAATGCATTAATAAAAGGATCCGGAAAGAAAAGTAATACCAATGCAAAGATTAGTATAATACTCCCAATAACAATTCCTGTATACTTTAAAATTTTCCGAGTCGATAGTTCTCCCCGCTTGAATAATTCTTTTTTAAACTGTGGTATTTGTATCATTGTTTTTTCTTCTTCGCCATTGGTTTAGAAATTTCATCTAATTTTTCTGATCCCAGCAATACAGCTATCCATCTTGTACTTTCACTACTTTCGAAAGCAAACTTAAATGTCATTGTTAGCGGAATACAAAGAATCGCACCTACCAAACCAAGTAAACTGCCCCAGAAGATCAGCGATAGAAAAACGACCAAAGTAGAAAGTCCGAATTTCCTTCCCATAAGTCGGGGTTCAATCACATTACCAATTATGAATCCGATAAAAACATTACCGGCAACAACAAGTAGAGCGCTACCCAACCCCAGTTGGACAAGAGCAAGAAGAGCAGCAGGAACAGCTGCTATAACAGAACCGATATTTGGTATATAATGAAGAATAAATGCGAGGAACCCCCATAATACGGGGAATTGTACGCCGAGTATCTGCATCCATACAGCAATTAAAATTCCGGCAACTAAGTTGATTATTGTCTTGATTACCATGTATCGTTTCATATCAACTATAAATTTTGTGAATTGCGGAAATGCCTGCTTGGGATCACCGATGATGGTTCGAAGTTTTACCGGAAAGCTTGATACTTCAAGCAAGATAAAAGTTACTGTTAGAAGGATTAAAACAAGATCGGATAGTAGAGAACTTAATCCCGATAGTAAGCCGGCAGTGAGTTTCATTATCGCTTCGGGATTAACGTATTCTAGAAAAAATTTTGGGGAAACTACAATGCCCTTGCTTGTCAATAGTACTGTGAGTGCTTTGACTTGTTCTCTAATGCGTGTTTGCAATAAAGGCAGTTCATCGGAAAAGTTACTGACGGATGAACCAATTTGTGCGCCAATCAGAATTATAATAATTATCATGACTGCCATTACGATCAATACGGCAAATCCTGATGGGATATGTTTTTCTTTTAACCAAAGCACCGCCGGAGTTCCTAGCAGCGCAAAGAAAACAGAAATAAGGAATAGGACAACAACAGATTGTGCAAGATTGATCCCGGCAATAATTATTACTAATGCGGCTGCGCTTATTAGAATATGCATTCCGCTTAAAGGATTAGTTCTCTCAGTCATATTTTTATCTGATTATATTTTTTTTAGTTTTAAATCTGAGATCATTGCCACAGCCGAGATAAAATAAAAAATGACCAACCATTTGAGATATGCCGGTGCAAACAAATAACCGAGAAGTGCAATTGTTGAAACAGCCGAAGCAGCAAGAACAGTCGGAATGCCGGTGAATCCCTTTTGTTTATATGCTGTGAAATATGCAAGTCTTATTGCCGCTGCACCAACGTTTAAAAATCCGGCAACGAGCATTGCGGGACCGGTTATACCTATAAACCAACCAAATACAACAGAAGAAGCCACCGCCATAAAATCTGTAAAACTATCCAGATAAACACCCAACGCTCCCCCGCCAATTGCCCGAGCCAACTTTCCATCAAAATAATCTAAGAGGAATTGCAGAAGGATAAGAGCGTAAGCAAGAATCAAAAGTCCTTTGAAAGAAAAATAAACGGACAAGGAAACACTTAACAGACCGAGCAAGGTAAGAATATCCGGCAACCGAAGAGTACGGAGTTGTTTAAATAACATTGTTATATTTCCTTATGATTCATCGCTATTGTTAACGTTGTTTTCAATATCGATTTTCATTATTAAAAAATAAATTGCATGTAATAATTGCTCAGAGTACACGTCTGCCGCTTATCACTCTTAGCAGAATCATTATTATTGCAATTACAAGAAGAACGTGAATAAGACCTCCGGCAACAGGGAATGCGAGAAATCCTAGTAACCATAGAACTATTAAAACTACCGCGATTGTATATAACATGATTTTCACCTTTTTGTTAGTTAGTAATATTTTTTTTCAATCTTCATCATCAAATACAGTAAATATTTTTATTCATATTATAAAGAAGAAATTCCGTTATTAAATAATTATTGCAGTTTCTTATATTCTTTTTTGTCATCAGTCGAATTAGATTTAGTTTTTCGATCATTACCATTTTCCTTGTAAGGGTTTGTTGATCTAACCTTCGGTGGTTGTTCTCTATTATTATTCTTTGGTACCACAGTTTTCGGCGGCTGTAATGGTGGAACTATTTTATTATCTTTTTTTGGCGGATCTAAAGATCGCTGTTGGTATGGATGATTTTTACTGCCGTTATCTTTAAGCGGAATTGTATTTTGTACCTGCGGCAATTGATCTTTTTTATTTTCTTTTCTTGGAGGATCTAGCTTCTGCGGTTGATACGAATTCTTTTTAACGTCAATTTTATTTACTTTATTCACAGTAGGCCGTGTATTTCTTGTTACATTGTTTTTCGCCGGGGCTGCATTTCGCTGTTGAGGTGAATTCTCTTTCCCATTGAATTTATTTGGAAGATTTACTGCATCTTGTTGGTCGTTTCTCTTGTTGCCTTTTTGTTGTTGTATATTTTGAGTTCGGTTTTCTGTTTCTCTAAAGGATATTTGTTTTACATCTTTTAATCTTGTGACTTTTGAAGGCACCGGTTTATAACTGTTATTATTCTTCTTCACTACTGGTCTGTATATCTGAATCTGATCATTTGTTAATCTTTGGCCTGGTCCATCTTTTTCATTAACAGAAATCGGTTTAATTGTTCTTCCGATAATTTTTTGAACATCTTCTCTGATAGGTCCGGTGACATATATTGTTTTTCTTCTATTATCATAGTAAGATTTATTAAGCACCTTTGAATTGGTCATAATTCTAGAATTGTTTTTTCGGTCAATATAATTTCGATCAATGTCGTGCCTTTCAATATCTCTGTCTCTCACAAATATCCAACGATCGTTAGGCACATCATTGTAGCCGCTAAAACTTATGCTAATTGATACTCCGGGTCGCATCGGAGCCCAACCATAATAACCCTCCGACCATCTCCAAGTGACCCATGATGGACCCCACACATTATCCGGAACCCAAAACCAACCATAAGAACCGTTGTAATCCCATCTACCATAATGGAAAGCTGCCCATCCCCAGTCATATTCTGATGTCCACATCCAACCGTCATCGGTAAATACCCAATAACCATTGGATAAATATGGAGTAAAGTCAGGACCGGCTGTTGGAATCCAGATATATCCATAATTATCGTCATCAATCCATTGACCGTACGGACTTAATTGATCATAAAACTCCTGAAAATTAACATCGTTTTGCTGTGCTGAGATTTGTCCCGGAAATATTGCGGATACAAAATTTAAAGTGACTAAGAGTGTAAAAATTCTCATTAATAACATTGCGTTTAGCTTTTTCACCGTAATCCTCCTGAAAATTAAATTCACAAGTCATTCTTGTATTTGACCAATGTCTCTGAATAAAAGATATGCTTGCTAGTTGTGGTATACAATCGAGCGAAAGGATGAAAAAGGAACTACATCTTTATCGAGTATTTCTAAAAACGATTTTTAGAATAAGTTCAAATATTTAGGTATAGAAAAGCTTTTCATTACTTCGAATTTTTTTGGAAATATTGATATATCAACTAACTGTCGAGTTGGACTTGGAAGATAACATTGTCAGTCCAAAATGTTATTGGTTCTTAGATAATAATTATGATTTCTGATAGTAGCCGGTTTCCGGTTAATAGCAGATCAAAAACTTTTTGCATTTATTTTTGAAAAATCGTATTGATATGGAATTGTGACTACAAATTCTGACCCTTGTCCGACAACGCTAGTAATTTCGATTTTTCCTTCCAGTATTTGAATAAACTCTTTACAAATTGCCAACCCGAGACCGCCGCTATATCGCTCAGAATTATCTTCGTTCAATGAAACGAATGGATTGAATATATCAGTTAGTTTGTCTTTCGCTATACCTATGCCGGTATCTTCAATTTTTGTTATAATTTCATATTGATCATCATCAAGATGCCTATTATTCAGAATAACATTGATATTACCTGTTCGTGTGAACTTTATTGAATTGGCAATTAAATTAGTCATTATCTGTCTATATTTTTTCACATCCGAATAAGCCAATATTCTGGAAGATTTTTCTAAGATTAAACTTAGGCCAATGCATTTACCTAACGCTAATGGTTTTAGCAACTGTATAATGTCTTCAATTTCCTCTTGGATGTTGAAGAGAGCCATTTCATTTTCCATCTTACCTGTTTCAATTTTAGCATAATAAATAAAATTGTCAATCGTATTAAGCAAATGACCAACTGCTGTTTTTACAGATTTAGAATACTTTTTTACTTCTTCCATCGATCGAAGTATATCTTCTTCGATCATTTGTTGAAACATTAGAATGGCATTAAGCGGTGTTCTCACTTCGTGATTAATTTTTGCTAATAATTGAATTTTTTGATTCTTTTCCAAAATCCGCATTTGAGCGAAATGCTCTTTTTCTTTTGTTTCATTAAGCAATTTTAAAGCAATTTCTTTTTGCTCATTTCTTGCCAGGACTTCGTTAGACTCGTCTTTAATAATGAAGTCAATATTTTTATTCCCGCTTTCTGTTGATTTATATTTCGATATAACTCTCAGATAAATCATTTTATCTTCTTCGTTCTTATAATTTACACTGACTTCCCGAGCATCTGCACCTGAATAATTAATTTGAGAAAAATATTCGCTGAATTTAGAATCGCTAATAAGTTCAACTATATTTGATTTTTTCTTTATTTGTTCCGCGCCTAATAAAAACGCTAAAAATTTATTCTGGGTTAGAATATTTCCAAAACCATCTGTTCTGCATATTCCGATAGGAATACTATTAAAAATGAAATTTACCTCTTCTGCCTTCGACTTATAGATTTTCCTTCGGCTGTAATTTACAGCACTAGCTACAATGCTTAAAAGACTGATAAGACTGACAAATATTGTAATAGAGAAAAGATTAGGCAGAAAAAAAATATTAGATCCGTTAAAAATAATTGAACCGGCAAAGAGCAAGTTATAGTATATGGCCACAATGATTTGGTTTTTAACTTCCCAACTAAAAATTAATGCTGTTGTAAAAATTAGCAGCGAGAGTATTTGAGAGTTAATAAAGAGTGTGTTTGGAATCTTGTAGATTGTATAAATGAATGAACTTATTAGAGATATAATAAGCAGATGTACAAGAATTGTTGTTAATCGTTGACTGATATTCTTAAATGAGAGGAAAAATATTGTTAGGGCTATTAAAGTGAACAAGACTCTAGCAAAGTAGATATCAACTTTAAAAAAGTGAAAATAGAAAATCTCAAATAATAAAGACCAGCTTCCGGCGATTATTGAAATTGCTGATGCAATTTTGAGAGACTTAATAATTTCAGCATCTGCTGCTCTATTTTCAACAATCGACATCGTTATACACTCATTTAACAAGGAATAGCTACATTATTATCTTACTGCCTTCATCAACACTCAAGTATATCTAAAAATATTTCTGAATCTCTCCCAATAGATTTTTATTATCAAAGGGTTTAACTATAAATTTATCCGCACCAGCCTCCAGAGATAATTTCCGGTCTTTCGTAAATGCATATGCAGTTACCACTATTATTGGGGTTCCCTTGTATTTGTCCATTTGCCGCAGCTCCTTTATAAGGTCAATCCCGTTTTTTTCGCAATTAAGGGCTAGATCGATGATGAATAATTCATAAGTGTCTTCACTTAATGCGGAATAGAATTCTTTATCATCACCGCAGATTTTTACATCATAATGCTTAGATAGAACTCCCCTATATGCCAACTGATTTAGTTTATCATCTTCTACTATCAATAGCTTATTTTTTCCATTCATCACACTTCCTTTACCAGAGATTAATCTTTTATTGATGTAATTATTTTTTACTTGTCAGGAATAAAGTAAATTTACTTCCAATTCCCTTCTTAGATTCAACTTCAATCGTTATTCCATTTAAACTACAATATTTTTTTACAAGTGAAAGACCTAGTCCATTCCCTTCATATCTCCTTGAATACCCTCTATCTTCTTGTGTGAACTGATTATACATCTGCTCCATAAAAATTTCTGACATACCAATCCCCGTGTCTTCTATGGAGACCTTTATTTCCTCCGGTGCATCTTTATTTTTCTCAACCTTAACCGAAATAGAGCCCTTATTTGTGTATTTAACTGCATTGTCCATCAGATTCACAAATAATTGATATATGCTATATTTATCACCATGTATAATTACTTCTGTTAGTTCCGTATTGAAATTAAATTTGAGACCCTTTTCCTGCGCTAATAAAATATATTCTTTATTAATTTTTTCTAATATTTCTCCAATTAAATCAATATCTATGAAATTAGGTACGAAAGTACCGACTTGTAACTCAGAAGCGTTCAATATCAATTCAACAGTTCGTATTAGCCGATGACCGGCAGAATCAATCCCATCTAAGTATTCTAAAAGTTGAGGTGTTATTTTTCCCTCTAGATCTTCTTTTAATAAATTTGCAAAACTTACAACAGCATTCATAGGCGATCTTATTTCATGTGACATCTGTGCAAGAAATTCTGTTTTTAGTTTATCAGACTGTTCAGCTTTTTCTTTTGCTTCTATCAATTCTTTCTCAGTTCTTTTACTATCTGTAATGTCCTGATTAACACCATAGACTTTGTAGGTACGTCCCGAAGAATCTTTCAGAATCTTAAATTGAACACTTACATTTGCTATATTCTCATCGTCACGAAAAACTCTTATCTCCGCCTTTCCGAAATAATCCGGATTCGGTGAACTTATTGCTTCTTGTAAATTTTTGGCTATCATAGTTGCATCGTCGGGATATACGAATCTCCTGACAAATTCCTCGGCGCTCATAATATTACCGCCTTGTTTTTCAGTAGAGGTTCCATGTATGAGTCTATAATACTGATCATTAAAAGTAAATTGCTCCGAATCAACATCATATTCCCAATAACCAAGTTTTGCGATTTCTGCCGCAGATGATAAATCGGTTTCCATCTTTTTTTTCTCGGTTATATCGGTTGCAACGCCAATTAGTCCCAAAGGTTTGCCGTTATCATCATTAATAACTGTGGTAGAAAGATTAATTAAAAATTCACTCCCATTCTTTCGTTTATTCCACAATTCACCCTGCCATCCTCCTAATATTGTGCTTGGTAAAATTTTATTAACCAATTCATGTGGATTTTTTGATGAACGTACCATTTTCATATTTTTCCCAACCAATTCATTTTCATCGTAGCCATAAGTTTTCAAAAATGATTCGTTGATAAATATTATTTTATCTTCCATATCAGTTATACTGACACATTCTTTTATGCTTCTTAATGAGTGCGCAAGCATTGTAATTTCTTCTTCGGCACGTTTTTGTTCTGTAATATCAATTACCTGAGTAATAAAAAATTGAGGTTGATTATTAGAATTCCGGACTAATGATATTGAAACGTGAGCCCAAATTATCTCTTTATCTTTCCTTATATATCGTTTTTCAAATGATGCAATATCAATTTTACCATCCATCATTTTCTTTAATTGAGATACGCCAATGGATAAATCATCGGGATGAGTGATATCGGAGAAAGTAAAATTCAATATTTCATTTTCTTTATAACCTATCATTTCTTTAAAAGCTTTATTAATTTTTAGAAATTTCTGATCGGTACCAACTATACAAACACCTGTTGCGGCGTAATCGAATGAATGCCGGAATCGTTCTTCGCTATCACGCAATTTTTCTTCTGCTTGTTTGTGCTCGGTAATATCATGTCCAATTGTTGAAACACCGGTAATTTCACCATCTCTGTTTTTAATTGGTGATATCGTAAGAGAAACCTGAATAAGCCGGCCATCTTTTGTTATTCGTTCTGATTCAAAGTTATCTACCGATAATCCGTATTTTATTTTTTCAAGAATCTCCGGTATTTCATCCTTATGTGCTACCGGGAGTAACAACGAGATTGGAAGCCCAATAACTTCACTTTCGTTATAGCCATAAACTTTCTCCGCGCCTTTATTCCAATTTGTAATTATGCCGTCCAAAGTTTTGCTAATGATAATTTCATCGGAAGATTCTACAATGGCGCTAAGCTGAATCATTTTTTCTTCAGCCTTTTTACGCTCGGTGATGTCCTCAGCCATTCCTAATATTTCATGCGAAGCACCATCTTCATCGTGAAGTATTGTTACAGAAAGATTAATCCAGACAAGATTTCCATTTTTATGAACAAATCTTTTTTCCATGCTGTACTTGGATATTTTCCCATCGATCAAATCATTGAATTGATTCATATCTTTATTAATATCATCCAGAAACGTAAAATCTGTAAACTTCATTTTCGACAGTTCAGTACTGCTATAACCGATCATTTTGGATAAAGGTAGATTTGAAATAACCGGGTGACCTTGCTTATCAAGCAGCGCAATTGCAATTGGGGCCTGGTCAAAAATGGCTCTGAAGCGCTTTTCGCTTTCTAGTACTTTATGTTCGGCTTCCTTGCGTTCTGATATATCACGAATGATCATGCTCGTACGTTCAAAACCTTCTTGGTTTTTGAAAATAGCCGATGAAATTTCAGCTGGAAAACGTGTTCCATCTTTCCGAATCATCGTCAATTCACCATGTGCATGCCCATTTAATCTTCTTTCCATTAACAGATTAGGTAATATAGGGTCCATATTATCAACAATGCCGAATTGACCCACTTTTATAAGTTCCTCTTGCGAATAACCAAATATTTTACACGAAACTGGATTGGCTGATAATATTCTTCCATCTGGAATTGTTAACATTATTGCATCCATGCTGTTTTCAAAAAATGATCGGTATCTCTCTTCACTTTCCCTTAATAATCCTTCATCGAGCTTACGACTGGTAATATCTTGAGCAATAGTTGCAACAATATGTTTTCCTTCCTTATCAAAAATATTTGCTGGATTCCATAAGACTGTCTTGAGAACATTCTTTTTTGTCAATATCTCTACTTCAATTAGATCCGGTCTTTCATCATTTATAAGTGTATTTTTAATTAGATCAAGTGTCAAATCAACTTTTTCTTTTGGGAAAAGAATTTCAATCTTTTTATCTCTGACCTCGGTCCAATCGTAACCGCTCAAATTTTCGAAAGCCTTATTTATATGTATTATTACCCCCGAGGAATCCCAAACAATAATAGGTGCATATGCATGATTAAACAGAATGTCCAGATATTCGTTTGTAACACGGCTGGTTTCACTAACCGATTCTTCAGACAGTTTTCGATCAGTAATATCCTCAATGGCTAATAAAATTATCTTCTCTTTCCCAAATGCTCTTTCAATTTGCCGGGCATTCAAAAGCATGATTCGTTTGCCAATTGTCGAAAAATCATGCTCAACTTCATAGTTATCAAACATTGTTTTTTCGGGAAGGATAGTTTCAAGCAATTCTCTCAGTTTAGGAATATCCCATTGACGATTCCCCAAATCATAAATAAGAGATCCAATTGTAACATCGGAATTTACTTTGAAGAAATCATAGAATGAACGGCTGGCTTTAACTACTCTTAAATCTTGATCCAAAACAAGTAGAGGTTCGCGGACAGTATTGATTATGTTTTCAGCAAATTCATTTAATTCATTTGCGGATTTCAATTTGAATTTTGGAAGACCTGGACTACTTGGAGATTTTATTTTTTTCTTCTTATCAATCATTACCATGACACCACCCTTTGTCTGAATCGAGATCTAACTATTTAGGATATAAAATCAATCAGTCAAAAAGGACGGGGACGGGGCTACAACTTATAATGGAATGGAGAAGAGAATTACATAAAGATTGTTTGACTGTTTTATTTAATGTCCTTTAATGAATGCATATATTTTTTCAAATGTTATTTCGGGTTTTTCTTCCTGCGGGGCATGTCCGCAAGCATCAATTATCTCCAATTTTGTATGGGGTAATTCCTTACTTAGTTTAATACCATTATTCACTGATAATACCGAATCATTATTACCCCAAAGAATTAGGCATGGTGTCGTAATGTTCTTGTAAGCACTTATTATTTTTCCGTATCCATCGGGATCAATCTGTTCGGCAGACTTAATGAAAGTATACTCAAGTCCTTCACCGTAATAAAAAGAAGCATACCTGTCAATTAGTTTTTTATTAGCCTTACTCTTATCGTATAATATTTTATCAAGTATATATTCTGCTTTGGATTTATTTGTAAGCTGAAATGTTAATTTATTCAAAAGAGGAGTTCTCAAATAATTAATAAAAGCGGGCATTTCCTGCGTATAGGCAAGACAATCAATCAGAATCAATTTACTAATTTTTGTTTTGCTCTTTTCATTTAGTAATGATATTTGTGTGAGCAAAGCAACAGCTCCTCCATAGGAATGACCAATTAGATACAACGAATCCGTATTGATATCTTCTACAAATTGCTTCACAATTTTTGATTGATCTTCAATTGTATATTTATCATCCTCCGGTTTTGAAGAATTACCGAATCCTTTCAGATCAATTAGGTAAAGCGTGAATTCATCCGGAGGAAATAATTCCTTTACATCATCCCAAGAATGTAATGAGGTGCCGAATCCATGCAGGAATACAGCTTTCTTATCTCCATATCCGAGCTTTTCATAATTGATGTGGATCTCATTAGAATAAGCATACGTTAAATCTTTGGTAGTATACATCAATGCTGGTATTGACTGACTGCAGTTTGAAAGTAAAAATAATAAACCCAATAGTGCTATGATTCTCATTTGATTAATTCTGTAACTCAAGTTCATGCTAGTTTTATTCTTCATTTGTCTGTCCCAGATTTTTCTTTTTGCCGTGTTTTTGAAACAGCTGCCATAATTCCCAATCCGACTACGATAATGACACCTATTCCAATCCAAATTGGTGGAGCTCCTAACTTATAAGCTGCCCAGGAAAATCCGCCAGCAACAAATAAAATTCCTATTAAATAGATCGCAAAATTAGACATCATAATTTTCCTTTTTGTGTTTTCCCGTTTAAAGTACCGGAATATTCATGAACAAAAATTTTGCTTCAAATAAATCGTTTTCAATTTTATCTGATAGAATTATTTAGACCAACGAATTATTACAATGATGACATTATCATTTTGTCAAATTAACTGTTTTACTATTTTGCTGCTTTCCTACAGAAACTCCTCCGCTTGCACTACAGCTGTAAATAAAAAGAGATACGATAAAAATTAGAATTAAGGATATTGCGTTTAACTTTTTCATGGTAATACTCCTGATAAATTAATTTTACAAGTCATCTATCTTTTTGACCTATGCTTGCACACATAAAGTATAATTACGAATAGTCTAATTCTATAGAGCGAAAGGATGAAAAAAGGACTACATCTTTTAGGATAAAAGACTGAAGTAAATTATTCGATTAGTGAAGTTGTCTCAATTGCAGTTTTATAAGAATCAGAAAGATGAGCGTGTTTTGCAATCTGCACACGCGTATTAAGTGCTAATTTTTCAAGAATATTATGAACGTGACTTTTGACAGTGTAAGGTGAGAGATGGAGTTTTTGAGCAATTTCTTTATTTGAAGATCCTTCGGCAATCAATTCGATCACTTGACGTTCACGTTTTGTCATACGAACCGATTCGGTAATCGCGGTTGTTTTTGATCCATTGATTGCATGTTCAACAATTTGAGAAAAAAGTGATCCGGTTAAGTGTGACGGCAGAACCTGCATCCCCTGGTGAACCGATCGGATAGTTTTAAAAAATTCGGTAACATTTGCGTCTTTGAGTATGAATCCTGAAACTCCTGCTTGTACAAATTCGAAAACATCTGCCTGAAGTGGTATAAGATCCATCACTATTATTTTTATTTCCGAGAATTGATGTTTAGTTAATTTTACAATCTCCAAACTGTTTTGATTTCGCAAACCGAGATCAAGCAGCACCAAGTCTGGTTTGAGATTGCCAAGCATTTTTAATATGTTTTCGCCATTACCAACTGTGGCAACAACGTGCATATCAGACTGTTTTTTTATCATTGCAGAAATGCCGTCTCGGAGAAGTCGATTATCTTCGATTAGGAGTATCTTGATTTTTTTCAAAAGAGTTTCCCGAATGTTGATTCAAATTTTTTTGAATAATTAAGAATCTTATACAGAATTATGACAAAATCTGAATTAATACACTCTAATTGACCTTGAAAAGCAGAATATTCAATATTTTTTCCATTTACTGAAAGCAAAGTAATAAATGAAGCTCTATTTGGCAATAATTAAATTACTGTAATGATGCTGTTGTGCCATATGTTACATATGAAGATGAACGCATCCAAAATTTTTTTAGACTATTTCTTATCAGAAATCTCTCGTAGTAATATTGAATGGATTTAATCTTTATTTCATAATAGTTAATTGGGTAAGACTAATTTGTGAATTATTTGTCTGCAGTGGATTTTGGATACATATTATTTTCTCAATTGGATTAAAACGACCGATTTAGATGGTAGTTTTATATTAATCGTATTTTCTTTTTTTATGAAACCAGCGAATTGTTTGATAGAAACTTCTTCTGGTTTACCATTCCCATAAAGTTTATGTCGGGCAGAAGAACTGCGAATACAACACCGCCCGCGAAAACTCCAACTGCAATTTTTGTAAGGACATAAGCGATCAAAGAAATACCCGAAAGAACTGTGCGAGCGTGTGGAGAAAATCTTCTTCCCAAAAATTCAGGCATAGTAAAAACTTTTGATCTCATGTAAAACGGAACCATCACCCAGCCAAGAATAAGCAAACACCAAGCGTGAAGTTCATAATGAGCCATGGCAACACCATCAGTAGCACCGGAACCGGCTAATCCAACAAGATGTTCCTAGCCAATATTTGATGCAAAGATAAATGCGCCTACAATAAACCATCCTAAGTTTCTACCCGCTAAAAAATATTCTTTAAAAGTATTTTTTTGCCTTTTGATTATCCACTAAGCTAAGCCGAGTATGATAGTAAAATATCCAAAGATTACTACCTAATCCAGAGATTGAAGTACACCCATTACTCACACCTCATTTTTTTATTAATTGATTTGGTGTTTTATCAAAAGATTACTTCGCTGAAAATTTATAAATAGTTGTTTGATGATAAACTTTATCTGGGGTTAAAACGGCACTCGGCCACTCGGGCTTGTTTGGCGAATCGGGGAAGCATTGAGCTTCCAGACATAAACCGGTTCTCTTCTGATACATGATTCCATTTTTTCCTTTAACCGAACCATCAAGAAAATTTCCGCAATAAAATTGCAGTCCGGGCTGATCAGTAAAAACTTCCATAAATCTCCCACTCTCACGTTCATATAGATCGGCACACTTGAAAATTTTTTCTTGATGTTTGTTCAGCACCCAGTTGTGGTCATAACCTCCCCCGAATTTTAACTGCTCAAAATTAGATTCAATATCGCGACCTATTTTTTTTGCATAATGAAAATCCATTGGAGTATTAGTCACCGATTCAAATTTACCGGTTGTTATCAATCCGGCATCGACAGGTGTAAAGTTTGCGGCGTCAATCATCAGTTCATTATCAAGTATTGTTTTATTAGGATCACCCGAAAGATTAAAATATGAATGATGTGTTGGATTTAGAATTGTAGTTTTATCAGTTGTACCGGTATAACTTATTCGCAATTCATTTTCATTCGTCAAATCATAAACAACAGTTAGTTCTACTTTACCGGGATATCCTTCTTCCCCATCCATACTCACGTATTTTAAAGAGATCGAAGCGCCACTCGGAGTTTCATCAACACCGCTGACAGTCCATAATTTTTTGTTAAATCCTTCTACACCACCGTGAAGATGATTTTCACCGTTGTTAATCGAAAGCTGATATTCTTTACCGTCTAACTTGAATTTCCCTTTACCGATTCTATTACCGTACCTGCCCACGATTGCACCAAAGTACGATGTGCCTTCAATATACCCTTCTAAATTATCGTACCCAAGCACAACATCTTCATACTTGCCATTTTTATCCGGGGCGGTTAAAGAGACAACAGTAGCACCGTAAGAAATTATTTTTGCTTCCATTCCATTGACATTTCTCAGTGTATAGGAGAACACTTCCGTACCATTGGCTAGTTTACCAAATAATTTTTTTTCAACCATTGAATGATCCTTATTGTTCGATTGACAAGAGATAAAAACTATGAAAACGGTAAGAAGAGAAAATGCTATGATTCTTTTAGTCATAACTGTCTTCCTTATATGATTATTTGTGGAATGCATTATAAATGAGATGAAAAGTTATGAAATGCCTTTTCACATCTTTTAATAACTATTTTGTGAAAACACAATACTTAATTATGAAGAAATATAATTATTATCAACACTTCACATTTAGTTTTCTGAATTTTCAAAAACCAAAATACTTTTTTCAAATAGGAAGATTCAGATCTTAAATTTTTATTTATTATTTAAGTATCATATTTGAACCATTCAAGAGCTTTAGAATTTCTCTTCAATAGGTTCTAATTTTGTAGCGAGTAAGTTAAAGACAAATAAAGCAACTAAATAAGCTGAGCCGGAAAGAACAAATAAATTAAATGGCTTTCAGTTAACAGAATAATTTTAATTTATTTTGCCAGCAATCATAAGTATCCAAAGTAATATCAATCTCTTTTGCCTGGGGAACTACCTCTCCTACTTTATTTAAAGAATGAAAAGTATCTTGAAAAGATTTATAATATCCGGCACCGTATGCGGCTCCTCGTGCGGCGCCCTGTGCCCCGTCTGTATTGTATAATTCTATTAATGCGCATGTAACATTCTATAAAGTTTGCCGCAAAATCGGGCTAAGAAACATATTCACATTTCCTGCGCGAATAACATTAATGTTCAACCCCATTTCTTTCATAATATCGACACCATATTTCAATGAAAATGCAATCCCTTCCTGTGCGGCTCTGAACAGATGTTCTTTTGTATGTCTATTAAAATCTATTCCAAGAATCTGCCCTTTGATGTTTTTATTCTGCAAAACACGTTCCGAGCCGTTACCGAATGGAACCACGAAAATTCCTTCCGAGCCAACCGCTATATTACTCGCTAATTTATTTATTGCATCATACGATAAATCACTGGCAAATTGTTTTCTTATCCATGAATTTTGGATGCCTGTCCCGTTTATACAGAGTAGCACTCCATAACTCGGTTGTTCAATTGTATAATTTACATGGGCAAATTGATTCACACGTGAAAGTTTATCGAAATTGATTTTATCAATCACACCATAGATGACGCCGAAAGTTCCAGCCGTAGCTGCAATTTCTCCGGCTTTGAGAACATTCAAAGAGAACGCGTTATTAGGTTGGTCACCCGCCCGATATGATACGACTGTTCCAACTTTTAGACCAAGTTCTTCTGCGACATGAGAATTAATTTTCCCTTGAATGGAAAATGTTGGATGAATATCCGGAAGAATATTTTCATTAACTTCCTACTGATCGAGTAATTTATTAGAGACACAATGATTTTTAAAATCTCAGAATATACCCTCACTTAGCCCGGAAATAGTTGTACTAATTTCATTGCTATAAAGTCGCCCGGAAGCATTGCTTTATGAATTTGAGAATAAATTCCGGGTTCATTTTCCTTTACCCATCTAAGCTTCGAAGCGGTAAAATTTCCGGGAGAGTTCAATAAATTATTCAAACAATAATTACTTCCAATTATTTCAAAAGCGTTATTGCCGATTTCAACTGCGCGACTATCGCACCAAATTATTGATGGACGCAACACATTTTGATTTTTTCTATTAATATGAGTCCATGCATTTGATTGGAGATTCCTATCGGAACAATTTTGCTTGAATTAATATTGTTGATTCTTAACAATCGTTTTGTGAGAATCTTTACATTCTCCCATCACAAATTTGGATCTTGTTCCGCACAGCCGGGGTTGGGAGAATTAATTTTCATTTCATCAGCAGGATAAAAATCTTCAGCGATTATTTTGCCGTTATCAATTTCTAGTATACAACACTTGATAAACGAACTTCCGATATCATAGCCGATACTAAACATAAATCCCTCAACAGAAACTTAATTACCCCGATTTAAATGATGAAATTCATTTTCGATTACTTGATGGTTTGTATTATGCATCAATATAATTAATTGCATATTTACATTTTGAAAATTGGTAATTCGACTTCGGAGGATGGTCTTAAACATTGAAATTGTTCTTGGTAGTTTTTGCTTTGTAATAGAAGTATCCTTCTATTGCTCATGCACCAAAGCTAATTGATGACACCTTCCAGCCTGTCCGTCCAAGTTCACGATATTTCATGTTATTCTTCCTCTTTAAAGATAGCATTGCAAAAATTATTTTTGTATCAATCTATGAACGGATTCAAAAGTGAACTCGCAACAAATATAATGAATTCAAAATAAAATCAATATCCTTAGTCTTTTGTAATTAACAGGAGACATTAGAAATCGCCATCACTGAATAATTTAAAAATCATTTTCTATTCATGCAGATTTATTTTTGATAATATTAATTTGTTGAAACTGTAAAGTAAAACCAAAAACTTCAGATACCGTATTTAAGTGCGATAAGGAAGTTTCTATTTTTGTGGTCGGTGAGTCTTGGAGTCTCATCCACTTAATAAATGCTTGGAGGTTAATTCATAAATGTAAACTTTTGAAGAGTTGTAAACATTTTGTCATCAAGCCAACTCAATTACACATACTAAGCAGACAACAAAGAAAGTTTTATGAATTGGTTGAGCCTGATTGTTAATCATTTTGTCTGAAAGAAGTTTTGAATATGGCCTTATTTTTCCGAGCAACTAATAATACTAGTCCCGCAGAAATAGTAGATGCCGTTGCGATAACCAAACCAACATACATTTGATTATGAAAATTGTCACGTATCCAACCAACAACATATGGACTAACAAATCCGCCGAGATTGCCGACTGAATTAATCCATGCAATTCCTGCAGCAGCGGCTGTGCCGGATAATAGTGATGTAGGCAAAGCCCAGAATGTTGAAAGGCCAGATAAGATACCCGCCGTAGCTAAAGCCAAAACAGCTACACTTACAATAACTGGTAAATTTTGAATTCCACTTATAATTAAAAAGATCGCTGCTATTATGCTGGCTATTGCTACATGCCAACGACGTTCTCCGGTTTTATCTGAATGATGAGCCCAAACGACCATTGCTACAGCACCAAATCCCCATGGAATAATTGATATTAATCCGATTTGCCATGGATCAGTTGTAATATTATCTTTTATCAACTGGGGCATCCAAAAACCGATATAATAATTGCTCATCATGAAACCGAAGTAAACGAAACACAGCAACCATACTTTTGAACTTTTGAATATATCTATTAATCGATGACGATCTTTTTCTGCTTTGCTTTTATTTTTTTCATCTTTATCCAAATTATTTAAAAGTAAATTTCGCTCATCATCTTTCAGCCATTTTGCACTCTGAGGTCCATCATCAAGGAAATATAATGCAACAATTCCAACTATTACAGATGGAATTCCCTCAATTAAAAAGAGCCATTGCCAATTAGTTAGTCCATATAATGTAGAAAATTTTGACATAATCCATCCGGACATTGGACTTCCGAAAGCACCGGATAATGCAATCGCACTCATGAACGCCGCAACCATTTTTGCTCTATACTTATCTGTATACCAAAATGTTAGGTAAAGAACAACACCCGGGAAAAAACCAGACTCAACAATTCCGAGTAAAAACCTTAATAGATAAAAACCGAAGGGACTTTTTACTAACATCATTGAAGAAGAAACAATACCCCATATAATCATAATTGGACCGATCCAAAAACGAGCGCCAATTTTTTTTAACATTATGTTACTAGGAACTTCGAAAAAGAAATATCCGATAAAGAATAATCCCATGCCGGCACCAAAAACTGTATCGCTCATACCTAAGTCTTGCTGCATTTGCAATCTTGCAAAGCTCACATTCACTCTATCTACATATGCAAGAATGTAACAAAGGAAGAGAAATGGAATTAATCTTCTTGTTACTTTACTATATGTTGATTTCTCAAAGTCGTCGCGATTTTCCAAACTATTCAAGGCAGTCTCCAATATCATGGATTGTTTAATTTACGGGCAATTATTATACTTAATTAAAACAGGAAACATTCACGCGGCATAGTCATCAATTTTTTAATTTGGGCAATAATTCTTTTGCTTCGGTTAAGCTTTTTACAACCGGCTGTAAGCACAATCCGCGAACAGATAATTGATTTTTCAGTTGATCAAAATCCTCTTTATCAAATTGACCTTTTACTATCAATGGTTTTCCTGCTTCCTGAATTTTATGTAAGGCAGGAAGAATATCTTTCAGAATAGTAGTGCCTGGGTCTTTAGTTATTTGAAATGCTCGTATAGTGGATACCTCAAGGAAATGATCAATTAAATGAAGTGAAGATGAATGCAAGTGAATTAGAGTATAATTTGAAATACCGGCAAGCCGTATATCGAGTGGTTTAAGAAATTCATTATAAAGTTCCGGTGAGTAGAGAGTTGAGAAATCTTCTTGTATTCGAATCGCTGGTTCAGGTGCCCATATTTCATATTGACCGATAACATAACCATCATGAAATTTTGGGATTATGCCAATTTGCATTTTCAGAAAGCGCTCAAGTTGATCAGTTAGATAACCAAGTAAATTATGCATCGCTTCCGGATTATCAAGAAGGGCAATAGCTGAATTTTCTGCACCTACTAAAGCACAGGCGAGATCAGACGGTCCTCTTAGTATCGATTGGGCAACCGGATAATTTTTAGAAAACGCGTTTTCATAGACACGAATAAAATCAAAATATTTTTTTACCCACAGATTATCAGCATTTAATGGAACTAGTTCTAGTGAATCTATATTATCATTGATTTCTTTACTTTTCATCGATGCTTCAGTTGAAAAAATCGGACAGCCAAGAATTGCTTCCATCCAGGGAACAGATGCTAAAGGCATGGCCGATCTGCATACATCATCGTTTATTTGCTCAGATAATTCCAAATAACGAAGTTGATCTTCCACGAAATCAGCCGGATTGATATCATCGGGTTTGATTTCACCACGGTTAAGAAGTGATTGCGCAGCTTTGTTGTACTGCCAGTAACTCCATGAATCTAAACCAGCACCAACAGTAAAAGCAATCAAAGGACTCTTAACATTCTTCAATGACCAAAACGATAAATGTCTTTCTTTAAACTCTGTAAAATCTCGCTGTTTCAAATAATACCTACACAATATTTAGAAAGTCAGATTAATTTATTTCTATTCGTCGATCGCCAAAAATTTATTTCCAATGCAAAATCGTCTTGGATTTTATTATTCTTTGCATACCGTATTAAACTACTACCGCCTTTCAATTTTAAAATAGGAGCCATAAATTATTTTCTGATTACCCTCTTTCACTTCGTGATAAACCTGGATTACATTTTGTTCGGTCTCAACAATGAAATTGTAATCATCTGAAGTAGCAAATTGAAAAGCTCCTTTCCAAGTAATACCATTATCATCTGAAAAAATTAACCAGTTACCCGGCCGACTGTAAGTGCAAACAATAATTCCATTTTCAAGAGTAACTGCATTCGGGCACACACCTCTATCTGCAATTTGAGCAGGTGGTGACCATGATTTTCCATTGTCTGTTGATCTGGAACAATAAAGAGGTGTGGGAAACAAATTAACAGCTTTACCATTTCTTCCCCCGCTTCTCATTAGACAAAGTAAATCTCCGTTCGCCGCTCTTACAATATCAGCTTCTCTAAAACCTTCTTGAGTAATAGCCGGAACTATAGATGTAGCACTCGCATATTTACCAAGTAAGGGATGATTATCCTCTATCCCGCGTCCCAGCATTTTATCATAAGCAACAAGAACATTATTTTCCCAACTACTGCCTTTGTCTTTTGAAAAAACAACTATCGTTCTATACTTACGCTGATTTAATTCCGGTGGATATCCATCGCAGTAAATATTATCGCCTTCATAGTTGCCGTACATTGTACCTATTAATGTCCCATCATCAAGCTTTAAAATTCCATGATGGAATATAAACCCGTCTTTAATACTCCCGTCACCAGTTACTGTAAATGATGAATTAGGAATGTCAAGAACGGATTCTTCATTCACTACTGTTTTCCAATTATCAATAGACCTCTGCAACTTCAACGTAAATTTTCCATCCGGTCGTTTAATCGAATTCGGCTGAACACAAATTATTTCTCCATTTCCTAAATCAACTGTATTTCTTGCGTTTGGTCCCGGACCTCCTTCCACCCACGTATGGCCTTTATCAGAAGACCATTTTACATCCTTCCCAGTACCTAATACAATTCGTCCATCCTTAAACTGGAATACAGTTGCAGTTGTTGGACCAGGTATTCTAATAGATTCTCCTTTTTCTATACTAATTCCTTCAACTTTCGGTATCGAAAATTGATATTGTTGCGCCTTGGTTTCCGCAAACAATATGATAAAGAAGAATGCGGAAAGAATTAAGGATGAGATCTTATTCATAACAACTCATTATATTTTTGAATTAAATGTCAGACACAGGACGTCATACCACCATCAACGTAAATTAATTGACCGTTCACGTAGCTTGAGGCTTTAGAGGAAAGATAGATAAGCGCACCTACTAACTCTTCCGGATCGCCCCATCTGTTGGCAGGTGTTCTGCCGCAAAGCCAGGCATCGAATTTTACATCTTCATAAAGTGCTTTTGTCATTTCGGTTTTAAAATAACCCGGTGATATTCCATTGACTTGTATATCATACTTTCCCCAATCGGTTGCCATACCGCGAGTCAGATTTCTTAATCCGCCCTTCGATGCAGTATAAGGAGCTATTGAAGGCCGCGCCAGATCACTTTGTATCGAGCAAATATTAATAATTTTTCCCGATTTTTTTACAATCATTTTTTTTACTACCGCTTTACTCACAAGAAAAGCGGATGTTAAATTTATATTTAATATTTTTTGCCAATCTGTATAATTAAAATCTTCAAGAGGACCTCTAATTTGAATGCCGGCATTATTTACTAAAATATCTACTATTCCAATTTCTTTTTGAATTTTTTGAACATTCTGGTTTATATCGTCTTCTTTCGTAACGTCAAATACAAAACCATACGCAGAGAATCCTTCAGCCCGTAATTTTTCAACAGCCGATTTAAGTCTTTCTTCTACAATATCATTCAGTATTACTGTACATCCTGCTTTAGCTAATCCTTTAGCTAAAGTGAAACCAATTCCCTGCCCGCTTCCGGTTACCAAAGCAATTTTTCCAGATACATCAAATAGGTTATTCATTTTTTTCTCCGGTTCTTTTCAAAATAAATATTCATTAAATAATTTTTGAATTTTCATTAGCTATAAGACTCTACGAATTATTAATAATTTTTTCTGTAACAACAGAAAGAGATCGCCTGATTCTGCTATATATTTTTTCAGCAGTAAAACCGAAATGATCTGCTAATACAGATTCAGGAGCAGAAGCACCGAATGTTTCTTGAGAGATTATCAATCCGTTTTGACCTACAAACTTTTGCCAGCCCAATCCTACGCCAGCTTCTACGCTTACTTTTAAATTGGCTTTTCCATAAAGAATTGAATTCTTGTAATCTTCATTCTGCTTGTCAAATAATTCCCAACTTGGTACAGAAATAACTCGAACAGAGTAACCATCTTCCTCTAACATTTTTGCTGCAACAAAAGATGGATTGATTTCTGAACCTGTCGCAAAAATTTCTATCTGAACAAGTGAATCTTTCTCGCCATATAAAATATATGCCCCGCGTTTTAAACCATTACGTGCTTTTTCTTTTGTTATTTTATTAACCGAGGAAAGTACTGGCTGACGTGTAAAACATAATGCAACAGGACCGTCATTAAATTCAAGTGCTGTTGACCACGCTGCTTTAGATTCATTTTCATCGCCAGGTCTTATTGTTACTAAATTTGGGATAAGGCGTAAAGACATTAAATGTTCAACCGGCTGATGTGTAGGACCATCCTGGCCAATTAAGATCGAATCATGTGAATAGACATAGATTACCCTTTGTTTCATTAGTGCAGTCATTCGAATGGCATTCCTCATATAATCGGAGAACACCAAGAAAGTTCCTATCACCGGTTGAATCATACCATATAATTGCATTCCATAAGCGGCAGCGGCCATACTAAATTCACGAACACCAAATTTAATTTGCTGCCGGTCCCAATTGTTTTTATTTACAATCCTATTGCCTGGAAGCCATGTTAAATCTACGCTGGCAACATCAGCAGAGATCGAAATAAGAAATGGAAGCATTTCTGCAATTTTTGCAATGATCGTTTCATTATATTTTCGTGTCGGTAAATCTGATTCCATTTTCAAATTCCAGATTTGTTCTCCAAAGTCATCTGGTAGTTTTTTCTCTGAAAATACTTTCCATGTTTTTGATTTAATTGGATCGTTAAGAATCAATTTCGAAAAGAGTTCATTCCATTTTTTTTCATACTCAATAAACTGCGGTAGAGAATTCAAAAAATATTCTTTGACTTCATCTGGTACGTAAAAACGGGTATCTGGCCAGCCGATCTCTTTTTTAAATTCTTTCATCTCATCGGGATCGAGAAACTTTCCATGTATTGAATTTGTGCCTTGTCTTGAAGTAGAATGTTTTCCAATAATAGTTTGGGCAATTATCAAACTCGGTTTTTCCTTTTCAGTTCTTACATCATTAAAGACCACTTCCATCTGATCAAAGTCATATCCGTCAATCCGGTATACATTAAAACCATATGCTTCATATCGTTTAGCTACATCTTCATTAAAACATTCAGATGTAGGACCATCCAGACACACATTGTTGGAATCATAGATTATTACAAGGTTATTCAATCCAAGATTACCAGCAAGACTACCCGCCTCAGAACTTATTCCTTCCATCATGCAACCATCACCGGCAAGGACAAATATTTTTGAGTTAAATAATTCATTACCGAATCTTGCCGATAGTAATTTCTGCGCTATTGCCATTCCAGTTGCAGCACCAATTCCCTGCCCTAATGGGCCTGTAGTTGTTTCAACGCCTTGTGTAATTCCATATTCAGGATGACCAGGAGTTTTTGAATTGAGCAGACGAAAATTTTTAATATCATCCAGACTCAAATCATAACCGCATAGATGAAGTAACGCATATTGAAGCATTGATCCATGGCCGGCTGAGAGTATAAATCTATCTCTTCCCATCCAATTAGGATTTTTAGGATTATGTTTCATCACTTTTGTAAATAGAAAAGCACCAATCTCAGCAGCTCCTAGAGGCAATCCGGGATGACCGGACTGCTGTTTTTCAATCGCATCTGCAGAAAGAGCACGTACAGTATGTGATATTTTTTGTAATATGTTTTTTTCTTCTTTTAGCATTATTTTCTCAGTAACAGATTAAGTAGTTGTTCATTTATTTTTTTAGAGATTATTATTTCTCATAACATTTCGAAATGTGTAATTCAGATTTTCCTCGTTGTTTTTACCGATGAAGAAACTCAGTACAAGTCCAAGAACTAAGGTGGCGAAGAATGAAATAGCCGCAGGCCATAGGACGCCCACTGAGAATGCGTCTATTCCCCATTTTTTACCAAATACTAAAAGGGAGCCGAAAAGAAATCCAAGAAAACCTCCGATCAATGTAGCTGGTGCTGTTGCTCTTTTAGAGAACATACCTAAAATAAATACTCCAAATAACGGTCCAGTAAACATGTTTATAAGTTTTTGTGAGTAGTCGAAGATGTTACCCATTTCTCCTACAAAGCAAGCGCCGATTGTAACTATTAATCCAAGAATGAGTGACGAATATCTTGCAATTTTTAAACGACGATCTCTCTCTTCATTTGATACTTCACCGGCATCAAGATTATATACTTTTAATTTATACCGCCCGTAAAAGTCATTTAGTATTGCAGCGATGCTTGAGTTTATTCCGGAATTTAGACTCGACATGGACGCGCCGTAAATAGCAGCAACCATTAAACCGGTAACACCAACAGGCATGACGTTTGCGATAAAGTATGGGAAGATGTTATCGATGGCCAATGTTTTAGGAAAGTTTAAATGGATCGCAACTGCATACAATCCAAATCCGATGAAAGTAACTAAAACTATATATAATAGATAAGCATAGGCATTGGTTAAAAATCCTTTTTTACTTTCCGCCAATGATTTTCCGGTTAAATAGGTTTGGACCATCGCCTGGTCCACACAGTAGTTTCCCATTTTTTGAACTGAATAAGTAATTATAAGTGAGACAATTGTAATGTCTGTTACTAAATAGAGTCTTATCTTACCAAATAGACCTGCGTCGTCGAAACCGGGAATATTAGCAGTTAGATTTGTCTTTCCTGCAGCGACAAGCATAGACCATACTTCAGAAATACCACCGGGTACCGCGGTAAATACTAAGATAACAGCGAGTATCATTCCCGCAAACATTACAAACGAATGAATTACGTTGGACCACATAGTAGCTTTCATACCGCCAAGTGCTGTAGTTATAGTGGTTATGAGTCCCATAACCAGAATAGATGGGATAAGCGGAATTTTTCCGTTTGTTACAACACTTAGCACCATGGAAGGAACGTAGATAATTGCAGCCATCCATGTAAGACGCCATAAAATAAATATAGCGCTCGCCAATGCACGGACTTCAGTATTAAATCTTCTTTCCAGATATTCATAAGCAGTTACAACTTTCAGTTTGTGATAAAAAGGAATGAAAATCTTGACAACTACCGGATATGAAATTGGAATTGCCAGCGCCATCCATAACATTATCAGTCCATATTTGTATGAACCCGCTGGAAATGCCATGTAACCAATCGCACTTGTTAATGTAGCCAGAAGCGACATACCAACTGGAAACCAACTCATTGTTCTTCCAGCAAGTAAAAAATCATTTGTCGATTTCTGTCGTTTATACATATAAAGACCAAATCCGATAATCCCAAACACATAAGTAAAAGCTATAACTGCATCAATCGTTGTAAATCCGCTAGACTGCATAAAATTACTCCTGTTAATTATTTGTTTTCCAAAAATTCACTTCCCATCTCCATTATTTTTGCATTTCGTAATTAGGGAGAATCTCAAAGTTAGAATTATCGGCGGTTTTTTCTGATACATTCCCCCATACATTAAATTTATTTTTATCAACTTTACAAACAACACTCCAGAAGTCTCCAATTCGTATTGTTCTACCTAACAAGGTCTGAGCATTTTCGATATTTTTGGTTTCAATTATTGTTTGGAAAATTTTTCCATCGAATGAATTCTTTACAATATCTCCGGTTATGCTTTTATTATTGATACCAATTTGCTTATATGAATTGTCTTTACCGGTAACCTGTTCATTCACATTATTATTATTTACAGTAATTGTTTCATTCTTTCTTAATTCAATTCCAATCTTACCTTCATTTTCAAGAATGATATTCTTCTCTATTAAAGAAGGAACGAAATAGCTGAAATTATTTGAATACTTGATGCTGATTTTTCCTTTATTGTTCATTATAATATTATTCTTCAGTTCCATATAAGAATCAACACATTGTATAGCTCCGCCGGATTGATTGTTCACAATGATATTATCGGAAATAAGTGCACGCCCTTCTTTACTTAATCGAACACCACCCGCACCACCGTTCATGGTCCAGTTGCCTGCAATAAAATTGTTTGTAATAACCGCATGACTTAAATGCATTACATAAATACCGCCGGCATCGTCATCGGAAATATTTCCTACAATCCAATTGTCGTTAATCGTCGGATAGGAAAAATCTTCAACGTAAATAGCTCCCGCGTCGCTGTTTCCTTTAGCGCGGTTTGAAACAATAATATTATTTTCAATTATTGGTCTTGATTCATTCGAGCATGATATTGCACCTCCGTTACTGGTGCGGGACTGACTAATATCATTTACACCTGCCGTATTTTGAATGAAGACATTATTTCTAACTACTGCTCTTCCCGATCCTTCCATAAAATTGTTTTCAATTCTTTTATCCGTTGCATGTCTTTCTCTAAGCCAGCCGAAAAATGAAAGAGCGCCACCGTCACCGATTGAAGTTCTGTTATTATAAAAAATGTTATTTCGTATTGTTGGAATTCCATTATAACGACAAGCAATTCCTCCACCCATATTTCCTTTTTGATGAATTCTTGTGTAATTGAAATTTTCCGGTTCCATGACGTAATTATTTACTATAAAACAATTACTGATTTCGGGAGAAGTATCATCGCATAAAATTCCACCGCCATCGGAACGAGCTATTCCTTTTATAATTGAAACTCCGTCAATACGCGCATCATCTGCACCAACAGCAACTCGCCGGCTGTAATCACCGTCAAGAATTGTGGGATTCGCATGAATGTCCCGCTCCCATGATGTATTACTGAAACCGCCGAAAATATCTACGTACGATTTCATTTGTACTGTGCCATCCTTATAAATTCCCGCAGCGACAAGCAATGCTGTTACATTATCTTTTGAATTCTGGGTTATAATATTTAATGCGAATAGAATTGTACTCCACGGTTTAACCCGGGAGCCATTAC
The DNA here is from genome assembly GCA_026390795.1 of Ignavibacteriales bacterium. Taxonomy (NCBI): domain Bacteria; kingdom Pseudomonadati; phylum Ignavibacteriota; class Ignavibacteria; order Ignavibacteriales; species Ignavibacteriales bacterium. Next base: position 80,436 of record JAPLFG010000003.1, read on the forward strand.
CGTCTTTATCAGAGCCGTTAATTTGAGAGACATAAAAAACTTGTTTGTACTTTGCTAGATCCACTTTTTCAGTGGTTGGTCCAACTTTGGAAATATCTTTTGACTGACCGAATGAGTATCCGCAGATAAAATAAATTGCGAGAAAAATTATTAGAAGATTTTTTTTCATATGAATGCCACCATGTTTAATAAAAATTTTGTTCAACTAGTTTTTAAATTTGATTTCTACACTTTTTAGCACCGGCGTATCTGCACCATTATCCATATTAAACACCGCTCTGTATTGGAGCCACTTACCGGAAATATTTTTTATTTGTTTGTTTTGCGTTGTATAGTATGAATTAATCCCAGAAGGTCCTCGCCATTCTGCGCCTGCAAGATCCTTTTCGGAATCGGCTGAACGGAGTTGAAATTTAATTGAAGTTTTAGATGGAGTCTCTGCTTGCCAGTTAATGGAAACGGGTTTGGAATTATCTGAATTATATGTTGATGAAAAATAGCTGTACGTGTTTTTTCTATCTGAAATATTCCCAACGTCGACTCCCATGTTATAATGAGCGCCAACACTTGGTATCTTAAGTACGTTTTTATCTGAGAAACCATTTGGGCTTCCCCAGTATAAAAGCGAATTAGTGTGGTGATCGCTGTAATCATTTATTTCATCATAACTTCCGTCCGCACGATGGCAATAGAAAAAAATATCGTTAAATCCGTCATGATTAAAATCGCATATCAATGCGCCGGTGCCGCCATCGGTAGGAAATTTTAAAACGTTGTTGATGCTGAACCCATTTTTACTGCCGAGCAATACAGTTGAATACCAGCTTCGCTTTCCGTTGCCGCTGTAAAATGGACACGCCAGATCGAGCCAGCCGTCATTATTTACATCGCCGATTGTCATTGTTTTTGCTTGAACCGGGATTAGAATTGGAAGACCGAATTTGTGATTTTTATCTTGGTAATAGATGAGAACATTTTTATCGTGAGCAAAGGCAAGGTCCAATAATCCGTCTTTATTTAAGTCGGCAACACCCGCCATACCGGAGCCCTGACTGTTTTGAAGTTGTACTGAATTTTTAATGCTGTAGTTGCGTGTTCCATCTCCGTAAAAAATTGTTGCCAGTCCGCCTTTTTTCTGATTACCAAAAACAAGATCCAAAAAACTATCATTGTTGATATCGCATACAGTTGCCGCTCTGGTTAATTCAATCGGCAAAACGGTTCTATCTTCAACAGGCCATCCTTTGTCGCTTCCCCAATAAATAAATGATCCGTCGGTTACTTTGTCCGGCATATTAACCGGTGCGCCTCCGTTTGAGACTATTATGTCTAAGTAACCATTACGATCCAGATCAGCTACCTGAACACCAAGCCCATTGTAGCTTGGCAATCCAGACATATCCCATGTGCTGAATTTGTTTTCGTTGTTCCAATAGATATATACTTCATTTGCTACACGGTTAGTTTCTCCTCTATTTACCATTAGCACATCAACTTTTCCATCATCATTTAGATCGGCAAAAGCCTGCTCATAAGCTTCACGCCCCGGTAATTCAATTCTATGTTTTTCGTCAAAACTACCATCAGATTTTCCAAAGTATAAGTAAGAGGGATCGTAATCGCCGCGTGAATTTCCCATCATCGATGTAATTAGTATATCCGGATATCCGTCATTATTAAAATCGGCAATTGAATTTCCTTCAGCTCCGTGTTCATATAACGGTGTGCGTTTAGTTTCTTTAAATCCTTCCGGACCATTCCAATAAATAAAAGAAGGAACTTCATACGAATATTGTTCCTGATTATTACAGACTAAAAGATCAATCCATCCATCGTTATTTAAATCCGCGGCATTAGCTCCCCAAGCACCGATAGTTGGAATTGACTGTCTATTTTTATTACTGAATCCATTAGATGAACCGAAATAGAGATATGAATCTATTAGGCGGCTTGCAAGATTTGGATCGCCACTTAGAGAGTATTGATGGTTAGTAAAAAAGAGATCTGTAAAACCGTCTTTGTTGAAATCCGCTGCTACTACATCCTTTGCGTCGTAAGTTTCAAATACAATTCTTCTGTTACTATCAAACTTACCGTCTATGTTTGTATATGCATAGGAAGCAAAGCTATCCTCGCAGGCAAATACTAAATCCTGTGTTCCATTATTATCAACATCGGCAACTTTAACCGAAGAAGCTTTATCAGTCGGTAATTCGACAAAATTGTTTTCGTTATAACCATCTTTGCCTCCATAATAGATATAGGATGTTTTCCCTTCGCTGTTTGCAAATACAAGATCGAGCCAGCCATCATTGTTGAGGTCTGATGTAACTACATCTGTCGCACCATCTGTGGCAATGTCGGTGAAGTGTTCATTACTGTAACCATCTTTTCCGCCCCAATAAATTCTAGAGTTTGATGAACCCTTTTTATTTTTGTCACGGTATTCCCAGAATCCGCTTGAGAAAGCAAAGACGATATCCTTGTAACCGTCTTTATTAAAATCACCAACCGCAGCTTTTTGAGCAGATGAACTTTTTAATGATACTCTCTTTTTGAAAGGATAGAACGCCCATTCTCCTTTTTTCTTTTTGTAGTTTTTATCCAGGCCGCCGTAATAAATGAATGAGTCCATATTAGTCCAGGTGCCGTTTGAATAATTCGGCACAACAAGATCCATGTTACCGTCATTATCCAAATCATTCGCGGTAGCCCACATTGGACCATTAGCAGGAATATAGCTATGATTCTGTATGCTAAAGTCTTTGCCGTTACCCCAATAAATTGACATATCCAGTTTTTCGACTAACGAATGAGAGTTTACACAAAGAATGTCTACGTTCCCATCATTGTTTACATCCCAGCGATTGATTGCCTGAATGCGGCCGTTATGAGAAACATACATATTGGCCCCGGCATCACTAAAAGTACCCTTCGAAAAATCTTTAAAGCTGTTCTGCGTCCAGACATGCTGACCCAATAAAGTGCATGTACTTATCAATAATACGGTGAAAATCTTTTTAATCATTATTAGTGTTCCAACAAATTTTAATATTTATTATCTTTTTGAAAAAGCAATTTCTACAGATGTCAAATACGGTGTTGCTGCATCATTCGGTGTTATCAAACGAGCACAATACTGTATAAACTTTCCGTTCAATCCTTTAATCTCACTTCCGGTTTTTGTATACCATGAATTTGTACCAGAGGGACCTTGCCATTCTGCAGTTTGAATTTCATTCTCAGAATCTGCAACTCGAATTTGAAAATTTACAGATGTACCAAATGGTGTCTCTGCTTCCCATTTTATTGATGAAGGAATTTCATTTTTGCTTAGCTGATGAATGGAAGAAAAATAATCTTCATATAATCCTCTATCATAACTATTACCCGGATCCCGTAAATTAAGTCCGCTTGGTCCAACCGCCATGAATTCCGATCTGTTGTTTTTTGAAAAGCCATTCGGTCCGCCCCAATATAATAATGAAGGGCAAGTATGTCTGTGAGGTTCGGGTTCAATATAAGAACCTGCTCTACGGTGATCGCATATTAAAAGATCGAGCCAGCCGTCGCCGTCGAAATCCAATGCGCACGAACCGGATGAACCGTAAGTTTCAAGTTCGGTACGGTCGGTTTTAAATCCGTCTTTACTGCCCCAATAAATTAATGATGGACGATTTCCGCTGACTTCTCCGCCATAACTAGCCAGAAAAATATCAAGCCACCCGTCATTGTTAAAATCCGCAATACTATTCTGATAAGGCACATAAGATTTTATTTGAATCATGTTATTGTTATTATAACCATTTGGAGAACCGTAATAGATATAGGAAGTGGATTCGGTTCCATCGGGATTTCCTCTATGAGGCAAAAGCAGATCAATCCAACCGTCTTTATTAAAATCTGAACCCTGGATATACATTAGTTCATCATTACGCGGGAGTGTGAGATCAGTAAAACGGTCGTCCGAAAAACCATCCTTGCCGCCCCACCAGAATCTTACTTTACCAAATTCAAGTTGTCCCGCAATATCCAGCCAACCATCATTGTTTAAATCCATTAGAAGTGGTCCGCGCATTCTGTCTCTAGTAATATGCAATACACTTCTGTTCTTAAAACTGTAACCTTTTGCTGATCCCCAGAATATCGGGAATCCGTGTTTCTCCGGATTATTCAGATCGATACAACTTCCGCTGCCAAGAATATCCAAATAACCATCTCTATTTATATCGGCAATTCTAACACCGCCATAAGCAACTTTCATTGTTAAATTTGTCTGCTCATCGAATGTACCATCTTTGTTCCATTTTATTCCAAGTCCGCCCTGATCATGTTTTATGTTCGCAATAAATTTTTGCAAAGCCATTATTATATCAACATTGCCGTCATCGTCTAAGTCGGCAGATCCAAATCCGAAAATCTGATGAGTATTAAATTCGGTAATTCTTTCCTTAGAGAAATTTCGAGTTCCATCGCCCCAATAGAGTGTAGAGATTGCGGCACCGTCCTTCATATATCCGCTGTCATTAAAAAATATTAGATCGGGCAATCCATCATCGTTAACATCACCTATTGTGTTTGCTATTGATCCTTGGGTTGGTAATTGTGTGTGATTCTCAAACCGGAATGTCCCTTTGTCGTTCCAGTAAACATATGACAGCAAATCATTTTCATTGATCACATACTGATTACTAAAAACAATTTCAGGATAACCGTCATTATTTAAATCACCACAGCTAACTCCGCTGGCTCCAAGAGTTGGAAGAGCCAGAGGTTTGCGAGTTGAAAAATCTTTTCCATCAGAATAAAAAACGTAAGAATTAGTCCAAGTTGCGCCACCTTCAGTTTCAAGGTTAGCTGCAACAACATCATCAAATCCATCTTTATCTAAATCCAAAAGAGCAACATCGCTTGCATGACTTACCGGCAATAAAATTGAATCAGTTAATTCATAACTACCATTGCCTTTCCCCTTTAGAATCAAAACTCCATCTTTTGTACAGACTGCTATATCATATTTTCTATCTTTATTTATATCACCAATTACTACTGCCTCGCCTTTGACTTTCAGTGAAACCGCATTATTTATATTTTTAAATGCGTCTTTCGAAGACAACAACAAATACAAATTCTCTTTAGTTAAGAAAACAAGATCATCAATTCCGTCTCCATCAAGATCCTTAGAGGCTAATGCCACTGCACCTTGACCGCTATAAGCAATATCAGTATGATTATTTGCGCTGAATCCCGACGGTGAATTCCAATAGATAAAACTTTTACGCGGAACACTTTCATCTTCGTTATCACCATAGTACTGGCATCCGACTGCTAAATCCAACCATGAATCACCATTGAAATCTCCCGCAACTACTGCAGTACCTTCAGCTGCAGGCAATTCTGTTCTGTTACTGGGAGTAAAACCATTTTTAGTCCCGTAGTAAACCCATGTTGGAACTTTTGGAACATGACTATCGCGGTAATTTACAACCGCGAGATCATTCAAACCGTCTTTATTAAAGTCGGCAATCAAACCATCACGCGATCCGCCGCCCGGTAAATCTATCCGGGAGCGGGCATCAATATCAGTTCCATTATTCAAATAGATATATGTATTTTCTTTCTCGGTTTGACCATGACCGGCTGGCAGAAAGAAATCCAGGTTACCATCATTATTAAAATCCCATCTTGTAATAATCTGAATTCTTCCTTTGGCAGAGACGTAACAGTTGCTGCCGGCATCTAAAAATTGCCCCTCAGCAAAATCCATAAAATTATTTTGCTTCCAGACATTTTGCCCCATTAACAAGCAAGAAAAAAATAAAACAAATGTGATCGCTCTAGAAATCATTACCATATATTCCAAATAAATTTGTTCTTTACTTTATTTTTGAAAATGTTAATTCTACCGAAGTCAAATAAGGTGTTGCTGCATCATTCGGTGTTATCAACCGGGCACGATACTGTATAAACTTTCCACTCAATTCTTTTATCTCACTTCCGGTTTTTGTAAACCATGAATTTGAACCAGCCGGACCCTGCCATTCTGCATTTTGAATTTCTTTTTCAGAATCTGCTGCACGGATTTGAAATTTCACAGATGTTCCAAATGGTGTTTCTGCTTCCCATTTAATTGATGAAGGAATTTCATTTTTATTTATTTGATGAACTACAGAAATATAATCTTCGTATAAACCGCGGTCATAACTGTTACCCGGGTCCCGCAAATTAAGTCCGCTTGGTCCAACCGCCATGAATTCCGATCTGTTGTTTTTCGAGAAACCATTCGGTCCGCCCCAATACAATAGTGAGGGGCAAATATGCCTATGAGGTTCCGGTTCAATGTAAGAACCGGATTTACGATGATCGGCAAATAAAATATCAAGCCAGCCGTCTCCATCATAGTCAAGAACTTCAACACCGGAAGAACCGTAAGTTTCAAGTTCTGTTGGATTCTTTTTAAAACCATCCTTGCTTCCCCAATAAATTAACGAAGGACGGTTACCGCTAACTTCTCCCCCATAACTTGTTAGAACTAAATCCAGCCAGCCGTCTTTATTTATATCTGCAAAACAATTTTGGTAAGGAACATAACTCGGGATTAAGATACGGTTATCATTGCTGAAACCTTTTGGAGAACCAAAATAGAGATATGAGTTATCGATATTTCCTTCTGGTGCTGCACGATGAGGACAGAACAAATCCAGCCAGCCATCATTATTTACATCTGCGGCAGTGAGATACATAAGTTCATCTTTCCTGCCTAAGTCAAGTTCGGTAATTCTTTCATCTTTAAAACCATACGGACCGCCCCACCAAAATCTTATTTTACCAAACTCAACTTGTGCAGCAATATCCAGCCATCCGTCTTTATTCAAATCCATTAATAACGGTCCGCGTATTTTGGGAATGTTAAAATGTAGAACCGTACGATTTTTAAAACTGTATCCATTTGTAGAACCCCAGAAAATCGGGAAACCATGTTTTGCTGGATCATTCAGATCAACACAATCGCCGCCGGCAAGAATATCCAAATAACCATCTCTATTAATATCAGCAATTCTCACACCGCCATATGCAAGATTCATTGTCAAATTTGTCTGTTCATTAAACTTATCTGCCTTACTCCATTCAATTACTAAACCGGCTTGATCATGATTTACATTTTCAACGAAAGTATTTTTATATGCTTGCATTGCCATAATTATTTCAACATTACCATCATCATCTAAATCCGCATTACCAAATCCGAAAACCTGATGCGTGTTTATTTCTGTGCTTCTCTCTTTGGAATAATTGCGAGTACCATCACCCCAATAGACAGTAGAGACGGCGGCACCGTCACTAAAATATCCGGCGTTGTTAAAAAATATCACATCAGGTGAGCCATCATTGTTAACGTCACCAATTGTATTTGCCATTGACCCTTGAGTTAGTAATTGCGTATGATCTTCAAAACGAAACGTGCCTTTTTCATTCCAATAAACATAAGAGAGCAGATCATGCTCGTTTGTAGAATATTGATTGCTAAAAACTATTTCGGGATAGCCATCGTTATTTAAATCACCGCAACTAACTCCGCTTGCACCAAGTGTGGGTAGTTTCAATGGTTTTCTTTTAGTAAAATCATTTCCATCAGAATAAAACAGATATGAGTCTGTCCACGTCGCGCCGCCAGTTGTCTCAAGATTTGCAACGACTACATCATCGAATCCATCTTTATCCATATCTGCAAGGGCAACATCACTTGAATGACTTACAGGCAACAGAATAGATTCTTTCAAATCATAATTACCTTTTCCCTGGCCTTTTAAAATCAACACACCTTCTTTTGTACAAACAGCTATATCATATTTTTTATCATTATTCATATCGCCGATTGATAAAGCAGAACCTGTCAATTTAAATTTGACGGCGTTAGTTATTTCTTTAAATACGTCCTTAGTCGATAACAACAAATACAAATTTTCTTTAGTGAGAAAAAGAAGATCATCTTTACCGTCTCCGTCAATATCTTTTGAAGCTAAGGCTATAGCACCCAAACCATCAAGAGTAATAGCGAGACGATTATTAGAATTAAATCCCTTGGGTGAGTTCCAATAAATGAAACTTTTTTTGGGTGCATTTTCATTTTCATTATCACCCCAATATTGACAGCCAACGACTAGATCTAACCAGGAGTCTCCATTAAAATCGCCGGCAACGATAGCGGTTCCATCCGCCGCAGGTAATTCAATTCTATTATTAGGTGTAAATCCTTTATTCGTACCATAATAAATCCATGCAGGAATTTTACGAGCGTGACTATCATTAAAGTTAACAACGGCTAAATCGTTCAATCCGTCTTTATTAAAATCGGCTACTAAACCATCCCGGGAGCCACCTCCAGGTAATTCAATCCGAGAACGGGCATCTATATCTTTACTGTTATTTAAATAGATATATGTATTTTCTTTCTCGGTATGACCATGACCCGAAGGTAAAAAGAAATCTAGTTTACCGTCATTATTGAAATCCCATCTTGTAATAATCTGAATTCTTCCTTTGGCAGATACGTAACAGTTGCTGCCGGCATCTAAAAACGTTCCATTTTTAAAATCATCATATGATGACTGCCGCCAAACCGATTGTGCAGAAATCTGTATAAGACTTATAAACGACATTGAAAAAAATAACAGTCGAATAAAATAATTTTTTCTTTGTATCATATTTATTTTTTACCGGTAAGTTCACTTAGTTTCAATGTCATTGAAAAAACTTTTTCGTTATCAATACTATAAGCATCAAATGTAGCTGATGGATCGGGACTAGATGTATCAAACGTTAATAATCCAAAACACTGTTTATCATTGTAACCAAACATCGCACCCGGCTCAACTGGATGAACAATTTGATTTGTCAATCGGCAGCTTTCCCAATCATACAAGGTGTAACCATTTGGTCGCTCTATTTTTCTAATATCTGTACGATGACGGTCGCCTGAAAGTAGAATTACACCATTAATATTATTGTCTGCCAAGAAGTCAAATATTTCAGTTCTTTCTTCATGAAATCCATTCCAGGTATCTTTAACACCCGGTTTAGAATCATAAGCCCATGGGGTTCCCGATGCGATAACTTTGAACTTAGCCGTTGATTTTTTCAAAGCATTTAGCAGCCAGGCTTTTTGAGCCGGTCCTAACTGTGTTGGGTTAACATCATACGGATCTGTGCGGTAAAATCGTCCATCGAGCATAAAAAATTCTACGTCGGCAATTTTAAAATTAAACCAGCATGCAGGCCATTCTTTACTTCCGTAAGATGGATTTATCCATTGTTCTTTGAAAATATCGAGCATGGGCATTTTCCAAACGGGTTTATCTTTGTAAGGTCCCATCCAAACATCATCAGTTGCTGCATCATGATCATCCCAAATTGCATAATTAGAAGTTGAGGAAACTAAATTTCTGAATTCCGTACGTGATTGTCTCTGATAATAACAATAACGAATATCATCCTGCTGTAACGGTGTGTTGATATAAACATTATCCCCCATCCACAAGAATGCCAATGGATCATGATCTTTGATGACATCCCAAATTCTTTCATGCCATGGTGTATAACCTGCACAACCACCGAAGGCCACTTTAAATTTTGTGCCCAAATTGGTTTTGGGATAAGTATTGAATGAATAAATTTTTGTTTGATCTGAGACTTTGCCGTTTACTACAACTTCATAAAAATATTGAGTAGCCGGTTTAAGATTATTCACTTTTAATATTGCAGTATAATCTTTAGATGCATCACTCTTAATAAGATCCGATTTAATCGCATCTTTCATTGATTTGTTTTTACTTACATTCACTTGAACGTTTACTTCATCAGAAGTGCGAACCCAGAAACTAGCTCCGTGATCTGTAACCTGACCAAGCATCGGCCCGTGTATGATATTTAAGTTAAATGGAGCTGCATATTTTTTAAATGCTTCTGATTCTACAAGAGGCTTTAACAGATCGCGCGGTCCTGCAAAAAAACGCCCAAGCGGTAATCCCATATCCACAGCTTTTTTAACCGTTTGAACCGCTTCATCAATTTTGTTTTGTTGTGTTAATGCAACAACCAGATTAAAGTATGCTTCCAAATCCTCGCTATCACCTTTTAATGATTCACGGCAAAAATTTTCTGCTTCCTGTGATTTTCCCGCAATTGTCAAAAGTAAAGCTCTTTGACCACGCCTTTTATATTCTCGCTTGTAATCACGTGCAAAAAATCTACTGCCTAATGCATCACCTTCAACATCCCATGAATTTTCAGCACCGTAATATGGATGTTTACTTCCATTCAAGAATGCATCGGGAGGAGCAAATTCACCTAATTCACCATTTTGGCCGGTTGTTCCTTGTTGGGCTTTAAGTGTGCCCACAGAGTTAATAATTATGATTAGTGTAAAAAGAAAAAAAGATTTTCTAAACATTTTTTCACCTTTTGATTCAGTTGAATAATTTCGTACTAATATTTAGCCGTACGATCACTACTTCAAAATTTCAAGAGTATCTGGTCAATTGGATTCTGATTCAACGATATTTCCTTCCGCCAAACGGATAGGGTTCTTTAATAACTTCCTGTTTGTACTTTACGGTCATTTCTTTTGGCAAACGTGAAGAATAGATTAAATCATCAAAGAAAACATCTACATATTTCCCGCCTTTTCTTGGACTTAGTAAACCGAACCGGTTAAATTTTGATCCGGTCTTTCGCTGCTCTGCTGTTAAATCATATGAAAACTTATCATTACCCAGTGTTACAGTTATTCTTCCGGATTTGCCGGAACTAGGGTCGTAATCAAATGTGAATTGACGTGAGATGCGATCTGGAATTATGATTGGACCGCGTAATTCTTCTGAGATATTTTGCTTTGGCGAGCAGACAGCAGTAAAACTATAACCCAGCGCAGTTTGGTCCATTACCTCAAGACCTAAATACTGATTCGGAGGATTACCTTTATACTCACCTTGAACAGGAGCCATTTTTTCTTCTTTATTGAAATATCCAATCAGCATTCTTCCGTCAACGGCTCCCTCGGTAAAAGTGATTTTACCGGAAAATTTTATTGGGTCTTCGAGAGTCATTTCACCAATATCGGCTGCGTAAAATCCTTGGAGAGGGTCTTTAACTTCAGTGCCCCAGAATCTTCCACCAATCTCGCCTGGTTTTTCACCGGCCCAGTTTGTTTGAGCATAACCGTAATTATGCCGTGAATGAAAATCGGTTTCCGTAAATGTTACTTTGTTATTTAAACCTTGCCAGTGCGGATCTTGGGACAGATCAATCTTCTTACCATTTACAATTAGATCACCAACATAAAATTCTAAACTGCCGGTATAAATCTGCACGTTATAAATACCAAAGCGGTTCATAATTGTTGGCAAATCTTGGTGACCCGGAATTACATAATAGCTTACCGACTGACCATCAAATGTGAATGTGATTTTTCCTTTAATTTTTTCCGGATTTTTTTCCAGAGTCCATAAATGATAGGTATCCTTTCTATACCAATCATCCACCAAGCCGGCATCGCGAGCTTTTAAAAGTAAATCCAACAATTTTTCTTTTGTCATCGAAGGATCATCTTTTTGAATTGCGACCAAAAGAGTATCCGTATGAACACTTCCGATTCTTCCTTCAAAATATTTGGGTAATCTTTCATCCGGCCATTTTTCTTGTGCAACACTCATATTAGGATCGTACTTCAACTCCCATGTATGAACCGATCCGTTACCCTGAATTTCCAAATCGGGAAATAAGTTTGCACCATTTGCTGTCCCTGTTTTGTAATCAATAAAAAAACGAGTTTTACCGCCTATCATATCTCCCATTCGAAATCCGCATGACGACCATACACGCCATCCTTGCCGTTCAGCATTGAAAAATCCAATGTAAAATCCTACGCCGCCTTCAGGCGGAACTATAACCGCAATTTTTCCCGATGCGGAAAATGGATCTTTAAATGAAAGCGGTTTATTTATTGGCATGGCATAAAAAGCGGGTGTGGTAGATCTCCAGATTACTCCGCCAATTTCTCCAGGACCAAATCCGGTTTTATTGGTCGCTGCCCATCCAAAGTTTTGTGTAATAGTGGGGCAATCAATACCCTCAACTCTATTGTTTACTCCTTCCCACTTAGGATCGTTATCAAAATTTTCGGTGATGCTAATAATTTTTGAATTGGTCTGTGCTAATAACGTGACTGGTAATAAACAAATTACATAAATCAATAAATTTTTAATGGATCTCGCTTTCAAGATATACCTCATAATTCATTTTTGTAATTAATTCTGTTAGTGCAAATAGAAACCGAATAACTGTGCGTTCTTAAGTTGAAACTCGATGCAAACTGGTGTACCGGCAAGTGAGTCTATTTTTTTTGCCCATTCTACTTTATGTTCAACCGAATCTCCTTTTAACTCTACCCAATCAAAACCTTTTATAGGCTCACGATTTATATCGAGCAACCGGAGACGAAATTCCCCTTTTACCTTAGCATTGACAGTAAGAGATTCGGCATTGATGATTAACGGTTTTGTAATCAATGTTCCTGTATTCAAGTCTGCATCTCTGCTCACATATCTATCTATTAGCATTTTAGCAAAACCGATATGTCTTTCATTAAAACGATTTACTTTATGCCCGCTTTCATATCCTCCGTAATAAACATATGTCTCATCACCAACGATTATTTGTTCATCACCCCATGCCATAGCATGGTCGAATGTTCCAGGTATGGGATTATTTGGTATGAAAGGTTCATAATCTCTTTCCCATGTTCGTCCGTCTCTACTCCAGGCTAAAACTGTATAGCCGATTCCAGCAGCTTTTCTGTCCTTATCACCCATCTCTTTTGCACTTTTACCGTAAGTTGCATTCAAGTCATCTCGCAAAACTTTTACTAGTCCGATTAATAAATCACCACGCTCAATAATACCAGACATAGAATAAAACTGAGTTTCTCCAACTTCGAGTGGTACACCAATCTTAGGTGTAATGATCGGCCATATTGTTTCCCAATTAATCAAATCCTTACTAACTGTTTCATGCGGTATTCTTCTTATATCATCAACCTTAGGAAGAGATGGATCACCAAATCCTCTCTGTCGATGTGAAACAGTCGCTAAAAATTGTTTTCTAATTGGGTCCCAGAACAATGATGTGATATCATGGTTATGTAAAAAAACAGGCTTATCAGAAATGGGTGTCCAACTATAACCATCAGGAGATGTAGAAACTCGATAACCAGGTTTAAGATATGTTGCTAGTACAAAACGTTTTTCTTTGTCAGAATAATTTTTTCCCAAATCTAAAACTTTAACACCAAATTGAATTTCATGCGGATCTTTCAATATGCGAGGCGGACGAATCCAATTAATTCCATCTTTCGATTCCATATAACCTATGTGGCATCGTGAGACTTCAGATGTATCCACCGGTGTGTTGTACCAAAGACGAAACATACCGGAATCTGGATCGCGAAGAACACTAAGATATGGCTGCCACACTAAATCATTTTTCAGTCCACCCACTAATATTGGATTGGAAAGTTTTTGAGGATTATTTACTGTCCTAAGTAAAAATGATTGGTCGGCAATCAAATAATCATCTATAAATAATTGAGGGCCTTTATTAAGTTTAATCGGTTCACCGCATTTTTGTCCTTTTATTCCGATAGCAAACAAAATCATTAATGAAAAAAACAATCCAAATGATCGCCACATTCTTCCTCCAGTAATTACAAACCCAGATTTTTATAATTTTTAATTAGTTCTTTATTTTCATTTTCAGTTAGATGAACCAAAGGCGGTAATACATAGGGAGTACATATGCCTAAGTGATTCATTATTGCCTTTAATTCTGGAATAGTTCTTACCATAGTTTTATTGTTCTGCACAAGTTTGGAAAGTCCTTCCGCTTTATCTTGAAATTTCATCGCCTCTTGCTCGTCACCTTTAAATGCGGATTCATAAAGTGATTGAAATAATGCAGGAGTTACATTTGAAGTGTTTGGAATTATTCCATCAAAACCGAGCAACAATGCCTGGCTTGATTTGTTAGTCCAACCAATAAATAATGAAAAATCTTCTCTGTCCTTAAACAGTTTTGCTAATTTTTCCACACGGTCGTAATCACGTTCAGAATCCTTCAACCCAACGATGTTAGGATGTGTACTAAGTTTTTCAATTACATCGATTGGTATCGACATATGTGTAATAGACGTTATATTATAGATAACAATCGGTAATGGAGAATTCTCTGCTATCGTTTCATAATACTTTAACATCAAGTCGCTTGTCAATGGAAAGAAATAAGGGAGATGAACGACAAATGCATTAGCGCCAAAATCTGCATATTTATTTGCAGTATTTATTGTATTGGCAATGCAATTATCTGTGATGCCGGCATATAATATTTTTCTTCCATTTACAAATTTTGCAGTTAGCTTTACAAGTTCATCTCGGTTGGCAAGCGAGTTTGATGCTATTTCACCCGTTGTACCAAGAATGAATGGAAAATTTCCTGCTTGAATTACATAGTCAACTAGTTTTTCTACCGAACCAGCATGTATCTCTCCGGTCTCTGTTACAGGCGTTACCATCGGGGCTATTACACCATGATATAATTTTTGTTTTCTCATCTTATCGACCTATCAGCTCTTTTATTTGAAATGGTTGATTAAAGTGGGCAACAGAAATATGTTGCCCACAATTATTATTATGAATTAATCTAGACTATACTTGATACCGGCACGAGAGTACCATGAAAACATTTGTATATTGGTTGGACGACTAGGATCTCCCATATATACTTGATCAAGGGCATTGTTGATGTTGGTTACATCCATAAACAAGTCAAATCCTTTAAATAATTTCTGAGAGGCTGTGAAATCAACTCCACCATGTGAGGCAACGTAATAATCAAAGTTTTCATTGATACCAACTGCGGTAATAAATTTTCCTTGATACTGATAACTTACTCTGGCTTTGAATCCGCCATTTTCATAAGCTAAAGCAACGTTAGTAATATCGCCGGCTTGACCGGGTAAAAATCCCTCACGACCGACTAAATTTGCTTTTGCCCAGGTATGACAGTAATTAGCATAAATTCCAAAGCCTGAAAAGAAATCTGACAAGAATGTTAATTCTTGCTGCCAGTTTAGTTCTACACCGTATAAGTCAGAACTTCCACCATTCACTGTTGTTTGTAGAGAATAACCTGCATAAGTTCCGCTTTGAAGTAACGTTGTGCTTTGATAAGAAATATCCTTTAGCGATTTATAGAATAGACCAACAGATGCAATACCAATTCCACTGAAATAGTGTTCAGCACTAAAATCAAAGTTATAGGAATAGGTTGGTTTAAGATTGGAATTTCCAGCTCTTATGCTAAGACCTTTATCCTGTATATAAAAATATGGTACTAAATCCCAATAATTAGGACGGGATGTAGTTCTGGTTACTGCAAACCGAGCCTTTGTCATTTCACTAATATTATAGTTGAAATGGATCATTGGGAAAAGATCACTATAGTTTAAAGTGGAGCTTATAGGAGAAATGCTAGAAAAATTTCCTTTGCTATCAAAAACTAACTTATAGCCATCCTGGCTGTCACTAATGAATTCATGTCGGAATCCTGCGAGTACTGAAAGATCGCCGAATTTAACATCAGTCATTAAGTAATATGCCATAACATTTTCTCTAACTTGATATGTCTGTCCTAATGCGTCCCAAACATTTTCTGTTGCTGGGAAAATTGCACTATTATATAAATTTTGATTCACGAAATCCTTGACTGCAGGGTAGTCAGCTTCTGGACCGAAAACATAATTTCCCGCTAGAAAATCATTTGGATTTCGACTTGAAAGGAAATTGGCCATCGTGAGAGGGGTAGTTCCTTTCCAGGAGTAACTAAAATGTGTGTCGCCATTATCTTTATATGAATGAGTATACTTCATTCCCGCTTTTACAGTCGCGAAAAAGCCAAAGAAATCATAGGGTAATGAGGCGTTCAACCCGCCAACTGTATATGAATTGGAAGCATTGAAATCGCGATAGTCAAAACTCGGTGACCCATATTTTGTAGGATCATTTTGAACTGATTGGTCTAGATTTGTTACATTCCATTTTGGATAAAGTGTATTTGATAAATCAAGAGCCAGATTGAATTTAGATGAATGAGTCCAGGTTGACACAACATCTGGAAACGTATTTGTACGTCCAATACTGTAAGCTAGGTTATAGTCCAAGGCTAGGTCACCAAAATGATTCTCACCGCCTAAACTCAAATTATTTTGAAGTTGCTTTTCAATATGCGATTTACTTTCTCGCACAATTTGTGCATTTTGGATAAGCGTACCATCTTGGTTTAAGTAAGTTCCTCTATCAACGCGAAGACGTGTACGGCTTCTGTTGTACCCGTCGTCGAACTCACTCCACAATAGCTTTGCATAAATTTTATTGTAATTATCAAAGCGATACTCGATACTTCCGCCGATACCATATCTATTACGCAAAAGCTGTACATCTTCAAGATTCACTTCTGTTAATGCATAAGGAATAATGTTTTTATTTACATCTGTTTTAGGACCCCAAGCGGATTCAATTTGATTTACGCCACGATTTTTTTGATCCCAATTTACATTCAACGCTATACCAATATTATTATCTTCACCTAATCGTGTACTATAATTTACACTACCTCCCCATAAAGGGGTTCTGTCTAAATTAGCATATCCGCTATTAGCACCAACTTTTAAACTTGTACCCGGATAATCGAATGCACTACGTGAAATAATATTAACTGAACCTCCGATGGAATTAGCATCCATATCAGGCGTCATAGTTTTATTAACTTCTAAATATGCTATCTGACTTGACCCTATGATATCCATTTGAGAATATCTTTGTTGATTACGATTTGTCGCTAAAGGATCACCATTTACAGTAACACTACTTAAACGTGGATCCGTACCGCGTATTAATACAAAACGACCATCTCCGCCGGATCTTGATATATAAACTCCCGGCACTCTCTGTAATACTTCAGCAGCATTTTGATCAGGGTAATTTTCAATTTGTTCTTTAGATAGAACGTTTTTAATATTATCGGACTCACGTTGAACACTAAGAGCTTTTGTTGCACCCTGCCTTAATCCAGAAACAACCACATCATTCATCTTGACATAGCTAACTTTAAGCTTAACATTAAGATTCGTGATTGACTCGGCCTTTACAACTGCTTCGGTTGAGAAAGATTCGTAACCCATATATTTTATTTGTACAGTATGCTTGCCGATGGGGATATTGGCAATTCTGAAAAGACCTTGAAGATCAGTCGCAGTTCCAATATTTGTTCCCTGAAGTATCACACTGGCCCCAGGCAGATATTCGCCTGTTTCTGAATCTACAACACGGCCGGAAATTAAACCGGTAGATTGCGCATAGTAAGATGTGTTGAAAAACAATAGCAGCAATACGACCGAGAAACTTGAAATAGGTTTAAATATTTTTGACATTTTCGCTCCTCTTTTGGATTTGTAATTTTAATTACAGAAAACATGTACATATTTTGTTCATTTTACCTCTTTAAATATTTTTTAACTTGTTATTTGAGTAATACCATCTTTTGAGTTTTAATTCCAAATCTTGTTTTTAATTGATAGAAATAAACACCACTAGTAAATTCAGCTGCATTAAATCCAATACTATATTTGCCTGCAGGTTTTACACCATTAATAAGAGTTGTTATTTTCTGTCCAACAATATTGTAAACACTAAGCTCAACAGAACTTTGTTCAGGTATTTGAAATGAAATTAGTGTCTGATTATTAAAAGGATTTGGGTAATTTGTAAATAATTGAAAATCTGACGGCAAGTTTTGACCAAGTTCTTCTTTTATACTTGTAATTTGTCCTTGAGGATTTATATTCAAGAAATAATTTCCGGAGTAACTGCTGGTTGAACCTGCAATAACAAAATTACCATCCGTATTTTTGATCATGTCGGAGAAACCTTCGTCTTGAAATCCCCCAAATTGAGATTGCCAGACTAAGTTTCCATTCAAATCTGTTTTAATTACTAGAAGATCAATATTACTATTTGTATTTGTGGTATTATTTTTTATACTAATTGTTTTGGTGCCGCCCATAACTATACCATCAGAAGTAGTTACTACTTTCAAAGCATTATCTTGGTATATTCCGCCGAATGCTTTATGCCATTGTTCAACACCACTTGCATCTGTTTTAACCAAGAACATATCTCTTGCACCTGCACCAAAACCAATTGCAAAACCGGCAATTGCAAGACTTCCATCTGAAAGTTCGGCAACACTATTGCCTTCATCCCAATCGCTGCCACCGTAAAGTTTATCCCAAATTTTATTTCCGCTACCGTCAATTTTGAGCAAGTAAATATCAAAAGCACCGTGCGCTCCAAAACTTGAAGTTGTTCCAACAATAGCAAAGTTTCCATCTTGAGTCGAAATGATTTGAGAGCCTGTATCACCGCCCGAGCCGCCGTAATTATGATGCCAAATTTCATTTCCGGAATTATCAACTTTAATAACATATATGTCCGAACTTCCATCTCCATAGCTCATTGTCGATCCGGCGATCATATAACCATCAGAAATAGTTATTATAGATGCAGCATTATCATCAAAATTTCCGCCATATGTTTTTTCCCATATAATATTCCCGCTTGAATCTAATTTTGATAAATAAACATCTACTCCTGTTGAACCCGAACTGCTAGTTTTTCCTAAAAGTATATATCCACCACCAGATATTTGTAAAATTTGGACAACACTATTATTTCCATTAAAGCTGCCGTATGAATATGATTTCGACCATAAAAATTCACCGAGACTATTAGTCTTTACTAGGTAAAAACTAGAATAAAATTCACTTGGTGATTGAGCCGAACCACCCATTATATATCCGCCATCACTTGTCGGGGCTATAGAACTTATTCCTCCATATAGATCTGTAAAGATTCTCTCAAACGTAGTCTTTGAACTTTGCATACCTACACCCTTCAACAACACATTGGATTGGCCAGATTTTGCATTGCTTATAATTGAAAGTAGAGACTCAAAGTGTCCGCTACTAGCTGGAGAAAATTCGACATCCAAAATGAAATTATCTAAAAATTTTAAAGTTTTTGTCCCGGGATTGTTAAGAAGACGAAAACCATTTGTATTTGAAAAATTAATAGCGCTAATTGTAAGATCATGAGAATCAATATTCGTTATAGTTAGTTGTCTCACTGCCTTGCTATTAACTGGAATTTGGCCCACATATAATGAATCGGGAGATAATAATATTGATTGCGCATTATGGATATTGTAAACTGGGAATAAAAATATGATTGTGATGAGAGTGGAAAAAACTCTTTTTAATTTTTGTGACATTTATCCTCCTTATCTTTAATAATCTTACTTGTTATTTATTTTGATTGAGGATCACCATAAAATCATTATATGCATAACCGCAACCGAAATTGTTATTTACTCTTCAAATTATTTTGGGACGGATTTTATTAGCCCATATCCAAAACTTTTCGATATACTAAGTGCATGTTTTTTTACTTCTTCGCCAATCTTATCAAAATCAGTTGAACTTATTCTTCTTGAAGGACCGGTAATCCATATGGCTGCAATCGGAAATCCTTTTCTGTTAAAGATTGGTGCCGATATACAATGCATACCTTCTATTTCTTCAGCATAATCAATTGCATAACCACAGTTTCGTACTTTTTCTAAACAAACCTTGTAATCTTTTAGATTTGTAATAGTTCGATCCGTAAATTTTTCAAAATTAATTTTAGATGTTTTTGATTCCAGATCGGAATTTGGAAGAAAAGCTAATATCGCCTTTGCCGGAGCTGCAGTATGCAGATTAAATTTTTTCCCGGGTTCTAATACGAATCTAAAAGAATGCGCACCAGGCACCTCCTCTATCACAATGCCTTCATCCCCATGTAAAATACCTAGCGGAACAGTTTCTCCAATTTTGTCTCGTAATTCTCTCATAATTGGTAAGGCCTTTTCAATAAGTGTCTCATCACCAATTGCCGCATAACCCATATTTAAAAGTTTAAGTGTGAGTTGAAATTCCTTTGTTTCTTCATTACGTATTAGATATTCATTGTTTTGTAGTGTTGAGGTAATTCTGAAGACACTATTACGAGGGTATTTTAATTTTTCACAAATTTGAGCTGTTGTCAATCCTGCGGAGTACTTCGAAAGTAATTCTAAAATCTTAAGAGCTCTTTCAAGGTTAGGGACACTATACTTGGCATTTTTAGCTTTTGGCATTTTTGCAGCCCGTCATTTTAAGAATTAAAAAATGTTTGACATATAGACACCGTGTCTAAACTTAAAACACGTATTCTTAAATGTCAAGAAATATTTTTAGAATGTTCCGACAGCTAAAATAGAATTAGAGTTTTAAAATGAACTTATAAAGGAGTATTTATTGCTGATGGTGTGTTAAAAAAAACTTGATTACGATTTATAATCAATCTTTTATTGCTACCCCGTCAGAGGTCAAAAATGAAGTTTAGACATCCGGAGAAAGATTAGGTTATTTTTTGTAATTCCATATAATAACCGGTCAAGGTGTAAGACTAATTTGCGAATTATTTTTTTGCGCCGGATTTTGGATATGGTACTTTCAGAATTATTTAGCAACCTATCTAATTAGAGCGTCAGAATCTTATCCCAGATAATTCTATTGACTGGAATACCATTCAATAAATTTTCATTACGAGTTTTAAGCACGCGCTCTCCGGGATAGAGAATTGCTAATGATTCAGAATCGCGGGTGGAGTTGTGGTAATCATCTATTATTTGATCGATAGTATTTGTAATAGCCGAATTGACACCAAGCTTTGAGAGATCTATTGTAATAAAGACCTGAGAGATGCCATGTTCATATTTGTGTTTGCTAATTTCATGAGTTGAATATCCTCCCGATAAAACTGTTGCCAGTAAATCTAGCAGTAATGATAATCCTGCGCCTTTCCAATATCCGATCGGCAGCGGGCGTTTTGATTCAAGAATTTCATCGGCATTCATTGTGAGTATTCCATCTTTGTTATAACCGCCTGGTACACCGAGAGGTTCTCCTTTCATTTTTGCAATTTCTAATTTACCATAAGAGAATTGCGATAAAGCCATATCGATAACAATAGCTTCATTGTTGAACGGTACACCAAAGACAATAGGATTGTTTCCTAATCGGGAATCGACAGCACCCCAGGCGGGCATAATACCAGTTGTATTTGTCCAACCGATAAAAACAAATCCTGCCTTGGCCGCTCGCCATCCGTAAGTGCCGCCACGCATCCAATGATTTGTGTTAGATAAAGCAACGCAACCGATTCCAAATTCCTTTGCGAGTTCCATCGATCGGTCTGTGCATTTCAATGCATTAAGAGGACCGGGACCTAGATTTCCATTAAACTGCTCCACAGCGCCAATGCTATTTATTTTTTCAGGCTCTGCATGAACGAAAATACATTTTTGATTAACGAATATTATAAACTCGTAAAATCTGTTTACCCCATGAGTATAAATTCCATCTAAACTACTCTCTGTAAAAATTCTTGCTAAAATTTTTGATTTCTCTTCTGTGAAATAATATTTACGAAGGATGCGTTCGAATTCCTTCATCATTTGCTCAAAAGGAATTCTTATTATTTCAATAGAATTTTGTTTTTTAGGTTCCATCTATTTTCATTTTATGAGTTGTGACTTTCAGAATATTTACAATTTTAAAATTTGTTTAAATAAAAGCACCGTGTCTAAACCTAATAAATGAATTTACATAAACTTATTAACTTTAATGAGTTTCTCAAAATATCTAACTGGTAATTTTAGACATTGCCCAATTAATTGTTGTGACCAATTGAGAAATAAAAACAAAAAAAATATTTTCAAATTAAAAAAGTTAGTCAAAATATTTACTCAATAAAGCCAGGAATATTCTGGCAATACAAGCATTCGATTGATCGCGGAATGGTTTTCCAGTGTGGACATCTAAGTTTTCTACGATTCCGTTTTATATATATTAAATTTTTGGAATGAGCTCTTCTTACAAGATGTAATTAATCCACAATTTATACTAACCATTTCATTTTTCCGATTTACAAATATTTCGGGATTCCTTATGTGGCACTATACTGCATTTTTTCATCTTTCATTCGTTCTAACTTTGCTAATTCTACAACATTATCAACAAAATAATTATAAAGTCCGACTTACATCCTAGTAATATATAGCGGAATACATTATTTACACTTCCGCTTCAACTTTTCTCTTTTCGAACCAACTATAAATTGATGGAATGATTAACATTGTTAGAAAGGTTGAAGTGATCAAGCCGCCGATAACCACGGTTGCAAGCGGTTTCTGGATTTCCGATCCGGTTCCGCTGGCAAACAACATAGGCATCAAACTAAAAATTGCTATTGAGGCAGTCATTAAAACCGGGCGTAATCTGTTAAGACTTCCTATTCTGATTGCCTCGCGTAATTCAATTCCTTCATCTCTCAGTTGAGAAATTCTCGAGACTAAAACAACTCCATTTAATACGGCAACACCGAACAAAACTATAAATCCAACCGAAGCCGGAACAGATAAATATAATCCGGAGATGTAGAGCGAAAAGACTCCGCCAATTAATGCAAATGGAAGATTGGATATTACTAACACAGACAAGCGGACAGATCTGAACGTAATGAATAAGAGTAGCAGTATTAAACCTATTGCAATTGGTCCAATGATCATTAGTTTATTCATTGCTCTTTGCTGATTCTCAAATTGTCCGCCCCATGTTAAATAATAACCCGCCGGGAGTTGTACGTTCTCTTTTATTTTCTGTTTTGCCTCAGCAACAAAACCGCCTATGTCTCTCCCGCTAACATTCATTTCAATGCCTATTCTTCTAATTCCATCTTGACGGCTAATCTGAACGGGTCCTTCGATCATAGATATATCTGCTAATTGTGCTAGCGGAATATTCATTCCCGATTTTGCCGGGACTAATATATTCTCAATCGCTTCAATAGAGTTTCTTTTTTCTTCAGGCAGACGAACAGTTATATCAAAATTCCTATTCTCTTCATAAAATTTAGAAGCAGATTTTCCGGCAACAGCTATTTCAATTACATTCTGAACATCGCTTATGTTTAACCCATACCGCGCAATTTTATTTCTATCTATGTTCACAGTTAAGTATGGTTGCCCGGAAACCTTTTCTGTCATCAAATCAGTTCCACCTTTAACGGAAGAAAGAATTTTTGCAATTTCATCCGATTTGTTTTTTAGCAAGTCTATATCATCACCAAAAAGTTTTAGAATCAATTGCGCTTTTGTTCCGGCAATAAGTTCATCAATTCTGCATTGTATCGGCTGGCTAAATCCAAATCCAATTCCCGGTATCTCTTCCAGCGAAGCACGCATTTCATTAGTCAATTCTTCTTTTGAAATATTTCGCTTCCAATCACTTTTTGGTTTTAATATTCCTGTGTAACCGGTTTTATCCGCTCCTCTTGTATCCATTGCAATACCGGTTTGACCGGTTTTTGATACAACTACATCGAGTTCGTCAAACTCTTTCATCTTTTGCGCGGCAAGTTGATTTACTTCCATAGCCTTTGAAAGTGAAACTCCTGGAAGCAAGGCAACATCCATATCGAACGCGCCTTCATCCATAATCGGTATAAATTCAGTCCCCAATTTTGTGAAAAGAAACAAAGCAGCAATCAAGAAAAATCCGGCTATACTCAACAATTCTATTTTCTTCTTCATCACATATTCTAAAAGCGGTAAATAAATTTTCGTTGCATACTTCATAATTACACTTTCTTTTTCCGGCTGTGACTTCAAGAACACCGAACAAAGAACCGGAATAACAAAAATTGAAAGAAACATTGACGAAAGAAGCGCGATGGCAACAGTCTTGGCAAGCGGACCAAACATCTTCCCTTCAATTCCTTGCAGCGAAAGAATCGGTATAAATGTTATTGCAATGATTAATTCACCGAAGATACTTGGTTTTCTAACTTCAAGAACTGCTTTAAGAACCGTTAATAACTTAGGATGATCATTTTCTCCTTCGCCTAAATGCCTCTGTACATTTTCTACTTGAATAATTGTAGCGTCTATTATCATCCCAATTGAAATCGCAAGTCCGCCGAGCGACATTAAATTCGCACTAAGTCCTACAAGTTTCATCACAATAAATGTAGATAGTAACGAAAGAGGTAAAGCAAGAAGCACAACAAAACTGCCTCTGAAACTTCTCAAGAAAAAATACAATACTATTAGAACAAGTATTGCACCTTCAATCAAAGCTTTATTCATTGTATTGACACTTGCGTTTATAATTTCGCTTCTATCGTAATAAGGGATTATTTTAATACCATCCGGAAGGATATTATTCTCATTTATTTCTCTAACTTTTTCTTCCACACGTTTGACAACCTCACGGCTATTTTCGCCACGCAGCATCATTGCAATTCCGCCAACGGCTTCATTTTTGCCGTTTATCATTGCGGCTCCCATTCTCACAGCTTCACCAATCTTTACCTGGGCAACATCTTTTATATAAGTCGGTGTTCCTTCGTGTGATTTCAGCACAATATTTTCTATATCGTTGATGGTTTTAATCAAACCAACTCCGCGAACTATGTATTGATCGGAATTTCTTTCAAGAATGTTTCCACCAACATTTTGATTGTTGTTCTCAATTGCTCTATAAACATCATCTGCTGTTATGGAATACTTCAAAAGTTTTTCCGGCGATACAATCACTTGATACTCTTTAAAGTAACCGCCGAAAGAATTTATTTCATTTACTCCGGCAACACTTTTTAGTTGAGGTGTTACAATCCACTCTTGAATTGTTCTCAAGTTTGTTAAGTAGGAAATCTTTGCCAGCGAATCGCTCGGCATCTTCCCTTCAAGAGTATATTGATATATCTCTCCCATCGCGGTTGCGATTGGTCCCATAGAAACTTCAACACCTTTAGGAACACTTTCCTTTGCCTCGCCCAACCGCTCAAATACAAGTTGACGTGCAAAATAAATATCAACATCATCTTTAAATACTATTGTTACTATTGAAAGCCCGAACTTTGTAACCGAACGCATTTGTTCTACATCCGGCAAACCGCGCATTGCCATCTCAATTGGGTAAGTTACATTCCGCTCAATCTCAATTGCGGAAAGTCCATCCGCATGACTAACTACTTCCACTTGTATATTTGTTACATCCGGGAAAGCATCAATCGGCAATGTCAAATATGAATACAATCCGAAAGCAACGATCAGCAGCGAAAGAAATATTACCATACCTTTTTGATTCAGTGTTAATGAAATTATTTTTTCTAACATAAGTTTAGTCTCCCGCCAATTCATCTTTTTTCAATTCGCTCTTTAGATAGAACACACCTTTGGACACAACTTTTTCTCCTTCTTTCAATCCTTCCTTGATTTCAATCCGGCTGCCAACGGATGTTCCGGTAATTACTTTTCTTTGTCCGAATGCTTGCCCGCCGCTAGGTGTGGTTGTATCGCTTGTTTGAACAAAAACAAATTCTTGCCCGGCTTCTTTAATAACTGCTTCTTCAGGAATCATAATTGCTTTTGCATTTGCACTCACCGGAATTTTTAATTCACCAAACATCTGCGGTTTCAATTTGTTATTCGCATTATCAAACTCACCGCGCACAGTAATTGTTCTGGACTGTTCATCCACAGTTTGACCGATATATATAATTCTTCCGTTAAATTTTTCGTTCTGATAAGTTGCCGATGTAAATAATGCATTTGTTTTCTGATTTATCTTTGTTAAATCCATTTCATAAATCTGTCCGTCAACCCAAACCGTACTTGTATTAATTACTTTGAAGGCATTTGTTGTTGCGTCAACATACTGCCCCATAACAACATTTCTTTCAACCACGATACCATTGATTGACGATTTAATCGGCAGTGTGCCGGATGTATGTTCTTCACTCAGATTCGCTTCGGTTACATCTTCATCGCTCAATCCAATTGAATGTATTTTTTTATCCTCTGCTTGAAACTCAGCTTTGGCTTTTTTGTATTCCGCCTCAGCTTCATAATAAGATTGTTTGGATCCTATATTTTGTTCCATAAGTAATTTATGACGATCAAGATCAGCTTTTGTAAAATCATAATTAGCTTTTGCTTTAAGATAACCGGATTTCACAACTCCTATCTCTAACCCCTCCACATACATTAATATTTGTCCGGCTTTTACATAGTCGCCTATTTTTACTAAAACATCATGCACTCTTCCCTGGACAAGCGAACCAATCTGCGCTTCGTTATCCTGGACTGTAATTACTTTTGCCGGAATTGTCAGATATCCGGTGAACGTCTGAAGTGAAACCGTTTCGGTTTCCAATTTTATTTGTTTAATCGATTCGGCTGAAAGTTTAACAACTTCGTTCTGCTCATTATGACTTTCTTCTTTTTTAGTTTCTTCTTTAGCGCCGCATCCCCAAAGGACAAAGACTAAAACATTTACGGCAATAAACAATTTGATATTTGTTTTCATTTATTTCTCCAATTCAGATTTTTCAATAATATTTTGCCCGACTATTTCTTCAATCCGGAATACCGATTGATAATAATTGAACAAAGCATTTATATAATTATTCCGCGAGCTTAATAACGTTTGTTTCGCTTGCAGATATTCAAGGTAAGTCAGTTCCCCCGCATCATAACTTTTTATTGCTGTTCTATAAATTTCCTCAGCTTGCGGAAGAATTTCATATACATATAGTTTTACTTGCATCAGATTATTTTCGTGATCCATGAAAATGCTTTTTAATTTTAGAGCGATCTCGTTTTTTGTCAATTGCAGTTCGGATTCGGAGATGGATTGATTAGCGACCGCTTCTTGAATTTTTCCTCTTTGATCGAACATGAACCAGAGCGGGACTGATATTCCAAAAGATGCGCCGTAAAAACCGTTATTGCCGTCTCGAGTTTGTTTGAAATATGCAAGATTGAAATTCGGAAGAAGTGATGACCAAGCAAGTCCCTTTTCTACAGATGCTATACCATAATTTAATTCCGCAATTTTTATCTGCGGATTTGTTTCTTCAAATGATTTATAAATCTGTTCTGAATTTATTTTATGATCAGTGAAAACCAGTGAGTCTGTTAGACTAAAAATCGAATCATAACTTTGTTTTCCAAATCCAACTGCGTAATTAAGTTCGGCAAATGCAGTTGTAAAATCATTTTTTACAACTTCCAGATTGTTTCTCGCCTCGGCGTATTGAACCTTTGCGGTCAATCTTTCAAGATTAGTTCCTTCGCCAACATTTTGCCTAATCTCCGCCTTCTTAAAAAAATCTTCCGAGATTGCAAGATTATCCTCTGCAGATTTCACCTGGTATTGTTTCGCCAATATTTTGTAGTAAGCTGTCTTTACCCGGTTAATTACGCTCCGTTCAACCAAATTTAATTTGTAAACTGCAATCTCTTTTTCTTTGCTGAATTTGCTTCCTTTCAAAAAATAATTTGAGGGAAACTCAAAGGATTGCTGAACTTCAATAGTTCGTTCACTAGAATTACTTAAACTGCTTTTTACCGGTGCGTATTCATAACTAACACCAACTTCCGGCTGCGGCAATGATATTCCACTCCAAAATCTTCCTTTAGAAGCTGAAATATTTTCTATAGCGCTTTTTATTTCCGGATTATTTTTCAATCCTATTTCAATGGCTTCATTCAAACTGAGTTTTTTAATTTCAGCTTGCCCGTAAAGGCAAACTGGCAGAAGCACGACAGCGACCAAAATAAAAATTTTATTTCCCGCTAAGAGGGATTTCGCATTACTAAACATTTTCTCTCCAAAATTTATAATTGTTTGGTTGTACACTTAAGGCGGAATACACTTATCCCGCAAAGAGATTAACGAAGTAAAAAAAGATTGGTTAAATCAGAAAGGAGCTGTTAAAAAGGTATAGATCGGCAAATGTTTTGGCTTTTAGATGATGATCCGTTGTTCCAAAATAAGTTTGTGTTGTTTGCGCTTCAATTTCTTCAAAGCAATGAAAGCAGAGATCTTTATTAAGCTCAAGTTTGGGTAGTTCTTCCCGTAATATTTTTGAATGTGCATTAGTATTCTTAACAATCTGGCAATAGTCATGTGTCCCGTGGTTATCACCGTCAAAATCAAGAAATCCTAATTCCGAATGCAAAAACGAAAAAACAAAAAACCCAAGGAGTATAAGAGCTATTGTTTTTTTTGTATTATTTCTAAATATATTTTTCATCCGGGACAAATTTAGTCCTTTCCAAATCTTAAAACAATTAACAATACTTTTAATGGTAGATAATCTTCGAGTTTGGACCCAACATTCATATTAAAAGTCGTCAGAAATGACTTTATGCCACCAAGATTTTCTGTAAGACTATAAAAACTCTAGGTATTTCAGGTAATAGTAAATTTGATTTAATTATGGAAGAAGTGATTAAATCCCAGGTAGAACCTCCAATTTGTTGAGTTTGTTCATATCATTTTTGCAGAACCATTTTCCCTGTTGCTGAATATTTACCGGCTCGTATTCTATAAAAATAAATCCCAGATGTTAACTGGTTTACTCTGGATATTTTTGCAGTATCAAATGTAATGTTGTGTTCACCGGCTAGTTGCTCTTCATTTACTAGTGTTGCAACTTCTCTTCCAAGAGTATCATACACCTTCAACTGTATATAACTGAGAGAAGATAACTGATAGCGGATAATAGTCGTTGGATTAAATGGGTTTGGAAAATTTCCTTCGAGCTTGAATTCAGTTGGTATTTTTTTTTTATCTCCCACATCAGAAGGATCAACTGAAGGAAAGAATGGATCATTTTTTGAAATTACTGCTTTCACATCTTCATCAGCCATAAAGAGTTTCCACAATAACTGAGAGCGGTAATTTTCTATCATACAGATTATTGGTCCCTGATCTATTGCAAGATAATCTGTGTCAAACCATAACTTGCTGACATTGAACGCATCCTTAAAACCAAAATCTCCCCAAAGTGTGTTACCATAAACTCTGTAAAAATGTTTAATTGCATTCAGAGCCAAATTTTCTTTTTCATAAAGAAAATACGGCATCGAACTTATTGCAGCAGTTGGTGCAATCGTTCCATTATCGTTTGAACCGGGTTCATGTGCCAAATAACCCACACCCGGAATGCTATTACTGGCAGTTAATCCCCAGCAATTTTCATTATAACCTGCAAAGTGTCCCGGATTTTCGATGCAGTAAGAACGGTTAATCATTGTCTGATTGAAATTATTCACAAAATAATTTGCATAGAGATCTCGTCTACCCCGAGGATCAAAACCAAGATATGAATAGTGAGTCCAGAAAAGTGGACCGCCATAATTTGTTCCGACTTGAAGTAGATAACCGTATTTAGGTTGACCAGTATACTTAATACCTCCATCTGTTCCCCATCCACTTTTATAAAAGTCTTTCAAGATTGGATGAGTTGGTGAAGCAACCGCAAGAAAATAAGTGATCATAGTTTCGCTCCAACCATGAAAACGGAAAGATCCTCCTTCCGGAATATTAAACTGATAAGTCGGAGACCAATTCCAGTATAAACCAGTTGAACCGTTTCTATAAAAATCCCAATTAATTCCTTCCCAAATTTGTTTAATTAAATTTCTGATTTCATCTTCGTTGCCATTTTGCAAGTTGAAGTATTGCCTTGCAGCAAGCAGACCTTGGATCATGAATGAAGTCTCAACAATATCCCCACCATCTTGATAATTCCCAAACTTTACAACTTTTCCGGTGGTTCCGTTGAACCAATGAGGGAAAGCACCGTGAAATTTTTCAATGTTATTGGCAAGGAAATTCACAATCTTTTTCAACCTTTCAACACCTTGATCTCGAGTGATGAATCCTCGTTCGATACCGACTATAATTGCCATGACTCCAAACCCGCCGCCGCCGATTGTGTTTGTCACATCTATTTCATTTGGTTGCCATCTCTCACGCGCTATTCCTGAATTCGGATCACCCCAATCCCAGAAGTATCTAAATGTTGCACGTTGAGTCATATCAAGAAATTCAGTATCGGTCATTTGATGAGTGAGAGTCGTAACTTCAGAACTCATAGGTGATTCATTACCGGATAGATCGTATGCACTTATTTTATATTTTCCGGCAATAGATGTAGCTCCGATCCATTCCCAATAAAATGACCGATATTTTTTTACGTTAGAGAGCAACTGAAATGTGGCACCATCCCAATTGTATATTTTATATCCGGCAAGATCAGTCTCTGTATTAGGCCGCCAAATCAGATCAATGTGCAATTCATATGAAATTGATTGAAAGTTTTGTGGAGTGTATGGAGGCGTAATATCTTGTGCATAAATAAGACTTGTTAGCAGTAATGCTGTTGAGCAATTCAAAACTATTTTTTTAATCATTTCAATGACCTCTCGATTTCGATTACAATATCATTGACAACTTTTAATCGTTAATTAGTTATCAGAGCTATTTTTATTTTATGCTTTTGGGTTTTCATCTTCAACAGTAACTTGATATTAATTGATTCATAAACAATAAAGCTAATTAATTCCGGTTCGACTATAAGAATGCATTTCCTTTTATATCCAATGGTATTAGAGTTATTTATTTCAATACAATCCGGTTTATTAATTTCCTCCATATTTGTATTTTTAATTTCATCAATAAGATTGGATTAACCGAATACCTGAACTGCAAGTGAAAGTAGAACAAGGATAAGTATCAGATAATTTTTGATATACACTCTCATATTTTAGACTGTTCTAATTTGTACATGAATTTATTAATTACTGTTCTCCATTGAAAGAAATTCTAAAACTATTGAGCTCCTTAAAAGATTTGGAAAAGAGGAATGTCATTATATTCTACTCATTATTTTTGAAACCGAGTCGCGTTAATCCTTTCTGTACTACCGGATCTTTCATAAAATATTTCCAGACAAATCCATTTTCGTAATTCTCAATCATTATTACTATAGGGCCCTGATCAAGTCCAAGATAATCTTTGTCGTACCATTTCAACGTTGGATTGAAAGCATCAAGAAATCCATATCTGCCCCAAAGTCCTTGTGAGCCGTATTTATCATACATGTTCATTAATGTAGGAATAGCAATTTCAGGAGCGAATGGGATTGAACCGCCAGCAGCCGTGGGTGCAATTGTTCCATCGTCGAATGTTGAATCAGGCCCTGAAGTTCCGCGCGCTGAATAAGTCCAGAATTCCTTTCCGCCGAAATTATATTTCTCTCCCGGTCCGTCGCACGCGGTCAATCCCCATGTCAACGAATCATATCCTACCCATTTATTGATATTTCTTATTGCATATTCACGCTGAACGTATGTCGCACGACGGGAGTTTTCAAAATAATCAATTCCTTTCCTGCGCATGTACTTATCTGTCAATCCTTTCCCGTCAAGCCAGAGAAATGAGAACTGATGAATGAACAAAGAAGGAAATACGATGTGACCAAGCTTTTGATCATACGGCTCTCTCCATTGATAAGTTTTTAACCAGGTATCATAACCTTTTTCTGCACCCGGCATATCCATTCCGGCTGCAATAACATATAAGAACAAAGCTTCAGTATAACCCCACCATCCAAGTTTATTGAATCCCTCTTTTTTATCCCAGCCGAGTGAAATTGTATTGGCATATTTACCTGTATCAGGCATAGTAAAAAATTTCCAATCGACTCGGTTTAATAATTTTGTTGATAATTCTCTGATCTGTTTTTCTTTTTCATCGGCTCCATTGTAATACTGTCTTGCAAAAATAATTCCGCAATAAAGAAGCCCGGAATCGATTGATGAAAGTTCGCAATTCCAAAACCGCTTTCCAGTTTTCATGTCAAGAAAATGATAATAAAAGCCCATATAACCAGTGGCGAATGGTTCGGTACTCTGTTCCGAAATTAATAATAAATTGAGCATTGTAAGAGTGAATTGAATCGACTTATCTCGAGTAATCCATCCCTTCTCTGAACCGATTGCCCAGATCGGAATCGCGAAACCTAAAGCAGCAATAGTTGCAGGTGAACCATCTTGTGAGCGGTCCTTTACCATTCCATTCTCCGGATTCATTTCATGAATGAAGTAAAGAAATGATTTGTATTGTAGAGTACTTAGGAATGCCTGTTCTTTTTGAGTGATCTTAAAATCAGTTTTATCATAAGGTAAATATTTAACATCCCGGGACTGACAACCTGAGTTCATTATGAATCCTAAAAGGAATAAAGTGATCAACATTTTCATAATATACCTTTCAGATTTTAAATAAATACTTCAACTAATTATGGATTTTTCAGCCTGTCCGATAAAATTTTACTATTGAATAGCAATTAATACATTTATCCTTTTTATAATCTGATTTACACTCGTTGGCATTAAAATCTTTTTGGGGGAATGATTATCAAATGTAACCATTTACATTACATTTTTATATTAAGAATGCTGATTCTAATTGTCAAGTACAATTTTAATGAATTAAGTATTTTAGGACTGCCTGGTGTTTACTCGAAGCAATGGCATTATTTATCAAGAATGAACCGATTAAAATCACTAATAAAGATCTATCTAAACGCAAATTATAACCGAAGAATATTGTAAATTTGCTTGTAAACTAACTTGATAAGCAAAATATTACTGGATACCTAGACATGGTAATAATTAATAAATTGTATGGGTTTACTTTTAAAATAATATTATTAATTCTCTTTCTACTCCACACAACTATTTGTTCACAAACTCTTGAAGAACGAATAACAGACCTCATTTTAAAAATGACTCTTGAGGAAAAAGTCCTGCAGCTTCACAAAGAAGGAGGAATGAATACCGCTGATAACACACGTTTAAACATTCCCGGGTTCATCATGTCGGATGGACCTCACGGTGTACGAAACGGTTTGGCAACTTCGTTCCCGGTAGGAATCGGATTGGCTGCAACATGGGATGTTGATCTGGTTTATAAAGTAGGTGAAGCAATGGGAAAAGAATTTCGCGGAAAAGGAATTCAACAGATGCTCGGACCATGTCTGGATCTGTGTCTCGATCCGCGGAACGGCAGGTCTCCTGAAACGGGCGGCGAAGATCCATATCTCAATGCCAAGATAAATACCTCGATCGTTCAAGGTGTGCAATCAACTCCAACCATTGCAACTATAAAACATTTTTATACAGAATACAGGCAAGACGGAAGGACAAGCAACAATTATATACTCAGCAATCGCATGATGTTGGAACATCACGGTTTGCAATTTCGTGAGGCGATCCAAAATGGCGGTGCTTTGAGTATTATGAATTCTTATAATCAATTACAGTTAACAGGACAAATTAGTGGGCAAAAAGCAGCAGAAAATCCAACTCTCCTTGGCACTATTCTAAGAACCAAATGGGGTTTTCCATATTACGTTGTATCTGATTGGGGCTCATTATGGAGTGCCGAAAATGCAATTAAAGCCGGATGCGATATTGAAATGGGTTCCGATCTTTATTCAAACGAATCGAATGGTCTTTTGGCTCTTGTCAACAGCGGAAAAGTGACTGAAACAAATATTAATGATGCTGTTCGAAGGGTGTTGCGTACAAAAATTTTATCTGGAATAATGGATTACTACCCAGAAGGTGATCCGAGTGATGTGAACAGTCCGGCACATCAAGCCCTTTGTCTTGAAGCTGGCAAAAAAGGAATTGTACTTTTAAAAAATCAAGACAACATTTTACCATTGGATAAAAACAAAATAAAAACTATTGCTGTACTTGGCCCTAATGCAAATGAAATGAGAACAGATGCATCCGGCAGCAGTTGGGTCGATCCGTTTTACAAAGTTTCTCCAAGACAAGGAATTGAAAATTATATTGGTACAAGTAAAGTTTTATATGCTCAAGGATGTACGATTGCAGGTGAGTATGCAAGTGACTTCTCAGATGCCCTTCAAAAAGCAGCTCAAGCAGAAGTTGTTATTTATTTCGGAGGATTAGACCCAACCCAAGAAGGAGAAGGCTCAGACCGTGCAAATGGTTCAATTGAATTACCCGGAAAGCAAAAAGATTTTATTCAATGGGTTAAAACAGCAAATCCAAACGTAATTGTTGTTTTGATAAGCGGAGGAATATGCACTGCGACTCCTTTCATCAATCATATCAAAGGGTTGCTGTATGCATTTTACCCCGGGCAAGAAGGTGGTAACGCAATTGCCCAAGTGTTATTCGGTGATTATAACCCCAGCGGTAAACTCCCGGTTACAATGCCAATGAATGACTCGCAGCTTTCTGACCGAATGTTGAATAATTTGGATGATAATAAAGGGGGCGGCTACCGCTGGTTTGATTATAATAAATATACACCTCAGTTTGCCTTTGGTTACGGTTTAAGCTACACAACTTTTGCGTACAGCAATTTAAAATTTTCTCAAGAGAATTATATTTTCACAGATCAAGAATTGACGGTGTCGGTAGATGTAAAAAACACAGGTGCACGTGCAGGTGAGGAAGTAGTGCAATTATATCTTTCCGAACCTGTATCTTTTGTAACAAAGTTTGTCAAAGATCTTAAAGGATTTAAAAAGATATTTCTTGAACCGGGTGAAACTAAAACAGTAGAATTTACACTCGGTCCGAACGAATTTTATATCTACAGCGAAAAATCCAGAAGTTACGAGATTGATCCGGGAACATATTATATGAAAGTCGGAGGTTCTTCTGATAATCTAAGTCTCAGCAAATCACTTGATATCAGACCTCATCCGCCAAAACCTGATCTGCAAGTTGCGAACATAATGACAGTTCCCCGCTTTCCTCTTGAAGGAGATAAGGTAATTTTTCTCGCAACAATCGTTAATCGAGGAACCGGTCCTTCTCCCAAGTCAGTGTTTCATGAAGTGAGTTTCAGCGTTGACGGAAAATTTGTGAGCCGTTCTGTTGCATTACAAGATTCAATCTCCAAAGGTGGAATGTCGCTTGTTTGCGGAAATGTCGGTGACAATAACATCAATTATTGGATTGCAGGCAAACCTGGTACCAATACAATCGAAGCATATGTAGATGATAAAAATGCAATCAATGAAATGATAGAAACGAATAATAAAAAAAGTGTTTCATTTAAAATTTATAATGCACCGCCTGTAAATCTCGCTTTGAATAAAACAGTTACAGTTTCATCTATCGAAGGAACAGGATTAGAAGGAAGTAAAGCGGTTGATGGGAATCTCAGCACTCGTTGGTCTTCGCAACCCACAGACCAGCAATGGATAACCATAGATTTCGGAATTCCAGTTCAATTTAATGAGATACAGTTAATCTGGGAAACTGCATATGGAAAAGAATACTTGGTTCAGACTTCCAATACAAATAACAATTCTGATTGGAAAACAATTTTTGCTCAAACAAACGGAAACGGCGGATTTGAAAAGATGAGCAGCCTTCAAGGTGATGCACGTTACCTGCGCATCCTTGGTATTAAGCGTGATACACAATGGGGCTATTCCCTATTTGAAATTGAAGTATTCAATAATATTACCTCTGCAGTAAATGATAAAGAGGAAAACCTTCCATTTAATTTCAGTTTGAGCAACAACTATCCGAATCCTTTCAATCCTTCTACAAAGATTGAATACACTTTGCCAAAGTCAAGCAACGTTAAAATTGAGATTTACAATTCCCTAGGACAGTTAGTAAACATTCTAGAGAACTCTTTCCGGAATGCTGGTAAGTACAATTTGGTTTGGAATGGCAACAATTCAAGTGGTAGTCCGGTTAGCAGCGGAATTTATTTCTACCGTATGAGCGCCGAAGGATTTACTTTGGTAAAAAAGATGGTCTTAGTCAGATAATTTATTTTTAAGGATGTTGTTCTGAGAGCACCATTCCTAATCTTGAATCACTTCACTAATATCATCTTTTTCGATTGAGAAAATTTCCCCGTATTTAATTTGTAATAATACACACCGCTTGGCAGATTACTTTCTCGACTTGAAAATTGGATATTATGCAAACCGGCCGATTGAAGTTCATTCACAAGTGTTACAACATCACGACCAAGCAGATCGTAAACTTTTAGAATAACCAGCGTTGTAACCGGCAGTTGATAACTTATAACCGTTTCAGGATTAAACGGATTTGGATAATTCTGGAATAATTTGAAGCATTCCGGAATTTCCCAGTTCATATCATCTACCGAAGTTGGCGTAACTTCTATTTTGTAATCGGGAGAAATAGAAACAATATCGAATGCTTGCATACCAACACCTTTCATTAAATAGCTGCCCGCCTTCAAAACTGTAATGGAAAGAGTATCACCCTTTACTTCCGGTCTGCAATTTATATCAAGCGTTTGAAAATTGATTGAGGTAACATTCATCTTACTTTTAATAAAGCTGGAGAGAGGAATTTTTATCATTTTACCGATTTCAAAATTCACTTTTGAAAGATCCGTTGCAAGCCATTCAACATCGGAATAATTTGCTGAGATATTATTGTTGAGCCAGGTTGTACGCTCACTTATCCAGCTCTTTAAGTAAGCGACTTCATCTTCGTAGTTAGTAAAATGATTCTGATTCGGCCAAGTATAAACTGCCGGATTAAAAAGATCTTTCCATTTCGAAAAATTCCGTGTGCGGGCTTCCACTGTTAGTACAACATTTTCTTCTATAAAATTAGTGAGCGAACTGATGCTGAAAGTTTTATACTTAACTTCATTCCACCTTTTTGCAAGTTTGTTTTTAAATACCGGATCGATCATCAAGTTTGTTGTCCAAAAAGGACTGCTCCAGAGACCATCGTAATGTTTATAAGCTTGCCAACCAGCAGGATTAAAACCGTCATCATAATCAGCTAATCCAAATGAAATATCATAATCCCAAATTGGACCCATAACTAACTTGCCTCCTTCGCTATCCCGGTTTTTATATAGAAAGGCACTGAGCCGATATGCATCTGTATTTTTAGAGAACTCATTAATCAAATAGAAATCCACGAAAGAATCTATATCAACAAGATTATAATAGCCTGCAAATGGATCCCTGTAACCGCCCGAATACATAATCGTCTCAAATCTATTTATATAATCCTTAATATAATTTTGTTGAGCCGGTACTATATCGTCAGCCTTTGGATATTCATGAATATAAGTGACGGGAGATTTTGTGCTTCCATAAATTGATGGGTATGCAGAGGTCCAATATTTATCTCCCGGATCAACTCGATCTATCTTGACTATATAACCGCCCGTAACAGCATCGCCGGTTATATCTGTGTTACTCATTTTTTTTATATTAACACGATTCTTATCACGCTTGATTTTTTCCTGAAGTATATAGATGCCAATATATACTCCATTTAGAACAACCTCGCAAAAATGAGTACGTGAAGCATATCTGCCGAGATCGTTCGAGAGTTTGTATGCAATGACATTACGCAGAAAAGTTTTATCCGTATAAGATGCATTCAACACAAAATCGCTCTCTTCGGGAAATCCAAGAAGTGATGCTTTTATATCGTTATCTGAATTATCTCGCAATTCAATTCCGTATTGTTTCTTGGGAAACATTTGTGAACTGTGACCTCGAATCTCAATTCCTATTTTTCCATTGTAAACGTTGAAAGGATCGGTGATATTATTTCTTAATCCAGGTCCGTTATCAATAATACCCATATCTGCAGTTATCTTTGGGTCATCAGGAATATCTTGACCGTGAGTATTTATTACTACAATCGGGAGGTTAGATGATGTGAATGTTACTTGACTAAAATCTTTCTTGGGATTAAAAACAAACAATAATATGATGAAAAAAATTTTGTATGACATACATTCACTACTTAATTAATAACAACTTCCGTTTTTAATCTTATATCTCTTGAGGAACCGCCAATAAGAAACTGATAACTACCAGATTCAACTTGCCATGATTGCATTTGTCCATCAAAATAAGCTAATGCATTTTTTGAAACAGATAGAGTTATTTTTTTCAACTCGCCTGGATTTAATTTTACTTTTGTAAATGCCTTCAGCTCTTTTAGAGGACGGTCAACCTTTGGTTCTTTCTCTTCAATATACAACTGTGCTACCTCAGCACCGGCAATAGTCCCGGTGTTCTTCAAGTCGAATGAAATGGTAAAATCATTTCCGTCCGATGTTACATTAATATTTGAATATTCAAAAGTTGTGTAGGATAATCCATACCCAAACGGAAATAGCGGTTCAAGATTATTTTTATCAAAATGACGGTACCCTACATAAATATCATCTGCATAATATGTACGTGCTGGAAATGCTTTGTAAGTTCCGAATGCCGAACAATCTTCCCAACGCTTAGGAAATGTTACCGGCAATTTTCCTGATGGGTTATAGTTACCAAGAACAACTTCTGCAATTGCGTTTCCGCCTTCACTTCCGCCAAACCACATTTCTAAAACGCCGTTCACTTTGTTAATCCATTTATCCATTAATACTGGTGCACCGG
Organism: Ignavibacteriales bacterium; assembly: GCA_026390795.1. Taxonomy (NCBI): domain Bacteria; kingdom Pseudomonadati; phylum Ignavibacteriota; class Ignavibacteria; order Ignavibacteriales; species Ignavibacteriales bacterium. The sequence goes on from JAPLFG010000003.1 coordinate 119,009, forward strand.
TAGTTAAAACAACAACAACATTTTTATTTACTTCTGCAACTTTGGAGATCAGTTCATCTTGTTCACCGGGAAGAAATAAATTATCTCTGTCCTTTCCTTCGGTTTCAATTTGGTACGATGTACCGACAAATAAAAGAACTTGATCTGCTTTCCTTGCAGCTTCGATGGCCGCATTCAGCAATTCATTACCCTGTGTTGTCCAACCTAATACTGCAATAGCTCCGCCGCCTCTTTCATAATATTCCATCTTGATTTTGTAAAGCTTTCCTTCTTCTAAATGAGTTGTATAAGCTCTAGTTTCAACCGAATGATCATTCCAATCGTTTATAACAAGTTTGTCTTCAAAGTATAGACGCGCACCATCATCTGTTGAAGTACTAAGAACAAAATCACCTGTCTTTGGGGCTTTAATATAACCGGTCCATCTCACCGAAAAATTATCTTCCCCGATATTTTCTGCCGGACTTTTTTCATCCCACTGGAAATTAATTCTTTGATCAATCCTTTTTAGAATAGGAGTTCCGCTTAAATCAATATTGGAGAAGTATTCGCCGTTCAATCCGTTTTGCTTTTGAGATTGATCTGTAAATAAATATTTTGTTTCAATTCCATCGGTATCACCTTCAAGATTCACTCCCTGCGCAAATTCAATTTTAATTTTGTCGGAAAGTTTTTTCTTCAAAGCATCAAGCGGGGAAACGGGATCGATAGGAGTCACATATGCGCTTCCGCCTCCGCCAGTTCTTGGAATTTGCGCCCCCGGTCCAATTACGGCAATTGTATTAATTTCATCTTGTTGAAGAGGTAAAATGTTTTGATCGTTCTTGAGTAGAACGATTGATGCAAGAGAAGTTTCATATGCGGCTTTCCGGTTTTCTGAACTGTTTACAAGAGAAGGATTTTCTTTCCATTCCGGATTATCGAACAAACCAAGTTTATAAATTACACCCAGAATTCTTTTCACTTTATCGTCAATTGCAGAGAGGGAAATATTTCCACTCTTAATTTCATTAAGCAATGTTTTCTGATTCAGGAATTCTCCGGTAGGCATTTCAAGATCAAGTCCTCCCTTCGCTGTTGGAATTGATGAATGAACCGCACCCCAATCGCTCATCACTAATCCTTTAAATCCCCATTCTTTTTTCAATTTGTCGATAAGCAGATAATCATTTTCGCTTGCATAATGCATATTAACTTTATTGTATGAACTCATTACGCAGAGAACGTCTGCTTCAGTAACCGCAGCTTTAAATGAAGGAAGATAAATTTCATTTAGTGCGCGTTCGCTTACAAGTACATCTATCCATCCTCTTTCATGTTCTTGATTGTTAACAGCAAAGTGTTTAATTGTTGCCGCAACATTTTCTTTCTGTACACCTTTGATATAAGAAACTGCCATACGTGATGTTAAGAAAGGATCTTCGCCAAAGCTTTCAAAATTTCTTCCGCCCATTGGTAAGCGAGCAATGTTTACACACGGTCCAAGAATTACGTGCCGCCCCTTACCTCGGGTTTCGCGTCCAATTGAACTTCCGATTTCATTAACTAAATCCGGATCCCATGTAGCCGCCATGGCAACTGAAGCAGGGAAAGCAGTTGACGGATTCCATCGAACTCCGACCGGACCATCAGACATTCTAAGTTCCGGAATGCCAAGACGTTCGTTAGGCTTAGTGGCAAATCCGGTTCCGCCGAGGAGATCGATTTTTTCTTCCAGCGTCATTCTCTGCAGTAAATCATCCACCCGTACTTCAAGATTCAATTTTGGATTTTTATATGGAATATTCTCCTGCGCAGACACAATGGACGCGAATAGTATAATCAATGATAACAAAGATATTTTCATAACTTCTCCTTTTGCTTTGCTAAGATTTTGATTTAACGATTCATTCCTAATGCGCTTAGATATCCCGAATTGATAGAACAATTTTTGAATTTGATATTTTCCAGCAAATCACTAAATGCTTTTTTTACAACTTCGCGCGAAGGTTTTGCCTTGCGGACTTCCTCAAAATTTTTCTTAGGGGCTTCAGCATATTTGACTATCTGTTTCCATTCTTCTGTTTGCATGAAGGATGATATTCCGCGCGTTGAATCCATCTTTTTATAGGGCCAGAAGCACCAGCCTATTTCATTCTTTTCTAAAAGTTTTCTAAATGAATCAATCCAGGCATCTTCATTCTCACCGGATTCACCCAGATACGTTGGGACATTGTATTTATTACTGTAATCAACATACTCCTGAATTTCCTTCTGCTCGGTTGGCATCCAGTATTTGTGAAATGTATAAGCTAGATTTTTATCAAAAGGAACTCCGAATACTTTGAAATTAGTATTCCATTGCGAGCCGCCGAGAAAGATTATATGATTTTTATCTACACTTCGAATTGCAGCTGTTAGTTTTTTATAAAACGGTTCAAGCAATTTGTTTAATTCCTCTTTGTTCTCGTAGAAATGAGGAATCGGCTCATTCAATAAATCATAACCTAAAATTATTTTTTCACTCTTGTATCTCGAGGCAAGTTTTTTCCAGAGAGCAATAGTTGTCTGCTGCGCTTCTCCACTTTCAAAAAGGAATGGATAACTCCAGCTATCATCAATATTATCACCTGTCTGTCCACCCGGCGCTGCATGCAGATCTACTAGAACATACAGATTCTCTTCTCGGCACCATTTAATTACATCATCCAGGCGTTTGAATCCCTCTTCTAGAAAAATTTCGGGATGATCTTCTACAAGAAATAATTTGAAATTGAACGGAACGCGTATGTGATTCAATCCGGTACTTTTTATAAAATGAATATCCTCCCTCGTTATGTAATTATCACGAAAAGTTTTCCAGAATTTTCTTGTTTCATCAGCACCGAGAAGTTCTTTGAATGTATTATCGATCAACCGGAAAGAGCTCACATTTTCGAACCGAAACATATACCCTTCCGGATTGAGCCAGTTGCCGAGGTTTATCCCCTTCGGTAAAAAGATTTTCCCGCCTGCATCAACAAAATTTTTGCCTTCGCATTTAATAAATCGCTTTGGCTGGGCAAATAAACTCACTCCGATAATTATTGATAGAGATAGGAATACAAAAATCTTTTTCACCGGTCTCTCCTTAACTATTATTAGAACCAATTCGAGTTCAATCTTTTTCTTTGATCTTTCGTTTGTTTCAACAGCCATTCATAAACTTCAGGATTATCATATGTTTGAGTCCAAGAGTCGTGATAAGCTTCCGGATAGATTGTTAGTTTTGCATTACCCTTACATGCTTTAAGTGCATCGACAAGTTCCTGATCCCTCTGCACCGGCACAACATTGTCTTTTGCACCATGGAATGCCCAGACAGGAAGATCACCAATCTCACAAATCGTCCATGAATCGCCCCAGCCACAGATGGGCATTATAGCGGCAAGTCGCTCAGGAATTTCATTTGCCAATTTCCACGTTCCGTATCCTCCCATACTCAAACCGGTAATGTAAATTCTGTTTTCATCAATGTTATAGTTCTTAATAATTTCATCGAGCAGAGCGACTAGAGTATTTGTTTTCCAGCGGACTCCCTCGGGGCATTGCGGCGATATGATTATAAACGGAAAATCTTTTCCCTGCTCTATAAGTTTGGGCGGTCCATTTTTTTTAACTAGTTCAAGATTTTTACCTCGCTCGCCGCTTCCGTGCAAGAACATCATCAATGGAAATTTGTCTTTTCCGTTATAATCTTTCGGCAGATAAAGGAGGTAATTGATACTTACCTGCTGTTCAAAATTTGTATTCAAACTTTTTTCTTCCTGCTTTTTAACGCCACTCTCTTTAACTATATCGAGTGAACAACCGACAAGCAGCATCAAATAACCCGTAAGGAATAAAAATACTCTCGCTTTCATTTTTTCATCTCCTATTGAATAACCGAGAAGGAAGCTTCTTTTACATCATCCGAGTTGGTGCCAACAAATACTTTGAAATCTCCCGGCTCAACAACAAAATTCATATTGATATCATAGAATTTCAGTTTCTCAGGAGTAAGTGTGAATTCAACTTTTTTCGACTCACCGGCTCTCAAGAATATTTTTGTGAAATCTTTTAACTCTTTAACAGGGCGGGTTACACTTCCCACCAAATCACGAATATAAAGTTGAACAACTTCTTCACCATCTCTTGTACCGCTGTTTCTAATGTTGACTGACACCGTGATCGATTCGCTTTTCTTAATTTTGTTTTTACTCAAAGTAATATCGGAATAAGCAAATGTAGTGTAACTTAAACCGAAACCGAATGGATAAAGAGGAGTGTTTTCCAAATCCATATAGTATGATGTGAAGTGATTCTTCGGATCGTACGGACGGCCTGTATTTTTGTGGTTATAGTAAATTGGAATCTGACCTACATAACGCGGGAATGTTACAGGAAGTTTTCCGCTCGGATTGTAATCACCGAAGAGCACATCTGCAATTGCATTACCCGCCTGGATTCCAAGATACCAAGATTCAACTACTGCAGAAATATTTTGCTGAATCCAGGTAATCGTCAATGGTCTTCCATTCATAAGCACGACAACGATCGGTTTGCCGGTTTTTTGAATTTCTTCAACGAAACTCTGCTGAACACCAGGCAGATCCAATTTAGCGCGAGAACTTGCTTCGGCTGTCATGTTTCTACTTTCACCGATAACTACAATTGCTACATCGGACGATTTAACCAGATCGACAGCTTTGCTGAAACCGCCTTTCTCTTTTCCTTCAATTGTACATCCCTCTTCAAAACTGATCTCTGCAACATTTCCTAATTTATTTTTGATCCCTTCCAAAACCGTAACAACATTATTTGTATTTCCCTGCTGATCCCATCCGCCGAGCGGATCATCTTTTGAATTTGCAAGAGGACCTACAACTGCAATTTTCTTCAAATCTTTTCTAAGAGGAAGAAGATTATTTTCATTTTTAAGAAGCACTATCGATTCACGTGCTGATTCCAAAGTTGCCTGAACAATTTCTTTGCTCATTATCGATTTTTTTTCACGTTCTACATCACAATATTTGTATGGATCGTCGAATAAACCGAGACGGAATTTAATTCTTAGTACTCTTCGTACACTTTCATCTAAAACTTTCTTTGAGACTTTACCTTCTTTGACTAAATCGGCAAGATTGGTGTAATAAGAATTTGATTCCATATCCATATCAAGACCGGCATTTATTGCAAGTTCCCCGGCTTGTTTTAAATCTCGAGCAACTCCGTGTGGGATCAATTCTCCAATCGAATTCCAATCACTTACAACAAAGCCGTCAAATTTCCATTCGTTCCGTAAAATTTTTGTAAGAAGAAATTTATTAGAGGATGAAGGGACACCTCCGATTTCATTGAACGAAGCCATCAATGTAGCAGCACCTGCTTCAACTGCCGCTTTAAATGGACGCAAATAAATTTCTCTGAAAGTTCTTTCTGAAAAATCAACGGTATTGTAATCGCGTCCGCCTTCTGCTCCTCCGTAACCGGCAAAATGTTTAATGCATGCTGCGATAGTATTAGCATCCGAAAGATCTTTTCCCTGGTATCCTTTCACACGTGCAACAGCCATCATTGAACCAAGGTATGGATCCTCACCGCTTCCTTCCATAATTCTTCCCCACCGCGGATCGCGCGCGATATCAACCATCGGGTTGAATGTCCAATGAACTCCTGCCGATGATGCTTCAATTGCTTGCCAGCGAGCAGATTTCTCAACAAGCACAGGATTCCAACTGCTTGCTTCTGCAAGAGGAACTGGAAATGTTGTTCGAAATCCATGTATTACGTCAAGACCGAAAATCAAAGGGATTTTTAAACGTGATTGTTCAACAGCAATCTTCTGCATTTTCTTCGTTGCTTCTGCACCGAAAATATTAAGAAATGAACCGACTTTGCCTTTAAGAATTAATGCATCGCTTCCTTCGGATGGTTTTTCGGTCTGTGTTCCGGTTGCCCAGCCACCACTATACTGAACAAGCTGACCAACTTTTTCATCAAGAGTCATTAACGTAAGAACCGAATCAATGCGCTGTTCGATCGTTTTTTTCTGTGCAAATGAAATTGTGCATATCAAAAAGAAAATGATAATATTCTTCATGTTAGTCCTCGGTGTTTTGCTAAAATATTTCTGAATTTATTTTGCCGTCTGATTTAATTTTTTTCAAAACGTTTATTACTAATATGTTAATCCAAATCCATAAGCGAACAACGGATCGTAATTTGCATCACCAACATTTATTGGAATCTGTTTCATGTTTTTGGGCCATGAGTGAGGCAATTTTCCTACCGGTTTAAAATCACCAAAGAGAATATCTGCTAAACCCTGACCTTCTGTTCCCGGCAGCCATGCGGCTATAAACGCTTTACTTTTATTTAATGCCGATTCAATCAGCATCGGTCTTCCTGAAAGAAGAATTACAACTACCGGGACTCCCGATGCTTTTGCTTTTTCGATTGTATCAACATCTTCTTTAGCAAGACTTAAATCCTCACGGTCGCCTAACATTTCAGCATAAGGAGTTTCTCCAATAACTACAATACAAACATCAGCATATTCTGCACCGGAGCCATCAGTAGATGTTGTGACTTTTGTGCTGCTAGAGACTGTATTTTTAATTGCCTGCAAAATTGTTGTACCGCCGGATATAATATTTCCGCTCTTGCTTTGCCAAATGATAGTCCAGCCGCCGCATTGATTGCCAATATCGTCGGCGCTCTTTCCTGTTACGTGGATGTGTTTCAAATCTTTTGAGAGCGGGAGAATATTATTTTCGTTCTTTAGTAGTACAAGAGACTTTCGAACCGCATCACGTGCAACTTCTCTATGTTCCTTTGAACCAACTAACGCAGTAAGATTTTTATCCGTGAATGCGTTTTCAAAAAGCCCCAGTTCAAATTTTACTTTTAATATTCTTTTAACGGCGTCATCAATTCTGCTAATTGGTACTTTGTTTTCATTTACAAGTTCTTTCAAGAATGTAATGAATTCAACGTAGTTGTTATTTTGTCCAGGAGCGTTGGGAATCATGATCATATCAAGACCGGCATTAATAGATTTTTCAATATCGTTCTTGTAATCTTTGCCGAGTTGATCGATGCCCTGCCAATCGGAGACCAAAAATCCATTAAAACCAAGTTCGCCTTTCAATACATCGGTTAGCAAATATTTTTGACCGTGCATTTTTTCACCGTTCCAGCTGCTGTATGAAACCATAATTGATTTAGCACCCGCTCTAATTGCTTCAACATAACCTTGCATATGAATTTTACGGAGAGTTGCTTCATCAACTTCTGTGTTGCCCTGATCTTTTCCATTTGTAGTTCCGCCATCACCGACAAAATGTTTAATGCAGGCAAGCACCGAATTTTTATCCGAAAGATTCTTTCCCTGCATTCCTTTAACATAAGCTGCGCCTAACGTTTTAACCAAATCCGGTTCCTCACCGTAACTTTCATAAGTTCTTCCCCATCTTTCATTTCGGGCCACAGCAACGCAAGGAGCAAAATCCCATTGCATTCCAGTTCCTTTAATTTCAGCGGCTGTAACGGCAGCAACCTGCTCGATAAGTTTTGGATTACGTGTAGCTCCTAATCCAACATTGTGCGGAAAGATAGTTGCGCCGTCAACATTGTTATGCCCATGCACCGCATCAATTCCCCAAATGATTGGAATTTTCAAACGATTTGTTAAAGCTATGTTTTGAAATTTATCGTAAAGATCTGCCCAGCCTTTTGCTGTAATATCTTCAGGCTCAGAATTACCTCCGCATAAAATAGATCCAAGAGAATATTTAACAATGTCATTCACATTTTTTTTGATCGCGTCATAATCAACTTGTGTCATCTGACCGATCTTTTCATCGAGTGTCATTTGAGAAAGAAGTGTATTAGCTTTTTTTTCAATGGCTTTTTCCTTATCGGTTTGTGCGTTAGTCAAAATTACTCCCACAAAGAAAAAAATTACGAGGAAATGGATATTCTTTTTCATATCTGTCCTTAAAAGATTAATTCAACAATATTGTAACGGAATTTTTCAATAAGATATTATCAATTTGTTTTATTTAATTCATTCCAGATTAATGCACTGGCACCAAGAATAGCGGCGTGAGCTCCAGGTAATAAAGAAGGCAGAAGTTTAACTTTGTTTTTGAAAATGTTCAGAATGAATTCTTCCATGTATCGCTTGGTTGGTACAAAAATTAAATCACCGGCGAGAGCCAGACCACCAAAAAGAATTATTGCCTCGGGACTTAGATACGCAACGGAATCCGCAAGTTTGAGACCAAGAATTTTAGCAGTGTAGTCAAAAGCGGCAAGAGCAAGTTTATCTCCGCGGTTTGCCGCATCTGCAATATCTTTTGCCGTAAGTTGATTAAAACTCATATCCCTTAACTCACTCGGAATATTCGTGATGCAGATTAATTCAAAAATCGTCCTCCGGATACCAGAAGCAGATGCATAAGTTTCCAGACATCCTTTTCTTCCGCAACCGCACTCCCGTCCATTAGGATCAACAATCGTGTGGCCAATCTCTCCTGCAAACCCGTCGGCTCCATAGACCAATTGACCGTTAACTACAATTCCGCTGCCTAACCCGGTGCCAAGAGTTATAACAATAAAATCTTTCATTCCTTTTGCTGCACCGAAAATCATCTCTCCAATTGCAGCCGCGTTTGCATCGTTTGTAATTGCAGAAGGTAGCGGAGAATATTTTTTTATTATATCTAAAACATTTACTACTCCCCAATTCAAATTTGGGGGAAGTTCAACAGTACCTTTATAATAATTTGCGTTTGGTGCACCGATTCCGATCCCAACTAATTCATAAGCATCAGAATATTTTTTAAAATCATCATCTATTTTCTTAAACAATCTGCTAAACAATTGATCTGCATTCTGATCCGCATGAGTTAAGATTGATGCTTCGTAAATACACTCACCCACTTCATCAACAAAACCAAATACAGTATTAGTGCCTCCGACATCAATTCCGATGGCAACTTTTTTCTTCATGGCTAAGCCTTTGCAATAATGTAAGACGGTTTATGTCCCTTGAGTCCGTAATAAGCAATGTACACATAACATAATACAGGGATAAAAAACGCATGATGGATTCCGATATTATCCGCAAAGAAACCTTGAACAACCGGAAGAATAGCACCACCGACAATTGCTGTACAAAGAATTCCAGAAGCTTGGCCGGTATGTTTGCCAAGTCCATCAATTGCAAGTGTAAAGATTGTCGGGAACATTATGGAATTAAAAAGTCCAACTAAAAGAATGGCCCACATTGCAACCTGACCAAAAGTCAGCATCGAAATAATCACTAGAATTCCGGCAACTAAAGCATTAAAAGCAAGAACTTTTCCGGGATTAATTTTTCTCTGAACAGCAGAACCGATGAATCTACCAATCATAGCCCCACCCCAATAGAAGGATACAAACTTACCCGCATCGGATTCTTTTAACCCGGCAATGAAAGGTTGACCGATATAGTTAACAAGAAAACTTCCGATAGAAACTTCGCCGCCGACGTAAACAAAAATTCCAATTGCACCAAGTACCAAATGTTTATAACCCCATGCACTTTTGTGCATATCATGGTAATTCACACCATCATCACCGCTTGCCAGAATATCGGACGCTTCAACTTTTGGTAACTTGATTACGGCAAAGATTGCAGCAATCACAAACAATGCTGCTGCTAATCCAAGATAAGGAACTTGAACTGCACCGGACTCTGCTAATTTATAAGCAGTAATTTGATCGGCGTTCATTGTTTTAAAATCTTCAACTGTCTTCACTGCTAAAGAAAGAATTATCAATGAACCAAAGTATGGTGCGATTGTAGTTCCAAGCGAATTGAATGCTTGAGTAAGATTTAACCTACTGGACGCAGTTTCGGGTTTACCAAGAATTGCAACGTAAGGATTAGCTGCAACCTGAAGTATTGTGATACCACCAGCTAGAACAAATAACGCACCTAAAAACATAGCATAAGACTGCATACTTGCTGATGGATAAAACAATAAACAGCCAATACCAGCTGTTATTAAACCAATTACTATTCCGTTTTTATAACCAATTTTTTCTACAAGAATTCCTGCCGGCAGAGATACAATTGCATAAGCAGTAAAAAAACTGAATTGAATCAACATCACTTGTGTATAATTTAAAGTGAAGACAGCTTTTAGATGAGGGATCAAAATATCATTCAGACACGTAATAAATCCCCACATAAAAAATAACGATGTAAGAACTGTTAGCGCGAAGTTGTAATTTTGCCCACCATTAACAGCTTTTGCATCAGACTTAGTTGGTATTGAGGAAGCCATCTAATTCTCCTTATTGGTTATATCAATATTATTTCAGCAGCAACATTTTTTTTGTTAGAAAATAATTATCTGTCTGTAAAGAATAGAAGTAAACTCCGCTTGAAAATTTTTTACCGTTATTTTTAAAATTTGCATTGAAATCCACCTTGTAATTTCCGGATGCTTGTTCTTCATTTACAAGAACCGCAATTTCAGATCCAAGAGAATCAAATACTTTCAACGAGACAAAACTGGAATTTGGAAGACGATAGCTTATTGATGTACCCGGATTGAAAGGGTTTGGATAATTCTGTTCGAGTTTGAATTCATTAGGAATATTTGCCCCAGTCTTGACATCAGATGCTTCGAGTGATTCAATTATTATTCCGTTGAGAAGCGGTCTTTCAATCTGCGCAGCAAAATGAATATCAATTAGATAGTCTTTCACTTCAACATCTTCAATAATTTTTTCTACTGCCGCTTTCGAACCTGCTTCTTTAAAAATATCCAATCCGTTGATAACAAGATTGCCTTGAATATAAATATCAAAAACTCTTTTACCTGGGGAGTTATAATAATTTTCGGCTAACAGAAGTTTTATTTTATACTTACCATTTGGTATCCGCAGAATATACTTTGCTAATCCATTAATTTCGGTTTGATAAATCTGATCATCAAGAGTGTTGTTTATTTCATTTGCAAAAGGTCCGCCTTTCGTTCCTTCCATGAAACCATAATTGGAAGTATCGGTTATGAATTCGTTATCGGCGATAAAATCTTTATAAACATTTCCGCCTACATTAATCTTCAGGGGTAAAGTAAATTTTTTTGTAATCAGGATTGGGCGAAGATGCAAGTCTGATATGTTAACGGGTACAGCTAAGTCTCTAATACCAGATACAATTAAATTTGGGTGTGAATTCAAATCCAAACCGTTCACTTGAAGTTCAATTGTTCTTTTATCCGGCAAGAGAGCTGCGTTGTTAACTGTAAAGCCTGGAATAATATAATTTCCTATTGTCTCTGCACTTGTTTTTTCTATCTTTTCAGAAAAAAATATTTCTATTTTAGATTCGGAATCAGCTCTTACATTCAACATTGTGGGCTTTATATTATCAACATAACCGGGAGTTGATTTGTCAGTCAGACAGAGAATTAATTTTCCTTCAGCAAATACAATATTATCAGGGATGAAACTGCTTTTATTTCCATTGAATCCATGATCCCCCTTTTCCCATCTTGTATCATCGAATGAATTGAATTCATCTTTCCAATCAAGAGTGAAATTGTTTCCTGTTCCATAATTACCAGTGCCTGGTGAATATTTGTAATAAGCCGCCCAATCATAAAAGCCGAATCCGGGAAGAAGAGCATCGTTCCAGACGCCAGCCCAGTTTGTATAGATCGGGCACCAGATATTCATCATCAGTTTTTGCGCCCTAGTTACGGTTTTGACATGGTCTCCCGTCTGCCTGTAGACTTCAGTTCCGTCTATAAACCATGCAATGTATTCCGGTGTCCATTCAAACGCGTAAGTGTGATAATCTAGTGCCGGATTAAAATTAACATATTGATGACGCACATGATTTGCAGCTCCGGCAGTAATTGTATTGAATTGTACATCGTTGTTGTAGCGTCCCATTATTTCGATATCAACTTCGTTCCATTTTGATGAAGCCCAGTCATCTCCCGGCAATCCATCAAAATACGTAAACAGAGAGGTAAGCATTCCTTCTTTACCAGGAGCTTTGATGCTTGCTTCGAATCTTCCGTACATAAAAGAATCTTTGGTTCTATACTCGGCACCTCGTAGAACTACCTGAGCAGAGGAAAATATTTGAAGGGAAAAAAAGAAGATTGCCGTTATAATAATTTTTGTTTTCAATTAATGCTGTCCGTAGAAAAGATTTATCTTCTGCAAAGTTTTAGATCTTGCATTTCAATCCGATTATTGGAATTAAATGAATCCACAATAGAGTTTCTTTATAACACACGGGGTGAGATAGTTTGCTCACCCCGCGGCTGAATCATATGGAGGCACCATATGAAATAGAACAATTTTCTGATTCTTAGAAAGTTATACTAAATGAAAATTTTTGAACATTTTTTAATCTTCCAAAATCTCCATAAGAGTAATCAACCTTCATCGCAACATTTCCTATAAACCGCTGTTGAACTCCCGCTCCGAATGTATATGACTCTTCGGAATCTTTTAAGAAGAGAGATTTATAACCAGCTCTCAAAAAGAACATATCATTGAATGTGTACTCACCGCCTACATTAATGCTTTCATAATTATCACTTGGATGCATCGCATCAATCGCAACTAAGAATTTGTGCATTTGCGTGTTAATTGGTCTATAAGAAATTCCGACTCTAAAGTTTAAAGGTAGTTCCCATTCATCTGTTTGCAGGTATGCCGGGATTCGATCATTATTACCGGTTGAATTTTTGTCCGGATCATAAAGTACAAGAGCAGAATTTCCCTCCAATTTCATTTTTGTTCCGAAGTTAGATATAGACATAGCAAGCACTATCCCATCAAAAGGAGTGATGTATTGAACACCCATATCAACAGCAAATGCGGTTGCTGTTGTTTTCCATATTTTTTGACTTATGAATTTAGGGTTGAAACCAATCGCAAAATTATCTGTCAAATTAATTGCATACGCAACACTGAACATAACATCAGAAACACTGAACATTTCTCCAGTACCTTCCGGATCTGCAATGGTTCTGACTTTCATATCTTCAACATTAGATGATAGAAAACTGATGCCAAGTGTTCCATAAGTTCCTACATTGTAAGAAGCAGCTACATAATTATAATTTATATCCGCAATCCAATTTGAATGGTCGAATACCACGGCGCCACCCGGTACTTTTGCGAGACCTGCAGGATTCCAATAAATTGCAGTAGGGTCATCAGAAACCGCTACATATGCACTCCCCATTCCGGAAGCTCTAGCACCTTGATTAATTGAAAGGAATTGTGCGGCAGTGGTTCCTTTCTTGGAAACATCTGAAACGAAATTTTGTGCGGTAAGACTAGAAAAAATCACCAAACTTTGAACCGCCGTCAAAAATAGAAATACTAAATTTATTTTTATTCTTTTCATATCTCGCTCCATCACTATTTAATTACCGCAAATTTGCCGATGTATTGACCTAGTTCCAGTGCATCAACATGATAAATATAGAGTCCGTATGATAAATCCATTCCGTCTTCCGTTATAAGATTCCAAGATATTGTTCCGTCTTCCGAACCGCCTTCTTTTTGAAGTGTCTTTATTAATGCACCTGTAACAGTGTAAATTCTAATAGTACACATTGTTGGAAGATGAATGAAATCAATTCTTCTTTCACCGCGTCCGGTTTGAACTAGATTCCTCTTTTCCCAGGCATTGGCGCTGATATATGGATTAGGAACGACTGCAATTTTACTTAGAGAATTTTTTGCACTGTCTGCTTCAACTCTTGCACCTTTAGTAGAGAATTGAAAATAATCTCCGGTCGTAAAAGGCCTGGTCGTGACGAACTTGAAAATATCTCCCGGTTTGGGGGTAGCAAACTGTGGTGCCGATGGAATTCTGTATAATATTCTCCAAGTCAATTTGAATTGAGTTCCCACATACTCGATAATTACAATGTCATCGCCCAAACTGAATTGACCATCTGCATTATTGTCAAAGTACTCAGCTTGAATTTCTTCTCCTCTGGAAGCATTGCGGACTTTAAATGGAACAGGTTTTTTTGTAAAAGGAGTTGTAATTGTCTGACCCTCGGGCAGCCATTCAATTTCATAATCTGATGGCCAAGCGATATTTCTTGTCGGTGAACTTTTATCAGGAGCTACGATCATATCGACGTTACTGTAACCCTTCAACCATCCTTTTTCTTTTACAACACCAAGTGTATCGTTGCTTACAGAAAGTATTAGACCATCAAACGGTGCACTGTATTTTCCAGCGCCAAAATTAGAAGAGTCAACATTTGCAAAAATAACTTCATTTGTTCCATTAAATGAGCGGTTAAGAGAATAACCGGTTGTTTTATATGTTGGTACATTTCCAGCGGCTGTAAAATTAAGTTTATAGGTTGCGCCTTCTTTTACTTCATTCGGATTAAGAACAATCAAATCCATCTTACCTGAACCAAGCCCTAAAGTAACTCTGGTTAAGTCACCGGAGACTTGAGGAGGTTGATAACCTGAAGCAGGCGCATTTGGTTTTACAACCGCACAATTTATATCTATAAATTTTATCTGGCCTGAAAAATCTTGTGAGATAATTTTAGTTGTCTCACTGGGAATCAATCCTTTTGTACCATAAGCTGGATCCCCCTGGTCATAAGCAACTAATGCATAATAATATGTACTTCCATTAGTAACGGTTGAATCAACAAAAGAATGTTGAAGACCAGTCTCATTCCCCCTCCAAAAATGAGCGCCGTTAATTCCAATAGGGTCAGGTCCTTTAATACCATCTTTCATATCAAACTGTGCGATAGGTTTCCAATACTTAGGTTCACCCTTGGAGTCAGTAATCAATTTAATATCATTAAACTCAGGCTCCTGACTTCTATAAAGCAAGTAGCCTTCAAAATCTTTTCTTCGCAAAAATCGATCAAAAGACTTTTCGGCGTAATCATTCCAATAAAGAAATACTTTTTTATTCCCTGCAATTGCAGTTAAAGTAGGTTTCAAAGGCGGCTGAGAGAAATTATAATTCGCATTATAGATTGATTGAACTGTCTCTTTGTTAAATACCATATCATCATAATCAACACCAAATACTAATGCTACAGAAAATCGTTCGCGCTTGTATATCTTTAATGGAAAAGGGCCTGAACCAAACAGAATTTGGATGTTAGAATTTGTTAATGATGTATCAAAACTATTGTAATTCATTTTTCTCCAGATCACTTCATCATTCTTTGGCCATATAGCGTTTGGTCCTTTGTTAGATAATCTTTCTATTACCAAACTTGTCAAACCGATTTGATCAGATTCATCTTTATCCGTTCTATCAAAATTTGATTCGCCATCAGTTGGTTTACCATCCCCCTCACCATCATCCGGTCCGTTGTATTGAGGATCATCTGGACCCACTCCGTCTTTTCCAAGATCATCATTTAAAGGTTCTCCCGGATCCCATTTACCATTGTGGTTAGAATCTGTGAATGGAACCCAGTTGTGGTTATCATCTATACCGTTATCACGACTCTCATCTACTAATCCATCTTCATCATTGTCAATTCCATCGGTAGCGTTACCGGGACTTTCTAAAAATGCATAACCGACGTATCCGGTTTTTCCCACAAAATCCGGAGATTTTCCATCATGATCGAATGCGTATGCAAGATCAAGTTTTGTATTATAAGAAGCGTCGTCATCTCCGTTGTCATTTACACCTCCAACACCTGTATCACAATAAAATCCAAAGTAAGTTGTATCTAACGATACATCCGAGAGATTAACAATATCATAATGGAAAAAGATAATATCTTCGGCAAGTACATGTGACCACTGGAATCCGCGAACTTCGGTTCTCAATCCTAAACCGCCTCTGTTGTGGTCTGATGCAAGTGGAAAATATGAATATGGGACACGGTTAAATTCTTTGTCCTTCGAATCGTCCATCGTATAGAAAACTTCAAGATCAGCATTCATAACACCACGACCAAAATATCCAAACCAATATCCATCCCAATTAGCATCCACATTTGGAAGTGAGCGTGGCCACTGTTCCGGCCAGGATAATGGTCTTGTACTCATAGCAGGTTGTTCCGATCCTGATCTTGCATAACCTGGAATCGGCTCCATAACCCATAAGTCGCCGGTTACTGGATCAAAATCAACTTCTTCTCTATATGATGTTTGTGCAGGATGAACAATTTGTTTATTACCGGGGGCGAGTATTGCAGAGGAAATTACTGGTGTACATCCGTCAAGATACATTTCTCCAGTTCCTTTCGGCCATTCACCTGAAGGTCTATCCGGCCATGTACCTACCTGCCCGTCGTTTGAGAAAAGAGTACGAACAAGGTTTCCATCCATCACACCTTTTTTTCTATAAGTTTTGTCTCCATATGGCTCTGCACGATATTTCAATATCTGTTCCTGGGTTTGAGCCAAGGAGATATCCGCCACAAGAAAGAATACGGACAACCATAAAATATTTCTTTTCATTCTAAACTCCATTTTCTAAAAATAGCTCAGTGCATAGGATTAGAAATTAACATTGAAACCGATGTTGATTCTTCTTGGCGAAGAGTAGTCTCCCGGATTTTTTAAATACTGCTCAATAGTATTTCTTCCGATAATTGGTGCTGCAAATTTCGTATTGAGATCTACTCCTGCTCTACCAGTCGTACTTGATACTCCATATTCATTTTTGATATCGAACAGATTATAAACAAGTACAAATGCGCTTACATCAAAACCAAAAATCTTGAACTGTTTATTTGCTCTTAGGTCAACATTCATTGTATTCGGTTTTCTTCCATTATTTTCAAAACGTAATCCTTGAGAATATCTGGGATCTTCTGTATATGGCGCACCTGAACCATAACTGAATATTATTCCTGCAGTCCAATCCGATGGATCTCCGATAGTTACAGTTGCATTAACTGTATGTGTCTGATCCCAATCCAGTGGAACCACTTTTTTGTTTGATTCAACCGGAGGATTAGCTTGATTATTATAGAATTCAACCATCGGATCCGATGCATTTCCAGATGCTACCTGATATGTATAATCTATCTTGGCACTAAAGAAATCCGCAAATCTTTTATCTAGAGTTATGATTACTCCTTTAACATTGCCATAATCTCTATTAATGAATCGTGCATATGTAAATCCTTCGTATGTTGTAAGAATTTGCATACCAAGCAGATTTCGAATATCGCTGTAGTAAAGAGATACATCAACGGAGACTTCCGGAAAGATTACTTGTTGAAGCCCTAATTCATACTTCACAGTTTTCTGGGATTTCAATTCCGGATTTCCGACACTGGAAGAAAGAGATGAAGTTTGATCAATTAAATAAGCATAATTACTATATAAGTTTTCAAAACTCGGAATCTGGAAAAAATGCCCGTATGAAAAATGAATTGCTCCTCTATCAGACATCGGGAATGAAACTCCGAGACGAGGACTTATCTGATATTCTGATTGTGCATCTCTCTTCACAAAGGCATTGGCAAAATTTTGATTATTCAACGGATTGCGTAAGTCAACCGGTAAGTCTGTGTTTGAACTGAAATAATCGAATCTGACGCCGGCATTAATAATCATTATATCATATTCCATTTTATCCTGAATGAATGCTGAGATTTCGAATGGGTATCTTGTGTAACTCTGATTATATTTTGTGTCAGGATTACTATAACCTAGGGTAAAAATTGCATTACCGGTAGAGTCAATTTGTCCTTCTGTCATATTCCGTATTGTTTTCCAACTATTAAAGATTGTATGAAGTCTTGCTTCTGCACCAAACTTAACTTTATGCTCTTTAGTCAACTGCGATTCCAATGAAATCTGTCCAATGTAGCTTTGTGTATATCTATTGTATCTATCACTCTCATTACCGCCTTGATTAAATGTATAACCCGTAATTGGTGTACCCTGATTGGGTTCAACGTAACGAGGATCGTATTCATCTTCATATAAATAGCCCCAGAACTTATGATTGTTCGATGAGAGCTTTAATGTTGCGTATGTACTTTGAGATGGTAACCATGAAATTTGGAAACTATGAATTGTATTTGTGCGATAATTATTTTTTATTGCATCGGGAGTCCATTTGTAAGCATGGTTGTATCCCTTACTCCAGTTATCATCCCAAAAAATACTATAACTGAATTTCCATCTGTTAAAATTATAAGTCAATTTTCCGTTAAAAGATTTTTTTTCGTATGGATTCATTGGAACAAAAGCGCTATCGCCTGTACCATGATCAATCCATACAGTATTATTCCCTGCTATTGGAAAAGTCGGTCTATCATCATAAACATTATAATATCTTTGTCCATACTCATAACCATCGTCATGATAATATCTGCCCGTAAGAAAGAATGTCAAATTATTTAAGACTTGTGTCGGTCCACTCAAGGTTAATTGAAAATCTCTTGGACCATTTAGATTAGGTTTATTTACATTTTGAAAGATGTCTGTGTGAGTTGTAAAGTAGTTGCCCACATAAGCCGAAGCAGATCCTTCGTATTTTGAGGCACCATCCTTCGTAACAATATTGACAATGCCGGCCATAGCCTGACCATACTCGGCATTAAATGTACCGCTTATAACTTCCATCTCTCGAATAGAGGAGTTTTCAACTTCTACCGACATACCGCCGTTGAAAACATCAGTTACTGTTACACCATCAACCAGATAAGAAACTTCACCGGAACGTCCTCCTCTAAAGTGACCGTTTACAACGCCGGCTTGGAGGTTTACAACTTGATTCAAATTTTCGACTGGCATCAATTTTATTTCTTCTGCTGAAACGATTGCTGTTGATGAAGTTAAATCTTTTGTGACCATTGGTTGTTTTGCCTGAATAACAATTTCACCAAGATTGATTGATGCGGGTGTTAGATCAACATCTAGACGAGTAGTCTGATCAATTCTTATTGAAATTTTTTGAATGGTAACTTTGTGATAACCTATCGATGAAACAACGACTGTGTAGACACCGGGCGAAATGTTGTTGATATAATAATATCCATCGAGGTCCGCCACTGCACCATAGTTTGTGCCGTTGATAAGAACCGTTGCACCAATTACCGGTTCTTTGGTCTCGGAATCAATCACTTTGCCTGCAAGCTTTCCAGTAGTACCCGCATTAATAAATGAAGAAGCAAATAACAACAGTACAAAGCTCAGTTGTAATACACTTCCCGACAACTTGATTCTCTCCATTATATTAATCCTGCACATAATCTATCCCTTGAAAAATTTAAGTTATAGAACAAATGGGGCACCATAGATTCTGGTGCCCCAAAATTGACTTTGATTACTTAATCAACATCATCTTTTTAACACTTGTAAATGAGCTGCTTTCAATTCTGTAAACATAAACTCCAGAAGCGAGACGTGATGCGTTGAAGTCAATTGAATATTTACCTGCATCCTGATATTTGTTTACCAGATCTGCAACCTGACGACCAAGAATATCGTAAATTTTTAAAGTTACGATACCAGCCTTTGCGATAGAGTATTTAATCTGTGTTGTTGGATTGAAAGGATTTGGGTAGTTCTGGTCCAATGAATAACTAAATGGCAATTCTACTTCTATGTCTGTTGTAATTTGGTCCGAATTTCCTAGCCAAGTGTACATTAGTTTTGAAGGATTATTCCATCCGTTATCATTATTAAAAGGTGACCAGCTTATTTGACCTTCGCGATTACCGGCTAAATCTGTACCATTTTTACCGTCATTATCACCTACAACAAAATCGAGCGGAATCTTGTAACCCTCTTTAACATAGATTGAATCCAGAGTGCCTGCCGGTGATCTTCTTAATGCTGCTATATCGCTTATTTTAAGTCTTGCTTCAACAACATAACCTGAGGGGAATTTTTCCTGCCAATAATAGTTTACACCCGGTAATAACAGTGAATCTTTTCCGGTTTCATCGCTACGGGCTCTTACTTTATTAAATCTAAAATGGTAATCTGGTTTTGTTCCATGTTTATATGAGGTATGTTGTTTAGCTTCCTGATTATATAGACCAATTTCTATATCAACAGCATCCAGCGCCCAATTATAACCGGTAGACATATATTGATTATCATCGGCATAAACAATATCGTCATTAACATTAGCTGCGAAATAGAGGTATGTATTGTCCATCGCTAAATACATATCTGCAGAACAATCTGCATTATTCGTAACTGTAAATCCTGTCATTATATGTGCTGAACCATTCTCGGGGAATAATTTGAATGGCGTAACACCGGAGTTAGTCCATTCTTTCAAATCGCCGTCAGCAGTCCAATTCGGAACCGTTAGGATTGGTATTGTAGGAATGCCTTTGGCCATATTTTCCACAGAACTTGTGCTTGAAACCGCACCGATGTTACCTGCTTTATCAACCGCATTAACTGCATAATAAACTGTGCTGCTTCTGTCGGTCTTTGGAGATCTCAAAAGATGCTCAATTACCTGTGTCCCTCTCGGTACATCAAATGCAACAACCTCAACTCCGGGCGCATTAATATTAGTGATGAAAGATTTGCTAGCATAAACATTATATTTTTCTGTCGTTTCATCGGTTAAATCAGTCCATGTTACAAGATTTGAAAAAGTACCCGGGACAATTGCAACAGAAGGTGCAAGAGGAGCAACTATATCAAATATTTGGAAACCGGATTGTTGCATCATTCCGAGCAACATCGTTCCAATTAGT
Organism: Ignavibacteriales bacterium; assembly: GCA_026390795.1. Taxonomy (NCBI): domain Bacteria; kingdom Pseudomonadati; phylum Ignavibacteriota; class Ignavibacteria; order Ignavibacteriales; species Ignavibacteriales bacterium. Next base: position 139,738 of record JAPLFG010000003.1, read on the forward strand.
TTTTCCCCTTTTACTCCTGCATCAGGTCCAACTCCAACCCCTAAGACTTCAATTCTGATTTTTGTCATCTTATCTGGATTGAAAGTTTGGTCTCCCTTAGCGCCGTTCGGATTTAAACCCCATCCACCTGTTGGTGGATACTGATCACCATCAGTACTATAAGTCATCTGTTTTAATGGTAAATCATATCTTGTCCAATCAGAAACTTGAGTTAAATCGATAGGAACTTTGGTAATCCATTGTTCTTCATCCGTTCCATTACTCTTTTCAAAAAGAAATATTCTCATAACAGCTCTTTTGGGAACAGTAGTAGTTACAGCTTTCAAATTTTTTATAAATAATGATAAGTAAGTTCTCTCAACAAATTTTTCCGGGGCTGTTACAGGAATATCGAATGCAACAAAGCCGCCCCAATCCTGTGATGCAAAACAGGTGTAATCAAATTTTAATGAACCGGCGGTGCCTTCAACTTTATCTGTTGCTTCATCTGATAAAGTTAATGCACCTTTACCGTCACCAGCCCAACCCATATCGTCGAGCCCAAATTGAGAAGCCATATTAGCAAACGATAGGATTGGTGGGGCATAAGCGTCGCCAGTAACTGCAAAATCATCAAAAAGAATAGAACCGGCTGCAGTTGGACTATTTGTTGGACCGCCAGGAACGATGTAAACTACTGACATCTCCATGCCATTGATTTTATCAAGTTGTAATTCGCCATCACCACTCTGTTCCTGAGGTGACCATGATAAAGTCGGGTCTGTACCAAAATTCAAATCGACCGTAGCCTGCTTCCAGGTACCTGAAGCATCAGCCAAATCGATCGGTAGTTGACGAAGAAACCGGTCTTCTTTACCGTCCTGAATATCGCACAACTTAAATTCCATATAGGTTGCACCTGGTGTAGAAAGAACAATAGGTGTAAGAACTTTGTACCAGAATGTAAATTTTGTGGCAGTAGATAGGTTATAAATTTGCGCCGTTGGTTTAACAACTACGCGCACACAGTATCCGCCCCATCCGTCACCGGCACCAACGTTGTAATCAACTTTTAATGATGCAGTGCCGTTTTTCTTATCAGCAGTGTAATCGGATAAATCCATTTTGGCTACTGCTGAACCTTGATTATTGTAAAAATGTGTAGGGTCTTGGTCCCACCAGCCGCTTGAAACCGAATTATCACATGGTTGAAAAACATACTTTTGAGCGTATGATGATCCAACGATGAGCAGAAATAAAACGAGTGTTAGAAGTTTTTTCATAGTACTTCTCCTTTTGTTAGGTGCCTCATTTATTTATTTAGAACTACTTATTGAGAGTGTTTATTATTTTATACAAAAAGATACCACAAACTCAGCGTCAAGATTATTATCAAACCTGATAGAACTATATTAACTCTTGCATGAGGAATAATTGCTACACCGCGAGTCACTTCCATAGCATTATATTTGTGACCAAAAAGAAAATTGATTTTTGAGGAATTTAATTCTTCACCTTGATTGAAGATATAACTGAGGGAGATTAAGAATAACGAGGTTGCTAAGAATAAAAATATTGTAAAGTGTAAGTAATTTATTTGCGCATAGGCGACTAAAAACGGATTACTGATCATCTCCGACTTATTCAAAAATTCAATTAAAAATCTGGAAACACCAAGAAATTCACCCGCAATTAGTGAGATAAAAGCACTCTTAGCGTTGATTTTCTTTAGTGTCAATCCTAATATAAATACGGCTGTAATTGGTGCACTAATAAACGCTTGAGTGCTTTGTAAAAAAATGTAAATATGCGAATTGACAATCTTGACAAACGGAACGAGCAGAATTAATACACCTACAGTTGTAATGGTTGCCATTCTTCCTACCAATACTAAAGTTCTGTCCGATGCCTCAGGATGTTTTGGCTTATAAAAATCAATTGTGTAGAGTGCAGCTATGCTATTAAAGGCCGCTGACAGAGAGGACATAACTGCAGATAAAAAACCCGCTATGACCAGTCCCTTAATTCCAATAGGTAGAATATTACTTGCTAGGAGCTGTGGATAAGCTTCGTCTCCTTTTATATCAGGATAGAGTGCAAAAGCAATTAAACCGGGCATAACTAGTATAAAGATTGGTAAAATCTTTAGAAATGAAGCTACAATTGTTCCGGTACGAGCATCATTAATACTTTTTGCACCCAGAACTCGTTGCACTATGTATTGATCTGCACACCAATACCAGAAAGCAATTATTGGAGCACCAAAAATAATCCCGGTCCATGGGAAGTCGGGATCGCTCATTGGTTTGAACATTTGAAAATGTTCGCTTGGCAGTCTTTCGCGTAGTCCTGCAAGTCCACCAACTTCGTAAAAACTAAATATTGTTAATACAAATGCGCCCACGATCAAAACAATTCCTTGAAATACTTGAGTACGTACAACAGCAGAGAAACCGCCGACTAAAGAATAGATTCCTGTAAGAAGAACAATAATAACAGCAGAGGAAAAAAAGCTTAGTCCGAATATTTTGTTGAAAAGAATTCCGCTTGCAAATAGTGTTACTAATAACTTGGTTATAAAGTAAGTAAGGATTGAAAGTCCAGAGAAAAGTTTTCTGCTAGAAGCATCAAATCTTTTTTCTAAAAATTCTGGTGTAGTAAGAATACCTGCTCTTTTATAAATAGGTGCAATGAACCATCCAAGAAGTATTAAAAGAAAAATCGCAATCAGCTCAAATTGAGCTACTGCCAATCCTCGTGATGCACCCTGCCCTGCCAGTCCTATTAAATGTTCACTTGAAATGTTAGTTGCAAAAAGTGATATACCAACTACAAACCAACTTAGATTTCTACCTGCTAAAAAATAGTCTGTTAAGTTTTTATCTCTATTGCGCAAGTATAGTCCAATCCCAAGAACGGCAACAAAGTAAATTAGAATTATTAGATTATCGTAAATGCTAATGGGGTTATTCATAAATATTCATTAAACAAAAATAGTACCGTTAATGAATTGAGAATTTCTTCTGAATTGTTATGATATTAGAGATGATTTGAATGATCAATTATTAATTTGATAATCCGTGGTTATTAATCTAATAAGTCTATTTAAGCAGCATTAACTTTTTACTTTTAGAATGGATTCCAGATGAAAGTGTATAGATATAAATTCCAGTTGACAGTTTAGATGCATTAAAATTAACGGTGTAATTTCCTGGGTCTTGGTACTTGTTTACAAGTTGCATTACTTCCCTTCCGAGTAGATCATAAATTTTCAATGTTACATGACTTGGCTCTGAAATAGAATATTGAACATTTGTACTTGGATTGAATGGATTGGGATAATTTTGTTTAAGGATAAATTCTGTTGGTAATTGATTATCTTCATCAACATTAGTTGCTGATATAGTGGATAAGAAATACGGGTCAGCAATGTAATCTTGATAGGCTTTAAGTGCGGCATCTGATGAGTTGATTCGCCAATCAGTCCAAACCGTTCCTTCCGTTTTTGCAACATGAAACCATGTAACAGCTTTGATATGAGGAAAATTGAATCTTAGATTCAGATAGTATGCTTGTTTAATCCACTCTGCTTTATCTGCCGTTCCGCTTCCTTCTACTGAAGCAAATTCTCCAATCATCAATGGTTTTTTATAACTATCAAACTTATTGTAGAGCGCCGTATAGATATCCTTGAATTGTACCCAGTTCGACCATGTTTGTGATTTACCAAAATTATATCCATCAAAGCCAATCCAATCAACGTAATCATCGCCGGGATAATATTCTTCAGGCTCATTCCATGCGGCATTGGGTGCACTTCCATTATTAGGGCACCAAATCCAGGCAACATTTGTAACACCTTCGCTTTTAAATAGATCATGAACACGTTTGTATGCAGCAATAAATCTTTCAGGACCATCCGCTTTGCCTGGATCTCCGAAACCGTTTAATGTTCCGCTCCCGTTTTTGGCGCCACCGTAGGTATACCAATCTCCGTTCATCTCGTGACCAAGACGAATGAAGAGTGGCTTTCCCCAATTTCTCACCTGATCGGCATAACCTCTTATATAACTATCGTAATTCCCTTCTATTATTCCATCAAGAGGATATGGAAAACCGCTCACTTGACACATCCATGTTATATGAGGTACTGCCCCGTTACTACTGATCTCATTACACTTCGTTATTGGGAAATCGGGTAATGAAGGATTTAAAGGCCATCCCATGAAAAACATTTCGATAGCAATATTTTTTTTCGCCAAAGTCTCAAATTGCTGCTGGCTATTGTCCCCGGTAAATGCTGCATGATAACAACCAGTAGCCGGAATTGGAATTTGTGCAAATAGAAAAGTTGCCAATGAAAAATTAATTATGAAAAAATTTCTGATATGTGAAAGGGACATTTTTTCTCTACCTGAATTAGAAAGAATTCAACAATTGTTGTTGAATATCATTTAATAAAAACCATTTTCTTTGTAGAAACAAATTTACCGGCTTGTAATCTATAGAAATATACATTGCTGGATAATTGAGAATTAAGAATTGAGAATTGAGAATTATAATTCCCAGCCGATTGTTTAGCATCAACAAGTGTAGCAACTTTTCTTCCGAGGAGATCGTAAACGATTAGCGTAACATAACTATCTGATGCCAACTGATAACTGATAACAGTACTGGGATTAAATGGATTAGGGTAGTTCTGTTCCAAACAAAATTCAGTAGGTAGTCTTTCTGTTTGGTTTTCTTCAACACTTACAATCAAACCATCTTTAGTTGCATACGGAAGGTATGTACTTCTTAAATTTGCCGCAACCGGTTTTTCGGTTAAACGATCCATCGAGATCAAACCCATCGTTTGATAACCGTTCGACTTGTACTGGTACCAATCAAACGCACACCACCAGGTTGTTCCCATAAGAAATCCGCTTGGAATTGGATTGCCATTAATATCATAAGGAGCATGAAGTTTGAATGCATTGAAAGTCTGCGTCAATACATTTGACTGTTCCGCAGTTGATGATCCGTTTTCCGATGACCAGTAACCAAATTCAGTTGCAATTAATGGTTTATTCGGATTAGCAATCTTCGCATTATTCAAAAATGAATAAGTTGGACCAAAGTAACTTCCACCTCCACCTTGTGGGTAGAAGATACCATAATAGAGTGTCCATCCGGCAACATCTAGAGGCAGCATTGTGGGATCGCTTGGTCCCGGCCTGTCGGCAGCAGCCGATTGAGTAAGTAATCTTCCGTCATTATAAAATGTTTCGTGATCATAATTAATTGCATTATTATAAACCAATCTTCCGGTTTCTTCCTTACATTCATTCGATGTACTCCACATTATTACAGATGGTCTGTTATAATCTTTGAAGACCATTTCTCTGAACATCTGCTGATGAATGTGGCGCAAATTGTTTTGAATACTGAAAGATTCCGGTGTATCGAATTGCCACACTGGTATCTCTTCCATTACTGCAAGGCCTACTCTGTCTGCAATCAGATAAGTATAAGGATGGTTAGGATAATGTGCAGTGCGAAGATAGATAGCGTTCAATCCTTTTATTGTATTAAGATCAGAAAAAATGATTTCCTTTGGAACACTTCTTCCATAAAGCGGATGCTCTTCATGGCGGGCAACTCCGGGTAGGAACATTACTTTGTCATTAAGCGTAAATTTACCTTGATTGGTTCCAACTGTTCTTATTCCAAATTGGGTGTAATATTCATCAATCACTGTCGTATCAGTAGAACTATTTGTAAGTGTAACCTTCATTACGTAAAGGTTTGGTGATTTCATTGACCATAACTTTGGATTTAGAAGCTGATGATAGAAACGTACAACTGTGGCACCATTCTCATTAAGTTTTGTAAGTGAACTGGCTATTCCATTCAAAGCAATTTCGTTCCCAATGATATCTTTGGCAAATTCAGATTTAATATTATTTTCATTTACAGTCGCTTCATAAACCTTGAAATTCACATAAACATTTTTAGCAGTTCCTTTGTTATTAAGAATAACAGTAGTCACAATATTTCCATCAAGATCTTTCGGGACAATATTTGTCCTTAGAATTGAAATTGGATCAGCGATTTCAAGATAAACATCATGAATAATTCCGGAATAGTTGAACCAATCGCATTGTGTATATGGGACAATGTCATTACGTGTGTTCCACGCGATATTATCTACACGTACAGCAATCGTATTTGTCCCGCCATAATTGAGTACAGATGACACATCAAATGCAAATGGAGTATAACCGCCTTCATGATAACCAATATATTGATCATTAATCCAGACATCGCAGATGTAATTCACCGAATAAAAAATCAGTTTTATAAATTTACCTGCATTTGCAGTATCAACATTAAATGTCTTTCTATACCAGATTCCGTCTGTATAAAATTCTGGAGGTTTCGGAAATATATTCATCTTGTTTTCTACACCCGGAAGTGTTTTTATTTCCCATGATGAATCGTCGTAATTTGAAAGTTGGCGGTTTGCGGCTTCAGTTACAATGTTAGCCAAACCGGCAGCATCACGCTTCGCCATAGAAATATTATCATTTGCAGCAAATCTTTGTTTCTTCCAGTCACCGGCAAGATTGATCATGGTCCTTGATTGTTTTTCGAAAGTCGGAACCGGAAATCCATTTTGAAACGGAATGAATAAATCATTTGTGCCATGAACACCGCCTTCCATATCCACTAAACTCAAAGTTGGTTCCAATGTGGCTGTTTGTGCCAATGTAATTCCACTACCGATTAAAATCAGTCGTAAGAGAATAACAATGATTGTAATTATTGATCGCCGCATAAAATCCTTTTGGGGATAAAGATGACAAACTTATTTTTCAAAAAGGGTACCAGGAAATAAATTGAAATTTGTGCGAAATTGGAAAGTATAAGAATAATATGAAGTTCTATATTAAAATTACTTATTAGATTGATAATGGTCCGTTATGATTTTAATAACGTACCCAGATATGCTCTATCTATAAAAAAGTTTAGTGATATAATTTTTACGGTTATTTCAATTTAAGCTCTTTACACATTCTATAATAGTTGGGCGGAGCGAGTCCAAGTTTTTTGGCTGCATCGGCATCAGACTCCGATTGTAATCGAATATACTTGAAATATTTTTCTCTGAAAATCTTCTCCATATGTTTCAGCGGCTGAAGTCCTTCAGGCAGATTGAAATTCATTCCGTCATTAGTAAAGTGATTTTCATTGAGAGATGTACGTTTACCCAATGCAGTTTGAATTAATTGAGTAGTTACAATTTTTTCATCATAGAAGAGTAAACGCTGAATCAGGTTCTTTAATTCGCGCACATTTCCTTGCCATTCAAAATTTATAAGAAGTTTCATTGCTTCTTCTGATATGACTGGCATCTCTTTACCCATATCAACAGAATACTCATTCATGAAATAGTCTACCAAATAATGGATATCTTCTTTCCTTTCACGTAATGACGGTACATGAATAGGCACAACATTCAACCTATAGAATAGATCCTCTCGGAATTTTTTATCGCGAACTTCATCTTCAAGATTTCTATTTGTTGCAGAAATCACTCGGACATCAACTTTTATTTTTTCAGTACGCCCAATTTTCTCAACCTCTCCTTCCTGTAGAACCCGCAAGAGTTTTACCTGAGCGGATAGCGGCAATTCGGAAATTTCATCAAGAAAAATCGTACCGTGATTAGCCATCTCAAAAAGTCCGGGTTTACTTTTTTCCGCACCTGTAAATGCTCCTTTCTCGTAACCGAACAATTCGCTTTCAATTAACTGATCGGGAATACCTCCACAATTGATTGGAACAAAATTTTCATATTTACGAGGACTAAGGTAATGTATATTGTAAGCTACCAATTCTTTTCCGGTTCCTGAAGATCCGGTAATTAAAATTGGAGCATTACTATTTGAATATTTTGCAATCTGTCCGTTTAATTCCTTTATAGAGGAAGAAACACCGATTATTTTCTTGCTTGAAAGTATATCTTCAACATTTTTATGAAGTTTTTGATTTGATTTCTGTTTTTCCTTGATAAGCTTTTTTCTCTCATAAGCATTGATAATGCTCATTATAAAATCTGTGGGCTGATAAATATATTGTTCAATATCTCCGGGATATTTCGTACAGTACCAGAATGCACCCGCTTCAATTAGATTATTTGCAAATTCATAATCAGTAATATTAGTGGTCATCTTTGTTATAACAATAATTTGAAGGGCTGAATCACAATCCTTTATTTTTTTTATAAGATGAGCTCCGCGCAATCCTCCTGCTATTTGAAAATCCATAATTACTACATCATAAAAATTTTTTTTTAATTCAAGCAGTTCAATAGCAGAACGACCATCAGAGACTACATCCATTATTTTAATTCTATTCTCAAAGGGTTTGATTGTATTTTCAACTCTTCGTACATCAAAGTCTTCATCCTCAATCAACAGAACTTTTATTTGATTATCAGGCATTATTTTCTTCTCCAATAAAACTTAGTGTGGAATTCCAATTGTGAATTTGCATCCAAAGTTTTCAAGGTTTTCAACGTCAATACTCCAGCCGCATCTTTGTTTAGAAATTTCATAGGCAATATAACAACCATATCCGGATGATTGTCCTGTTGTTTTTGTTGAAACGTTTTCAAGAAATAATTTTTTGATGCCAAATTCATCCTGCTCCATAAGCTCCGGAAGAATTCCTGGACCGTTATCGGAAATTAGAAGAGCTGAAGAGTTGGTTTGCGGATCATACTTTGTTTCTACATGAATAATCAACTCAACGTCGCCTCCATGATCAATGCTATTTTGAAGTAGTGGTTCGATTACCTCCCAAACAACAAATTCATTTATACCGAGCGGTGGAATTCTTTTATCCAGATTCAGGTTAATTTCAAATGCACCCGATTTTCTAGCTGTCCTGTTAAAAATATTTTCTACAATGAAATGGATTACTTCATTCAGGTCTGTTCTGAATGACGAATTTCGAATTGTTTGAACCGGTGGATCGTACCATTTCATATCATAAATTACTCGAGAAATAAAATTGGAGTAACGGGAAACTCGATACTGAATTTCGTTAATATTTTCAGGCGAGAGCATTCTGAGATCATCTTTAATAAAACCCATTACCTTTTCGGCTTTATGGTGTGTATGATAGATACGTTTTGTGAACATAGCTTCTTTCTCATGTTCAATCACCTGTTTAATTCTATTTTCATGTTCTTCCAATAATAATTTTTGAGTTTCGTCTCGCTCTTTTACAGTATAAGTTGAGATATAATACATGGTTAATAAGCCGAGAAGAAAAAGCGCCGAATAAATTAAAGATGTCTCTTCATAGTTAGAAACAATTTCGCGCTGTATGAAGGAAACATCGGCAGTATTACGCATATAAAGTGCGCCAATAAATTCGCCGCTGGGAACAAAGGGAACAAATATGTGATAAGTTTGCTTATCACTTAATATATTAATTATTTGTTCACTCTTGATGAGTTCAGTTTTAACGCTGTCATATAGCTTAATAGCCTGTCTGTGGCGATTTGTCGCATCAGGTAAATCGATCTTCTGATTGAAGATAAACGAAAATAGAACGCGCCCGTCGTCAATCGCACGAACTTTTTTACCATCATTTACAAGCAGACAAATCTCTTCAACATTTTGCTGAAGGACTTGCTGATTTAGGATAATGTCAAAGAATTGAATAATCCTGCGTTTATCTGTTTCATCTACAGGTGTGTTTAACTTCGAGGTTTCCAATAAAAGTTCGAGTGTTGTAGTACTCAGATTTGCAAATCTCTCTGCGGAATGTTTTTGAAACCACTCCTGTGTGTTCTCAACAAAGTTATGAAGTGATGCTTTATGCACATAGGCGAGAACAAGCTGAAAAATTATCAGTCCTATAAAAAGCACGGTTAAGTGCCTAAACTCAAAGTGATATTTTTTAAGATTTTCAAATAATTGGTTTTTCATTTAACTATTATTTTATGAATACATCACCGGAGTTAATAATTCGCTGGGCTTTACCAAGCGCTTCCTTCACACCAATTTTGTTTTGGATTGCTAAATTTAAGTATGATGCAATTATATCGGAACATTTCGTATACTTCTCAGAAAATGGTCTGTGAACGCCGCTCTTTAGAATTTTATTGTAAAATTTCAATTCCGAATGAGTTTCTAGAAATACAGTATCCGAATACATGGTTTTTCGAATTGGCAAGTATCCGCCAACTTCGTAGAATATTTTCTGCTCTTCATTACTTAACAGAAATTTTACAAACTCTATCACTTCGTTTTTCTTTGTCGAATATTTAGACATCATCAAATTCCAGCCACCGATAATACTTGCCGGTCTACCTTCCTTAAAATGAGGCATCGGCGCTTTTTCATAGATATTCGAAACATCCTGATTCTTCACATTTTTTCTGTACCATTCATAAAATCCCGGCCACCCTCTTAGAAAAACATCCTGATTATTCACGAAATGAAAATAGCTCTCTGTTTCACGAAAGTCTGTAATTTCTTTTGGCGAAAGTTTATAAGTTTTTTCAAGGTCAACCAAAAGTTGAAGTGCGTTTTCAGCTGCCTTCGTATTCAAGCTAACAGTGTCGTTGACGAACAATTTTTCATTCTGGGATTCCAGCATCTCAACAAAACTGCACATTAATCCTTCATAATCATCTGCCGGATAGACATAAATAGGATGTCCATAAGATTTTAACTTTTGACCAATTGTAATGAATCTATCCCATGTTATAAAATTATCAAGTTCGTTCCTAACTGCATTATAATCCGGAAGTTTTTTGAGAAGCAAGCTGTTGTAATACAAAATTCCAATATCGAAATATAAAGGCATTGCCACAAGTTCATTTTCATAATAACATGTTTTCATTGCCTGATCGACTATCAGTTTCCGCTGTGATTCCGGAAAATATTTGCTTAACGGTTCAGTCCATTTTGCAAAACGCGGCACCCAGATTTGATCAACCGAAAAGAGATCCAAGCGATCGCTGCCGCTTCTAAGATAACGGATAAGAAGTTCTTTCCTTTCATTTGTACTGAATTTCTCGAATGGTAGATCAATAGGTATAACCTCAATTTTCCCTTTATTCAATTCGTTAAAGTGAGCTATTATCAGTTTATGACTTTGAGAAATATTATCAACGAAATATATTTTCTTGACTTCTCCATTACTTACCTTGAAATAATCGCTGTACAAAAACATAACTACCAATACAGTAATTACAAGAAAAGTAATTGCTGCAATTGAAATATAAAATCTTTTAATATTGGTCTTAATTTTCAACATAAGATTTGAATTATAGAATATTCTTTTTTTTCAATTGCTCAAATTTTTTGAACCAGCTTGAGAAGTTTGGTGTGAATGGTACAGCCAGAAGTTGACCACCAAAACCAAATCTCCGCAGAACAATCATATTAATGGAAGAGACTTTTATCGAGTTCAATGCTGCGTCGTTAATCTTTACTCCGTATGATGCCGCAAGCTTTGCTGTAGTTTCATCGAGGTTCTGATACATCTTCTCGGTTTTCAAAATATTTTTTACGTCTTCTTTGGCTTCCTCGAATGTTGCTACTTTCTCTTTTTTGCCTTCTCTTTTTTCTAATAATTTGATGAGCGAGTATCCCTCTGGAGATTTAATTGGTCCATATATTTCTCCAATTTTCATCCGGGAAACTGCTTTTCCTATTTCACCTTTTTCGGATTCCTTAAAAAATCCCGATATGCCTTCCTGAGCTTTTAAAGAATCGTTCGATGCATATTTTTTTGCCAGGAATTTGAAGTCTATCCCCATATCTAATTCGTTTAGTACTGTTTCGATAGTGCTCAGATCATTTGTGTTAATCTCAGCAATATTAAATTCGTCCGGTTGCAGAATTACCTGATTTGCTTTCACAAAAAAATTGTAAGCTTCATCATCGGTTACTGATATATCTTTATAAACCTTTTTCATCATCTCATGAGCCAGGTAATATTCTCTCCACATTTTCAATTCAGAAGCGACTTCAGGTAATTTATCGTATCCGCGTTTTTTTGCTTCCCGCGCGAGCATTTCGTTTTGAATATAAGAACTGATGTAAGAATTCAAGCGGTTTTTAATTTGAGCTGAATCAATCGAGTAAAATTCAAAATCTTGAAACGCCAGATAATCAAACATCTTAGATAATGTGATAGGATCTTTCGGAAATTTGATAATTATTTCATTCAATTCTTTCGAATCAAATGAATTTTTGATTTGAGGAATATCTATTTCGCCGATTTTATACTTGCCTCCCTTATCCTTAACAATTCTCATTTTATTTTCATTTAGATAGCTCATAATTACATTATACAGTTTTTCTACTTTTGGACGATCTGCATTAATTACAATTCCCTTAAAAAATTGCTTGTGAAATGCCTGGTAGATTTTATCTTCACTTCGCGATTTGATTACTTTTTCAATTTTTGATTTGTCGCTTTCATCCAGTTCCATTTTTGTCGTGATGGAATATATTTTACAGATGTACCAACCTTCTCGGAGTTCTATAGGAGAAGTGATTTGCCCGACATCAATCTTATAAATTGCATTTTCCATTTTTTCATTCATTGTACCGAAAGTAACTTCAGCGGCTTCTTTCTGCTCTAACTTTTCCGGTCGTGTTGTAAGAATTGAATCGAATGATGCACCCAATCCAATTTCAGAATAGATTTTTTCAATTTCTTTCTTATCCTGAGAAAAGATGAATTTGGTTCGAACACTTCTCCTCATCCGGATTCGTCCTTTTATAATTGCCGAATCGGGTAAAGTTATTTTATCAAGAACTTCTTTTTTATATAAAGCATCTCTGAGATAGACATTCGTCAAATTTTCCATTGTTGCACGGAAATTTTGTAATCGATCTATTCCTTCTATAGTAGCGGCTTGTGCTAATAATTTTTCCGCAATTAGTGTGTGTAAGAAATTCTTTTTGAAAGATGTTGAATCAAAAGCATTATCTGTTCGAACATGCGGTACAAACTCATATCGTTTTTTGTATTCTTTTTTAGTAATGGTAACGTCACCTGCTTTAGCCACAATCTCACTTGAAGATTGTGAAAAGAGATTGGACATTCCCACAAAGGATATTAAGAGAAAAGTTAGAATCTGTATAGAACGCATAATTTTATTTTCACACGTTTATTAATAACTAAGAACAAAATAACGAAAAAATAAATTTAACAACTGTTGCTAAAAATTTATCAATATCTCGGACTAACTTTTTTACTTGCACTATTATACCACATTTTTCCAACCACTTGTAGAATCGAATAAAATTTATGTAATTTTCTCGTGCAATTCTTCTTTCTATTTTTTTTATGAGGTTTCCATGAATAGTAGGATATTATCTTCAAGTATAATTTTTCTGACATTTTTTTCCACAAGTTGTAAATCGCAATCCTCCGAACCTTCTAATGAAAAAGATTCTACTGAAATTCCTGGATGGAACTTAGTTTGGTCTGATGAATTTAATTATACAGGTTTACCCGATCCAAAGAAATGGGGCTATGATGTCGCAGCTCCCGGCTGGGTTAACAATGAAGCTCAAGCGTATTTCGCAAATAGATCTGAAAATTCCAGAGTTGAAAATGGTAAACTTATTATTGAAGCAAGGTTGGATAACTATAACAATAGCCTTTACTCTTCTGCTCGAATTGTAACAAAAAATCGTGGTGATTGGACATACGGGCGATTTGAAATTCGCGCTAAACTTCCTGCAGGAAAAGGAACATGGCCTGCAATCTGGATGCTACCAACTGTATGGAACCTTGGCAACGGCAGTTGGCCGGATAACGGTGAGATTGATATTATGGAACACGTAGGGTATGACCAAGGCGTTATTCACGGATCAACTCACTGTAACAAATATGTCTGGACAAACGGAAATCAAAAAACTGGGACAATGAAAGTTGATGATTGTTCGACGGCATTCCATAATTATATATTAGAATGGTCTGCAAATGAAATTAAAACTTATGTTGACGGCACACTTTATTTTGTTGTTAACAATGAAAATAAAGGATGGCAATACTGGCCTTTCTTCAAAGATTTTCATTTGATATTAAATCTTGCAATTGGCGGTACTTGGGGTGGTACACAAGGAATTGACAATAATATTTTTCCACAAAGAATGGAAGTGGAATACGTTAGAGTTTATAAAAAAACGGAATAGAGCTCCAACTCAAGACTTTATCTGTAATTTGAGTAGTACTAATATTTGCATGTCCAATGAGATCTCTTATTACAATAATTAGAGTTTCATCATTCGACAAATTGCTTACATAGCTGTGCATTAGTTTATGAAAGTGAACTCTTTCTTCAAGATCTGCTTTTATAAATCATTCCTTAAATATTCATGAAACAAAATATTTATTGTCAAGGAATCCATTAGATTTTGTGAAGACAAACTCATGGATTGATGGTTCTTCTCTTTGACAATTTGAAAGTGACTCGGATACTTCAACGTAAAAAGTGATTATTCTACTCTTCACAATTTTTAATCTAACGAGATAGCTCTTTGAGAATATATTAGAATTATAAAATAAGTACAGTAAGTGACCGGCAAATGATATCACAAAGATGACAGATATGAGGAGATATCAGACGAGATATTAAGAATGCAGCTTAAAAATGGTGCCAGTCAGTGGTCGAACACGAAGTTCTTTAAATTATTTAACAAACAATTTTCCTCGTGATCTTTGAGGGGGATATCTTACCATTGAAATGTGCTCTACGATAATTTGCTCAATTAGAACAACAATTAATCATTCAATCTTGCTCTCACATTTTTTTAAAATATTTTATCAATTCATTGATAGAAGAAAACTGATGTGATTCCGAATTTATTTCAAGATTCCAGAAAAGTCTGTCGTTAACTTTTTCTATTTGAATTTCTGCAGCTATCTTTTGGTCTCCTTCTGTAGAGATACCAATTCTTTCAAGGGCACGTTCAGTCCAGATAACTTCAAGTTGATCCCCCTTAACATTAATTCTTGTATCAGTTGCTCGGTCAATCTTAAAGATTCCTCTTTGAGGATAAAATTTGACTTCTTTTTTATTGAATGCTTTCTCGAAATGACCGTTAATGACGAGGTCTTCGGGGGCATCAACTTCAATTCTTTGGTCTTTCGTGATTAACCAAATAACATCAGCCGTCTGTAAAGCAAGATCAAGATCGTGAGAAGAAAAAATTATCGCTTTGTTAAATTGTCTTGTCATGGATTTGATCAGATCCAATATTTCAATTCTTGTTGGTATATCAAGATAAGCGGTTGGTTCATCCAATAAAATCAAGGGTGTGTCCTGTGCTAAAGCTCTTGCAATCATAACTTTCTGTTTGAACCCATCACTTAGTTCTGTAAATAATTTGCTCTTGTATGGTGTCAAGCCGGTTATATCCAGTATATGATTGATTATTTTAAAATCGTTCTCGGTTAACATACCGAGCCAATTGTTATGTGGATAACGACCCATGCTAACTAAAGAAAATACAGAAATCCCATCTGCACTTAAGTTCTCTGTTAAAACAATACTAAGAACTTTAGCGAGTTGAGGTCTTTCGAATGATTTAATTGATTTGTTCTCAATATATATGTCGCCTAAAATCGGTTTTTGTACACCCGTTAAAGTTCTTAACAATGTTGATTTCCCGCATCCGTTCGATCCGAGTAGACAGATCAATTCCCCTCTTTCAACAGATAAATTTAATCCATCTAAAAGAATGTAATCATTAGATTTTTTTACTTTATATCCAACAGCTAAATTTTTAGTAAATAATATTGGATTCGGTTCTGGCATTTTAATCCATTGCAATTGTGTGTTTAATTTTTCGCTGTTGAAGAATAATCCACATCACGACCGGTGCACCAACAAGAGAAGTTACAATGTTGATCGGAATAGTTTGATCATTCCAAATCAATTGCGAAATTATATCACAAAAAAGCGCAAGACTGCTGCCAACCAACGCTACAGCGGGAATAAGAATTTTATGATCATATTCATTCATCATTTTTCTTGTCATATGAGGGACTGCTATTCCGATAAAAGCGATGGGACCGCAAAATGCCGTAATAACTCCGCCAAGAATTCCAACAATTACTATTATCAATAATCTTATTACTTTTAAATTCATCCCCATGCTAACAGCATAATTTTCACCAAGTAAAAAAAGATTCAGCGATTTTGATAAAAGAAAAGCTATAGTTAAACCGAATAGAATGGTAGGGATTAATATTAATAGATCACTCCAAATTACATTCCCAAAATTTCCCATTCCCCATATTACAAATCCTTGCAGAGCTTCCGGCGAACTAAAATATTTTAGAATGCTCTCAAAAGCACCAATTATGTATCCGAGCATTAAACCGAAAATTAGCAAAGTTATATTGCTGCTTATTTTTTTTGAAATAAATGTAATTAACACCAAAATAACCGATGCACCAATTCCGGCGGCAACAGTAGTACTAAGTTTGTTAAAAATATTACTCAAGAAAAAAAGATTTAAGCCCAAGAAATTAGCAGTTAAAATCACCAACGCAACTCCAAGACTTGCGCCGGAACTAATTCCGAGAACAAATGGATCCGCCAGCGGGTTTCTAAAAAATGTTTGCATCAATAATCCGCTTACCGACAAAGCGCTTCCTGCTAAAACGGCAGTGATTGCTTTGGGAATTCTAAATGCTGTTATAATTGTTGCCCACGTTGAATTCCTTGAAGAGGAACCGGTTATAATATTAAATGCGTCCATAATTGGAATTCTTACCGAACCTAATAGAATATCGAAGAAGAAAAAAATCCCCAGCAATAACAAGAAAAATGTGAACGTGATTTTATTTCTACTCAGCAGGGTCATTAATTATCCAAGAGTTTTTTATAATATTTTAATTTATACTCGGGTAAAAGTTCCGGATGAAATATTTTGATTAGATCACTCAAGACAAGATCACAATTTAAAATGCCTGTTTCCCAATATTCATAAAAACCAAATTTATTTAATGATGCATTATTGTTGTAAATATTTTTATTCCTATAAGATTTGAACATTGAATTGCGCGAATCATTTTTTAATGCGTCACTTAACTTTGTCCAAAAAAGAACATTCACCCAAAAATCGGCATCGTGAGCTTCTTCAAATAC
Organism: Ignavibacteriales bacterium; assembly: GCA_026390795.1. Taxonomy (NCBI): domain Bacteria; kingdom Pseudomonadati; phylum Ignavibacteriota; class Ignavibacteria; order Ignavibacteriales; species Ignavibacteriales bacterium. The sequence continues at coordinate 156,902 of JAPLFG010000003.1, forward strand.
TTGTTCATAATTCAGTCTTAAACTACCGGATGATTTATTGTCCTTCCACAGATATTCAGCTCCGGCATCATTTAGAAGTTTGGACATATAACTATTTCCCCCGGGTTCGTACCAAACGCCGCCAAAAATTGCTTCCGTAAATACCGTCGGTCTAAAAGATATATTTTTTGTTAATTCCGTTAATTTGTTATAGTGATCCGCGATGCCGTTAAATACTTCATTCGCTTCTTTTTCTTTATCGAAAAATGCTGCGACAAATTTTATCCACTCAGCCCTGGCGAGAGGAGAATTCTCCAGATGAAATGTTGCTGATGCAATATGGATTCCATTCTGAATTAATTTCGGATTGCCGTCAATAAAAGGATTGCCGATTCCGTATGTGAATACCAAATCCGGTTTAAGATTGAAAACTTTTTCAATATTCAGTTCGTATGAATCACCCACTTCGGTTATTTTTCCGCGATCAATCAAATCTCTAGCATGGGATGAATAAATATATTTTGAATTATCAACGGCAACGATGTTATCTATTGAATTTATTTTATCCAGAAATCCGACATAGATTGATGTCAAAACAATTGCCGAATTGATAGGTGTCCTTATCACTTGTGCGTTTTCATAACCTTTAGGTATTGAAACTTTTTTCGGAACAAGAAGATATTGGAAAGATTCTTTACGGGAGGATTCATGCGTAAACACAGTTATGACTTTTGCACTGTCCAGATATTCGATATCAAAGCTTTTGGAGTATTCAATCTTCAGTTGATTTTTGTAAATGCTTCTTGAATTGGACTTTGTCTTTGTGGCATCGTCGGAATTTTTTTTATCTGTACATGAAGCGCAAAAACAAAGAACGCACAAAAGAATTACAGGTCTAATTAGTTTGAATGGAATCATTTTCTTTGGACTCACTTTTTAAAATAATGCGAACAAACTGAGTAAAGAATTAAGAAGGATTTAAGTTAGAAATTCAGGCACATAAACCATCCTTAGCTTTTTACCCGAAAGCATTGAATTAATAAATAATGGCAGGTCTTCTGACTCGCTTCCTTTTACCAGTCTTCACATTCCATACGGAACATTGACCAAGGTTGGTAAACATTATTATTGAAGCTAACAGCAGCGGGTACTGTTAAGGATTTTCACCTTATTCCCTTTTAACTCAATTACAAGAAATGTAATTGACGGCCATTATTTGTGTTTGTAATATAAATCTATATCAGTTTTCGCACAAGTCTTTTTCATGAATCGAAAAAATTAAATGATTGATTGCGGGATCAGTCAAGAAGAGAGAAATCAAACCTCACTTCAGAGTTGCTGAATAATCATCAATTGCGAGATAGTATTTTTGCTTTTCTGAATTTGAAAGAAAACTTACTTCAACAGCATTTTTCGTTAGAAGTAATAAATCCTCGAGTGAATAATTTAATTTATTATAAAGAAGAAATAATTCGTCGGTAATATCTGCACCGAACATCGGCGGATCATCCGAGTTCAGTGTAACTTTTGCCCCGCTCCGAAAGAGCGCATCGAACGGATGATCTTTCAATGAAGGAACTACTTTTGTCTGGAGATTGCTAGTGATACACATTTCTAGCGGAACCTGGTTCTCAATAATATAGTCTATTAACTTTGGATCTTCTTCAGCACGTACACCGTGACCAATCCTCTCCGCCTTTAGATCCAGTAGAGCAGACCATATAGATTCTGGTCCAGCTGCTTCTCCTGCGTGAACAGTTGTTCTAAATCCTCTATTTTTCGCTTCCAGGAATACATCCTTAAAAAGGATTGGGGGAAATGCTTTTTCATTTCCTCCCAATCCAATCCCAACTATTCCCTTTCCTAGGAATGGAGTAATTTGATTCAATCTTTGTAAGGAAGTTTCTGCACCGTGATCACGAACAATATCCGCGATTAAGTTGCATTTAATTGGAAAATCTTTCTCCGCTCTTTTTATTCCAGAGATAGTAGCTTCTGCTATAGCTTCGAGTTTTAATCCGCTTGATGCAAAATCCCAGGGCGAGAAAAATACTTCAGCATAAATTACATTCTGATGAGAAAGGTTTTTTATTGTTTGATATGTCGATTCTTCAAAATCTTCCGCAGTCTTGAAATATTTGTTTTTCCAAAACCATGTTTCGATAAAATGCGCAAAATCTTTGAAGACAAATTTATTGCGTAGATCTTGAAGATTTTTAATCTCCTTGTCGCCGCCGTATTTTTGTATTAATCCAAAGAGAAATTCAAAAGTGAACGCACCTTCAAGATGAAGATGAATTTCCACTTTCGGCATTTTCCGAATCACTTCGGGAATTATTTGACCACCCATAGAACTAATGCCCTAATAATATTGTATTGTTAGAAAAGAAAAGTCCGGCAAAGCAAGCCGTTAATAGACACGCAAGAGTTGCGCCGAACAATGCACGCAATCCTAATGATGTCATCTCTTTCATTCTTTCCGGTGCTAACGCGATATAACCACCAACATAGATTGCAACAGAAGCGATATGAGCAAAACCTGTAAGAGCATAAGTAACCATAACTGCAGAACGAGGCGACAACGGGGCAGAAGATGCAAGATTTAGTGCAAGATCCTGAAATGCCGTCACTTCAGTTAAGATTAATCGTTCACCAATAATTTTTGCTGCTTGAACAGCATCGCCAAACGGAATACCAATCAAAAGTGTGAAGGGATAAAACAGATAACCGAGAAGTCCCTTTAATGTCCAATCTATGTTGATGGAAAATAAATTATTTGCTTGTGTTCCAAATAAAACAAAAATTTTATCTGTTAATGCCATTAAACCAAGAACCGCAAGCAGTAGAGTTCCGATTCCAACAATCAACTTCACACCGGAATTTGCATTTGTAATAATTGCCTCAAATAAACTATTCTCTTTTTTGTAATTTAATTTTACATTTTGTCCAATCGTCTCGGGTATTTCAGTTTCAGGACAAAGAAGTTTGGACATTATAATCGCTGCCGGAATGTTCATTATAGAAGCTGATACAAGATGTCCTGCAATAGTTGGAAAAGATCCTTTTAAAGTCATAATATATACGGCAAGCATACTTGATGCGATTGTTGACATACCGGCAGTGAGTATTGTATTTAATTCAGAACGGGTCATTTTGCTTATGTATGGTTTAATAATAAGTCCGGCTTCAACACCGACAAATACTGAAGATGAGGCACAAAGAGATTCCGCACCGCTGATTCGCATTAGCTTTGAAAAAATCCTAGAGAATATTTTCACAATTCCGCCCATGATACCGGTATAGTAAAGAATACCAACTAAGGCCGCGAAAAAAATAATTGCCGGTAATCCTTGAAACGCAAAGATAAAACCAAGCGATGTGTCCCCGTTTGGTGCGGTTGTTCCGGGTCCCAAAGCAAGTCTTCCAAAGACAAACCGCGTTCCATAAGTGGCGCTGTCAAGGACGCTATTGACAACATCATTGACGACAAGAAATACTTGTGCGCCTACCGGAAGAACAAAAATAAAAACCGCAAAACACATTTCTATTGCGAGCCCCCAAATAATCACGCGCCAGTTAACAACTTTTCTATTCGTAGAAATTGACCATGCGATTATCATAAGAACAGGTATTGCTAATACACTTATTACTCGCGAAAAATCCATAACGAAACCTCTTATTGATTATTTGTCTATGGTGATTCCTTCTGCTTTCAATTTTTCTTCAGTAACCATACGGTCAATTTCATCCGGGACCTTATATAATTTCGGTTCAAGTTTACCTGATGAAAGAAAATAATTTAAACAACCAAGTTGAACGGAGAATGACATATCCATAATATCTGCCGGATGTCCCAATCCTCCTGCGATATTAATAATTCCTCCTCTTGCGAGAACGTAAACTTTCTTCCCGTTATCAAGAGCATATTCTTCAACTTCATCTCGTACAACAGAGTGTGATACCGCAGATTTTTTTAACGCCGGAATATCTATTTCAAAATCGAAATGGCCAGCGTTGGATAGGAATGCACCATTTTTCATTTTCAAAATATGTTCCATCCGGATGATACTGCTGAATCCGGTTGTAGTTACAAAAAAATCTCCAAGAGGAGCCGCATCAGCCATCATCATAACACGGTGACCATCCATTCTTGCCTCAAGTGCTTTCCAAGGATCAATCTCAGTCACGATTACTTCAGCACCCATTCCATCGGCACGTTCAGCAACTCCTTTACCAACCCATCCATATCCCGCAACCACAACTATTTTTCCCGCAACATTCATGTTGGTCAAATGTGTGATTGCTGTCCAGGTTGATTGACCGGTACCGAAACGATTATCAAAAAGGTGTTTGGATTTTGCATCGTTTATAGCAATTGCCGGATATTTTAGTTTGCCTGCTTTTTCTAATTCTTTAAGTCGGTTTACACCTGTTGTTGTTTCTTCACAGATACCTCTGATATTTTCAGCATATTCCGGATGCTCATGCAAATACTCGCAAATGTCGCCACCGTCATCAACCGTTACATCCATTTTATTTTTCAAGATCGATTCGAGAAATGACCAATATTCCTCAGAAGTAGCTGCGTGTTTTGCATAGACATGAATACCATTTTTTGCAAGAGCCGCTGCCACTTCATCCTTTGCCGAAAGCGAGTTGCTGCTTGTTACCCAAACTTCGGCACCAAGCTTTTTAATTATTAACGCGAGATAGGCAGTCTTTGCTTCCAAGTGAATGCAGAGTGCAATTTTTTTATTTTTAAATACCCCGGTTGTTTTTAACTTCTCATATAGACCATCCAGTACAGGCATAAAGTTGGAAACCCAATCAATTTGCATTTGTCCTTTTGGAGCTAAGTTAATATCTCTGACAATAAAATCGTTTTCCATAACATATTTCCTAAGTTCAAGAAAAAGTAAATTTTAATTTAAGCTGGTAATAGATCCGCCAATACCAATTGAAAATCTGATTTCTCTTCCCGGTACAGGTGATCCTTTAGTAAATTGCAATTCCTTATCTCCAAGATTGTTTGCTTCCAACCTTAAATTAACATTGACTCCGAAAAGATTTGGGGTGACACCAATATTGGCGTTGATCAAACTATAACTGTCCATTTCAATTTTGTTAGCCGCATCGTGAAACCGTTTTCCTACAAAATCGTAGAAAATATTTAATGAAGCGATTCCATAATTCAGATTGAGCAAGAGATCAAATTTATCTTTCGGTCGATAGATTAAATATTTTCCGGAAGTTGAAAGATTTTTACTATCATCCTTAGCGCTCATATTTGTATACGATGCTTGAATTTTTATAAGATTTTCAAATCCCCGCCATGTAACTTTCGATTCCAGACCGGTAATGCTGGCGTTTGCAACATTTGTCGGAGTCCATTTAGCGGTTGTAGAAGCCCACAAAATTAAATCCTCAAGTTTACTTGCAAAATAAGTTGCTTCAATACTCCAGCTACCTGCAGAAACAAATTGTGCAATAAATCCAAAATCGTATGTAATACCTTTCTCCGGTTTTAAGTTTGGATTACCAACAGTCCAGGAATCTTCCGGCCAGTAAAGATCATTATAAGTTGGTGCTCTGAATACTCTGCCAATATTTCCTCTGATTGATCCACGCCATTCTTCATTATGACTTAACGTAATTCCGACTTTAGGAGATAACTGAGATCCGATGCCGGCTTCCGGATAATTATCCAGACGTACAGCGGGTACAATTATTAAATTCCAGGCTTGATCTAAACTATATTTCCAATCGTTTTGAAAATAAAAGCTATGTACATTACGAAGATGATTTCCAATGAACGGTACCTCATTCTCTGCAACTAATCTTTTGCTTTGAAGATCATCTTGCCTAAATTCATAACCGTAAGAAAGCAAACCGAATTCGTTCAGATCTGTAAATACTTGAATTAACGCACCGAGTGCGTTGCTGTTGTAAATGCTTTCCTCTTGCCCTCCCCAGGCTTCCGGATTTATATAACGGTATTCATTTCTCATCATGTAGGTATTTAGAGTAAATGCAACCGGACCAAAAGTTAATCCTTCGTAAGTGATACTCGAATGATTGTTTACAATTTTACTTCTTGCTGTTAAATTCGGGTAATCAGTTGTACCTGGTGAACCGTTATCAGATTCCCGATATTTATGAAATGCCGATAAACGGGAATGATCAAAGAATGTGTAACCGGTTTTCAAAAAAATGTTATCTGATTTTGTATCCGCATTAACAAGATTTGTTTTAATCCCTTTCAGATTTGTGTATTCAAAATTACCATCGGATTGAGTTCTATTATAAGAAGCAAAGTAATCGAAATTTCCAATTCCTTGACCAACCGAGGCATTATAAACACGGGTGTTGTATGTACCGAATGTGCCATTTGCGTTGTAGCTGAGAAGATTTTTTTTCGCCATTGATTTTGTAATGATATTAATTACACCACCTACGGCATCACTTCCATAAAGTGCTGCATGACCGCCTTTAACAACTTCAATTCTATCAATTAAATCGATCGGGATCGTACTCATATCTACGGAAGCTTGCTGAGCATTGTTCAAACGTTGACCGTCTACAAGAACTAAAACTTGAGAATCGGTTGAACCCCGCAACGAGATTGATTGAAGTGAACCTAAAGCTCCGTAAGATTTAATCAGCGATCCTCCGATAGATGAAAGAGCTTCTCCTACATTTTTAGCATTCGACTCGGCAAGTTTCGCAGTTGTTAACACTTCTGTTGCAACGGAAATAGAAGTTACAAGCGCCTCGTTACGTGTAGCTGTCACTACAACTTCGGAAAAAGTCATTTCATCATTCTTCAGTAAAAAATCGATTTTAAGATTCGCATTATCACCAACTGTTATTTCGCGTTCTTGTTTGACATAATTCAACATACTGCATACCAAAGTAAATTTACCGGTTGGAACTTGTGCTATTGAGTAGATACCGTATTCATTTGCGGAACTGCCGATATGTGTTCCTTTCAAATAAACATTTGCTCCTAGCAATTCTTCGCCGGTCTTCTCATCTTTAACGGTCCCGGAAATTGAATTTTTATTCTGCGCAAGTGACTGATTACAAACAAGAATGGATAAAAATAATATTACAATTTTTATTACTGAGGCTTTCATTTTTTCCTCATCTTTTTTTTCATTTTGAAACGTAAATTACAACTCAGCAATGCACAGAATATTTCATCCGTGCATTGCTTGCTGTTTATTTCAATCAATAAGAATGAATTAAAGTAGACTTAATCCAATAGTCATTCTTACTTCTCTGCCCGGCAATGGATAACCATCGTTCAAACGGTAATCTTTATTAAATATATTGTTAAAGTCTAACCTTGCCGTCCACTTCATATCAAATAATTTCGGATTAACAGATAAATTCAGATTCCATCTACTAACATCGGGTAAAGATGCCGTGTTAGCCGCGTCTACAAAACGTTTGCTTAGGAACTGATAATTGATATTAAATTCAAAGATATCAATAGCAAGTGCAGTGTTTAGATCTACTTTATGGTATGGACGGTAGAAAAGTAATTTTCCGTCGTTTGCTTTACCGCTTTTATCGCGTGCATCCATATAGGTATGGTTAACTTCAACTTTAAATTTGCTGTCAAAGAATTTCACGCCTATATAAGACTCAAGACCACTTGTAAGTGATTTATCAACATTTGAAGGAGTCCATTTACCATCAGATAATCTTGGAGCCCAGATAATTTGATTTGTAATGTCGCTATTGAAATAATTCATTCTTATCTGTGTATTGATGAATGGTAGAGTAATACCGTAACCCAATTCAATTGTTGTTCCGTCTTCCGGTTTTACATTTGGATTTCCGACAGTATAAGCATCTTCCGGCCACCACAAATCATTAAAAGTTGGGGCTCTGTATGATTTACTCCAGTGTGCGGCAATATTTAAACCGTACTCGTCTGTACTAGCTAACATGAAACTAACTTTTGGGCTAATTACTTTATCAAAATCCGAAGGGGCATCATAACGAAGTGCAGGTATAATAGAAATATTTTTGAAATAAAATTCTACATTTTTAAAACCGACATTTGCAGAAAGATGCGCACCGTGGGTATTACGATTTTTGTCGCCAATCGATGTACTATTTGCGTTATCATGACGGTAAGAATAACCGTAAGTGAGATTAATTAAATCACTCAAAGGATTATTTTGAGTTAATTCCAATCCATACGCATTTACTTTTGAATCACTATGTGTTGGTCCGCCGTATGTATCGGGATCGTCATACTTGATTCTGGAATATTGATAATAACTGTTTGCATTTAGATCAGCTTTTCCGAAAATCTCTTTTGTATTGTAATTAAGATTAAAATAAGAATTATCAGTCGAGGAAACCGCTCTCGGAGTTGTACTTGCGAAATTTTTCAATCCCTTTACACTACCCGGTACCCCTGTTTCAGATTGACCAAGTTGACCGGTAAAAAGAAGATTTGAATTGTCTTCAAGTTTGTAACCGAGTTTTAAAAGTCCGTCGTCTCCCTTGGAATAATTATTTTGTCTCGTTTTTTCTAAACCATAGAAATCAGTGTACTTGAAATCACCATCACTCTGTCTACGTTTGTACGATAAATAATAATTAAAATTATTCAGCGAATTAGAAGTATAAACATTATAGAACTGTGAATTAAATGAGCCAAAAGTGGCCCTTAATCCAAGGTCCATATGAGATTCTTCTTTAGCTTTCTTGGTAATGAAATTGACTACACCGCCAATAGCATCGGAACCATAACGCGCTGAATTTCCTCCTCTCAAAACTTCAACTGTCTCAATAGCATCGATCGGGATAGTAGTAACATCATATCCGCCGCTTTGAGCGTTGTTCATTCTTTGTCCGTCAATTAAAATTAGAATCTTGTTAGAAGTTGCATCTCTAATATTAATTTGCCCGGAACGGATATAGACGCCGGGAATAGTTTTAAGTGCTTCGCCCATATCTTCTGCATTTGTTTCTTTAGATAATGATTGCGCAGAGACGACTTCTTTGTTTGTCTTACTTTCTTCTTTTGTTTCTTGCGGAAATATTAATCCACAAAAAACAAAAGCCATTATTAAGAAAGTTAGAAATAGTTTCTTACTTTTCATGGTACAACCTCCTGTCATTGGTTTAGTGGTGTTGTTGTTTAGTTTTTATATTAATAGCTGAATCCTTAGTGTCTTTCCAGCTTGTCGGACCGTTTAAAAGATCAATTTTAGATTTTTGTCTAAATTGATTCCACTTTGTTGCTTCAATAGGATCTACCCATTTTGTCTTTATAAAATCTCCGTATGGTGGTATATCTATAAAAATTGGGTTTGTAATAGAATACATAGGCCATTGCCCGAATGCTTCGGCTACTATCCAACCGTCCTTGTCTAAAATAATTGTCGTACTATCACGGAATGTGTACAAAGAATCTGTAGTAAATTTCTTAATAATTTTTCCGTTAAAAATGATTCTTAAACCTTCTTCCGATTTCAACAGATTCTGATTTGCTAGTACGTCAATGTTGAGCTTGATTTTCCCATCACTGCTAATTTTGATAACCTCACCTGGGTATTTTCCGTTTACTTTAAATAAAAGAAGCGGTCCAAAATTGGAAGTAAGAAATAAATTTCCATTTTTAATTGCGGATTTAATATTTGCTTCGGATAGTTTTCCACAGTAAGCATATGTTCTTGGATTACCAGTCGTAATCGTCCAATAATGTTCTCCTTTGGGATAAGAAGTCACACCGGTTACATCATGGCAATCTGAACCCGCAATTCCAGAAATTTTATTTCCTTCATTTAAGTATGAGAACCACGCATGCACTGCCATTGTGTTGATATTCGTATGTGCAGTATCCCAGTCGTTATATGTATATGAATGAGGCGGTTCACCGTTCCAGACCTCAATTGCATCTAAGTTTTTTATTTTGCCCCAAGATTTGTATCTGCCAGCCCAATCCCATGCTTGAAATGGATGATTAACCGCGATCAATCCATTTTGCTGATGAGTTAGGTCAATCATATTCTGAACATCTTTGCTATCGTCAAAAATTGCTCGCGCCCAAATATTTGGATTAGAAATATTTTGTGCGTTCATCTTATCAATAAAAGTCTGGTTGAGATGCCCATAACCGTTTTCAATTGAGGTAACAGAAGCTTCTGTCGAGATTTCACAACCTGATATTGGAATAAATTCTTTCGTTTTATTTGCTAGCCATTCTTTTGTCCCTGTATCGGAATTATGATCAGTAAGCATTCCCCATGATAACCCGACACTCTTCATTGCCTGTGCAATTTCCGATGGATCCTGGTGCCCATCGCTATAAATACTATGATGATGAGTATCCCCTGCGAACCATCCGAGTTTGCTTAAGTCGTATAATTTTTTTAGAGAAGCATTATATTCGATTCCGTTAAACTCTTTTTCTTTAATTACGAATTTCTCCTTTACTAAATTCCATTCAGGACCTTTAGTAATGATAAGTAGAATTGTATCGGCTGGAACCTTTATGGAATAATATCCGTCTGCAGAAGAATATTTCATTTGAATTAAATTGTCGGTTCTTCCTTCGATTTTTTTATCTCCGAACTGCATAACTATATTTGTCAAAGGATAACGCCATGCCTGTACCTGTGCAATTAACGGTTTGCCATTTTTATCTGTAATCCTACCATAAATAATTTGTTGAGAGGTTTTAGGAATTAGTATTTCTTTTTTTTGAGGGAATAAATCAGAAGCTGAAATAATGGTAAAAATAATTGTAAACAATAAAACAATGCTAAGTCTGGTCTTTATCGCGATCATACAATCTCTCTCCTTGTTTACAGTTTTATTTGATTAAGCTAATTGCTCTTTTTCACTTACGATTATTTCTGTCAACCTTTCCGAGTATTTTTCGAAATCGATATTATTTACTCTGCTTAGTTGATCTTTAATTTCATTTGGAAATAGATCCGACCCGGAAAATGCGCCAGCTACTCCTCCTGCAATTGCGCCTACAGTATCGCAGTCGCCGCCCATGTTAGCGGAAGCGTATGCCGTCTTCAACGGATTACCGCTATAATAAACAACCAATGCCAGCGCAGTTGGAACGGATTCAGACATTGCGACACCGGCACCTACGTAATCATATAAATCCTGCCAGATCTCAATTTCAGATTTCCCGGAACGGACAATTTTAAGTGCTAATTCAGTTCTCTTAATAATGGAAGCCCCATACCATTGTCTTCCTAATTTCATTCCTTGCTCTGCACCATACATAGCTGCATCTATTAATCCATTAATATCTTTCCCAGCCATTCCCGCAGCGACTGCACATGCAATTGCCGAAGCTCCGGCAATTGCGATATTTGTATTGTGAGTAGGAATGCAGATTTCGGCAACATCACTTATTACAGCATCATAATTTCCTGGGTGCACAATTCCTACCGGCGCTATTTTCATTGCGGCGCCGTTAGTATCTCCCATTAGACCGGTTTCTTCAACTGGTACACCACTATCAATCATCTTTAATGCTTTTAAAGAACTTGGTCCGAGTATCAATGTTTCAAATGCGTTTAAACTTTTAGCCCAATCAAGTAATTTTTTTGCAACACCATGCCTGGAAAATTTTTTCTCTTCAATGAACAGATCTGCAAGAAGCAATGTCTGTTGCGTATCATCGGTTACTTGTCCAGCCAACATTCCATCATGAATTACGTGACCCTTTGGAGCCGGTAGTAATTCATTAACTCCTTCTGGAAAATATTTATGGATCATCTCCGGATTCCACAAAGAAGTGGGCATACCGAATGCGTCGCCGTAGGCAACACCAAGCAATGAGCCGAGTGTTTTTTTGTATATAACTTCTTTATCTAACAAAAACTCTTTCATTATAAAGCTCCTATATTTAGTGATCTTGCCCAAAGAGCGGCAAAAATTAGTAAAATCAATCCGATGCAGATAAGATAGTCTTGCCCGTTCATTCTTATTTCATGAAGATCTGTAGTGGTTTTCATTGCACCAAATCCTCTGTTTAACATTGCGATTGCCAGGTTATCCGACATACGCAACGAATCAACTATCATTGGAATAAGAACGGGTATGTATGATTTAATACTTTTTACAATTCCACCTTTGCCAATTTCTGCGCCTCTAGCTCTCTGGGCTTCTTGTATCATTTCAGATTTTTTCTGCATTGTAGGAATAAATCTAATTCCAGTTGCAATCACGAAAGCTAATTGATGCGGTACTTTTATCTTTTTGAGGAGTTGCAGAATATCTTCAATTGAAGTGCTGAAAGTGAATATTGTAGAAGCGAGAATCATCACAAAAATTCTTAATACGAGAGTCAGTCCATACAATAATCCGCCGATTGAGAAAGGTACAGAGCCGCCGGGTAAAAGTGTAAAAAGAATTTTCCTATTCTGATCGGAATGAAAATTTGCCGATGGATAAGTAAACCCTGTGATAACTAACATGATTACGAAAATTGGGATGAGTGGTTTCAAGATTTGTTTAACTCTTGAAAGAGGTGTCTTCATTACATAAAGAATGTACCAAGATAATAGAACCAATAAAAAATTTATAATAGGTGAATAGAAACTGAAGGAAATTAAAGTGAGAGCTAAGAAACCTAATGATTTCGTTCGCACATCTAATTTATGGATGTAACTTCCCGATGGATAATATTCAATTAACATTTACCTTTCCGTTAATACTTGCTGACAATTCGTTTTGTAATTCGTTAACTGTTACAGGAAAACCATTTAAACCAAATTGACGAAGTTTACTGCCGATTAATACACTATCGGGCGGCGTAATTGAAACAGAATTAAGAATTTCTTCTTGATAAAAAACTTCTTTCGGTGTTCCGTCAAGAACAATTTTCCCTGCAGAAAAAACAATTACACGGTCTGCGTATTCTGCAGCCAACCGCATATTGTGTGTTATCGCCAAAATTGTATGACCTCTATGATGAAGCTTTTCGAGCATCTCCATCATTCTTTTTGTACCGTCCCAATCCTGACCGGTAGTCGGTTCATCAATTACCAAAATTCCGGGCTCCATGGCAAGGATTGTGGCAACTGCCAATTTTTGTCTTTCACCTTTACCAAGAGTAAACGGATGGCGATCTTTAAATTTTTCTAATCCAACAAATTCCAAAGCCGCATGAATTCTTTTGTTCCTTTCGTCTTCAGTCAAAAATAAATTTTTCAGACCGTAATCAATTTCTTCCCAAATATTCGCCGCAAATATTTGATGATCTGGATTTTGAAAAACATATCCGACTTCTTTACTCAACTCTGCAGTCGAGATCGCCTTGATATCTCTACCGTTAATCAAGATTTGTCCGCTATCTGGTCTTAGCAAGCCGTTAAGGTGTTTAGAAAAAGTTGTTTTTCCCGCACCGTTCTTGCCAATCAGCGCAACAAACTCTCCCTTATTTATCTTTACGTTTATTTTGTGCAATGACAACTGCCCTTTCTTATATGAGAAGGAGATGTCACGTGCCTCAATCACTGAATTAACAGTAATATCCTTTTTAACTTTTTGAATATTTTTATTTTGATCGAAGTTGAAATTGTATTTCTCAAAAAAATGTTCAACAAATTGTTTGTTATTTGTAACTATAGAATTATTCGAGAACGTTTTATCATTGTTAAGTTTATAGAAGATTTCGGCAGCTTCGGGTGAATGAATTCCAAATTTTCCGGTTAATTCGAAATTGCAAAAGAGATTTTCCGGTTTGCCTTCCCAAACAATTGATCCGTTATCTAGAACTAAAATTCTATCTGTGTATTGAAGCATTTCTTCAGAATCATGTCCGGAAATGAGTATTGTAACGTGTTGGTCATTTCGAAGGTCTGATAACAGTTTATATATTTCAACTTTTCCCGCCGGATCTAGTTCAGAAGTCGGTTCATCAAGAATTAGTATTTCCGGCTCCATTGCAAGAACTCCCGCAATTGTTAATCGCTGTTTCTCTCCGCCAGAAAGTTCTGTTGTTAATCTGTTTTCGTACCCTTGTAGTCCAACAGCTTTCAATGATTTTCCAACGAGCTCTAAAATTTTTTCTTTTCCATAAGCAAGATTTGACGGACCGAATGCGACATCTTTTTCAACTGTGATTCCGAATATTTGTGTTTCCGGGTCCTGCATTACTAACCCTATAAATCTCGCTAGTGTTTGCACACGGTATCTTGCCGTATTCATCGTATTTGAAATTACTTCTCCATCAAAAACCCCATCAAAGAAATGAGGGATCAATCCATTTAAAAGCATCAATGTAGTAGTTTTACCAGCGCCGGTTCTTCCCATCAGACCGACAAACTCGCCTTTAGAAACTTTAAAATTCAGTTTACTTAGTGTATCTGAAATACCATCTTCATATCGATATCTTTCTATATCAACAAGAATAGAACCTCTATCAAGCGATGCTTTCATCATATTCGGTTCCTTAATTCTCCAATTGTAAACATTGGCTTCTCAATTTTCTCTCTTAAAACATCAATCATATTTTTAGGCAATGAAACCAAGCAGCAAGTTGAAGGTCCCCCGGATTTAGAAACATCAACATTCAGATTCTGATTGTAATTAGGAAAAAGATTCGCACTCTTAGCCAGCTCTGCAAATTCATGTGAGATTCCTTTTGACCCGACGGGGAGTATATCATGTATAAAATCTAACTTACCAAGTTCATTAATAGTACGCGGGTCAGCTATTTCAGAATCAGAAAAGACTACTTTAAATTCCGGTGCGGATTTTGGAATACCAATGCAGACAACAGAATCTCCCGCAATACTGTTGCCGGGTCTAAAATCTTTCTTCTGAATCAATCCAATGATTACAACACCCATTCCTGTTTGAATTGTTGCAACGTTATCCTCCGTACTACCTGTGATAATAATATTACTGTTCATCCCGGCGTCAATTGCTTCATCTTTCACGCCGCGGATTATTTCTTTTCCCGTTGGTTCCATTTCAACTGAAAGTACATCTACAACTAAAATCGGAACGGCACCCGAAGCTAGAATTTCCATAATCGGAACACGGGCACCTAAACGACCTAAGTCATAACCGGAAGAATAAACAGTATCAAGTTTTTTTGGTCCGATGCCGCCGTCAGAATCACAAGCTACAATCATCCAGAAATCATCTGTAAATTCAGTAATTACTAAATCCCGCACCTGGCGTACTTCAAATCCATCTCCTGCTTTTTTCCCCTTCAATTGAATGTATTTATTCAAAATTATTTCTTCGATCATCTTACGCCACCATCTTGCTTTTATTGATTATCATATAAGCCGTTACAGCTATAAATACATTAATGATTGCACCGATTGTTAACGGTAGTATTAGAGCAGCCGTCAATCCAATTCCGCCAATTGGAATTACAAGTAACGAAGAAACGGGTCCGTTAAGAATTACACCAATGAAAGCGCCGAACCATATATGAATCTTTTTTGAAACTACAGCAAAAATTGATACCCATGCAGCCATTTGTACAGCAATAAATAAATGCATCGGAAAACCTAGTGGAAAACCTGTAGTTAGCGCTGTAAGTAAATGTCCAAGTGCGGCAACTATTGCCCCTTCTCTCCACCCGAAAGCTATGGCGGAGAAAAATGCGAATGCCGCATCAAGGGCAACCGTTCCGGTTGGACTTGGAACTTTTACCATCGCACCGACTGCACTCATTGCAATAAAGATTGCCATCCTTGCAATACGTTTCGAAGACCAAAATGATTTCTTCTCATTAATACTTATTTCTTCTTCAGGAATTGGGGTTAATATTGTCATTTTACCCTTTTGCTACGTTATTAAGTTCAATCCGAACTTCTTCACCGTGTTTGAAATAAAATTCACATCGATCGCCGGGCATGAATGATCTGGCGACTTCAATTATCTCGTCGTTTTTCGTAAAAGTTTTTCTAGTTAAAAGAAATATTGGGGTTCCTTTCTTAATTTTCAGTAACTCGGCTTCATATTGATCAGCTTTTACACACGCCAATTTTTCTGTGAAATAATCAAATGTTACTTTATAATGTTCATTTAGTATATCAAATAAAGAATTTTGAGATAAATCAAATTTCAGAAGTTTCGGACAAAAAAATTGCGGTATATAAGATGTTTGCAATGCAACAGGAATATCATTCAACAAACGGAGCCGTTGAATTCTATATAATTTTGTACTCTTTTTTAACTTTATATACTCTAACGATTCTTTGCTTTCTATTATCTCTTCCGCAAATACCACACGTGTGATTAGATTAGCATTATTGGTTTTAAACTCCGCCGAAAAACTGAAAGCTTCGGTAAGACCCGTTAAGATTTTCTTATCAGAGACGAATGTTCCTTTACCTTGAATTCGGTACAAAATTCCTTCCGCCACCAAATCGGCAATTGCCTGCTTTGAAGTATTCCTGCTTATTCCCAACAATGACGATAATTCATTTTCGGATGGAATCCGTTCTCCAGATTTATATTGCCCGATATCAATTTCTTCTTTTAAGATTTCTTTTAGTTGATAATAAAGCGGCATAACACTATTTCTATTTAATTCCATCAATGTTCCTTTAATTATTTCATTTGTGCTTTTCTAACATATGCGACATGTTCTTCATTGATTACAAATGGAAGGAAAAAGAACAATTTTGAAAAAGTTGTTTCCATGTTTTCAGGCACCTTATCAATCTTCAATAATTCCACGTCTCCTTCCGCATGGATTGTCTTGCCAAACAATTCTGCAGCAATCGGTATTTGAGGTCCGGCCTGTTTGGTCTTTGCCGAATTTATATAGCGGACCTTTCCAGATTTTACTGCATTAACATTTTGTGCTTCTACTCTTGCAGAAATCTCGAAAGGTGTAGTGGTACCGTAACCAACTTTTTCTCCCTCGAAATATGGTCCGCCTGCTTTATCCCAAATCGGAATAAGAATAACATCCGGATTTGCTTTAACAACTTCTTCCCATTTTACAGATGGCGCGATGCCGGCTCTATCAGAAAATATTGGTTCGCCTCCTACCATTCTTATCAGTTCTGTGATATAAGAATCTTTTCCGGGCGCACACTTGTAATAATAATTTATTTCATAATAAACACTTACTTTTGGATAGTTTTTATACTTATTAGCGACAATCTGAAGATTTGATTTTATATCATTAACTAAATTTGAAGCAGACAATTCTTTATCAATCGATTTTCCAAATTCCAAAATCTTCGAATAGACTTCTTCTAAACTTGATTCATCCATGTGAATCACCTTATAACCATCTTTAAGAAATCTATCTCTTATCTTTGCTTGAACACCTGTACATGTAAGTATAATATCCGGATTAAGATCCTTTACTTTTTGGAAATCAACATCCATAAATCCTGCAACGATTTGAAGTTTTCCCTCTTTTACTAAGCGCGGAATTGAATCCGGGAAAATGCAATATCTGGTGACACCCACTAAATTATCTGTCGCTCCAATGGCTGCAGTTATATTCGTCCAGTTTGGGGCAAGTGAAACAATTTTTAATTGCTTTTGCGCAGTTATTCCGGTACAAATAAAAAACAGGAAGTAAATCAGAATGATTTTTAGCCTTGCCAATTTCTTCATGGAACCTCCTCATCTTGCTATCAATTAGATTTCTAAAAAAGCCGAACTTGTTGGGTTGTTGGTACAACTTATACTATTTATTTCATTTTGTCAATTATTTTATTTCATGGAAAATTTAAAAGACAAAAGGCGTACGACTTGATTCATCATTAATTTGATCTGATACTTAATCCGAATCGTATTCTTCAATTAAATATTAGTGCGTAAAAATTTTTGAGATTGTCGGGCTTCAATGGATGAATTTCACAAAAGAAAATAAGAAGAGTGAATGAAATGAATAAAAATGTTCGGAATTGATTTCATCTGGAATAAATGAAATTTGTTTTTATAGGATGAAACAAAATTGATGTGTGGAAATCACTCTTTTCTTTACATTGAATCTGGAAGATAAAATTATTTCTTCAGGTTGTATGGTAGAGGAATAAATTTACTGTAAATTAAAAAGCATGCGTTTTGAAAAATCTATAATAGTTGTGGCAATCACCAGTTAAGTTTCAAAATTGAAATTGTTAAAACAGATTTCGGCTTAAAACCGGAGTAAACCAAAAAAGCTTGATTATATTTAATAATAAAGCTTTTAGAGCTGCCCCGTCAGGGGTCGAACCTGAAGTCTTCTGATCCAGAGTCAGACGTGTTGCCAATTACACTACGGGGCAATAAAAATTCTAGGCAAAAATAATTAACATTACTGCAGAAACCAAACGATCTTCATACGATTAATATCTTTTTCAATAATGTATTGACTCTTTTGTAAAATAAATATTTCATAAAAAAAGGTGTTCCTTTTTTTAATTAGAAACACCTTTATAAAGAATACATACCTATTTAACTATTAATTCATCATTTAACTTTCTGTATTTTTATTGGTGAATTAGATTTAGGGACTATTGATGCTTGTGGTCTTTTCATATTTAGCAAGAACGGTACATCATTTATATCCCAGACTTTATCATCGTCAACATCTACTATTTTTATTCTTCCGTTGTTTGAATATGGACCTGAAGCCTGGTCATACGGATAATACCACATAAAGAGTCCAGTAGACGGATAGTTCAACGAAGAAGCATTACTTGCATCTGCAGCTATTGGTGCCCAAGTTACACCATTGTCGAGACTAATATAGATGTTAACTGTTTGAACTGCGTAACTAGTCCAGGTAATTCCCATCCTATATTTCAGTGCATCTTCTTTGTAAAAATCTTCACCGCTATTCGGATATTTTACTTGTATCTTTTTACTTTTATGAATCGAGAAATAGCCGTCTGTAACATCAGAATACGTGGTACCGCCTTTGTCTGCGGAACTTATTCTAATTTTACAATTATCAGAACTATCCGGTACAACAGGACTATCCAATCGACCTGGAGCCCATACATAACTACCGTCATCTGCCGTACTATCAGCACCAGGGACAACATACCAACTTCCGCCGCCATTTGTACTCCATTCAATTTTTACTTTTTCAGTATTGTCGGCATTCCACTTAATTTCAAACGGATGATATTTTTGATGATCTGTGATAGGTATATTCGGGTCATTGCCCAACCACTGCTCACCTCCATTTGGACTTATTACAGTAACTTTTGGAGTAAACGATATAATAGTAAAACCAGGGCTATTGTTGCTCGGCATTCCATTCGATCCTTCATCGGCATTATACACCACGACAAAATATTTATCTGATGGTAATGAGAAGTATGCTTCATAAGATCCTAGTCCCGCACCCACTTTTGCTAGTTCGTAAAAAGCTGGATTATTAGCATCTGCTATTCCATTAGTCGTTGTATATTTGATCCCAACATTTTGAATACCACCAGCATCCCATGTAATCCTAACTGGTTCGCTTGATCTATAAATTGCAGATTGCGGGCCGGTAACCGTTATAAATTTTCTTGGTGAAATTATAAATACAGCATCACTAATATCAGAGATGCTGTGATCAGTAGCATCGCTTACGCGTATTTGGCACGAAGTTGAATTCAATGCTTCACCAACATTCCATTCATAGGCGCTACCTGCGTAATTATCAACTATGACACCCCAGCTAGCTCCTTTATCGGTAGACAATTCTATTTTTACATTAGCAATTCCGGAAGAATTCCATGTAATATTCTGTGAGGTGCCTGCTTCCCAATCTTCTCCACCGTTAGGAGTAAGTACTTTGATCGATTTAATAACCTGATTAGAGATCGTAAAATTATTATCTGAAACATCTACTGGGCTGCCATATGTAGCATCAGTAATTTTAATTCTACATTGTGATGAATTCATATTCGGAATATTATTCCAGAAATATGAACCTGTACTTGGAACTGAATTGGCAACTGTAATCCAGTCTGCAAGTCCATTGGACGAAAATTCAATCTTCACAAATGGAACGTTCTCAGATTTCCATGTAATCTCCTGGTTTGAACCGCTCTGCCAGTACTCTCCGCCATTTGGAGTTGTAACCGTTATAAGCGGTGTTGGAGTGATCGCAAAATAATTATCGCTCTCATCAAAAAACGTGGCATCCTGTGCATCTGTGATTTTTATTTTACATTTATCGGAAGTAATGTTTGGAACAGGGAACCAATCGAAAGTGCCTTTATTTATAACATTTGTTTCAGAAACCGGATTCCATGTTAGACCGCTGTTTGATGTATATTCTATTTTCACAGATTGAATACCATCAGCAATCCATGAAAGAGCTTGGGTTGAACCAGCTATTAATCTTTCTCCGCCATTTGGAGATAATACTTTTACTGATCTGGTTCCTAAAGTAGAAATTGTAAATACACTATCGGTTACAGCAAATGGTTGACCATCTTTTGCATCGGAAATTTTTATTCTGCAATTCTGAGAATTAATTGGTTGAGAATTTATTTGAGTAGGTATCGACCAAGAATAAAATCCAATTGAAGCCGTTGAATCAATAAAATTCCAGTTTGCACCATTGTTTGTTGTAAACTCAATTTTAACTTTCTCAATATTTTCCGAATGCCAATCAATTTCTTTTACAGTTCCGGCATATAATCTTTCCCCTCCTTTCGGGGAGGTCACTTGTAAAATCGGTTCCGGTAAAATCGTAAATGGATCTGGGCTTAAAGAATATACAGTTTGATCTTTCGCATCTGTAATTCTAATTTTTGCAAGAGTAGAAGGTGTATTCGGGATGTGTGCCCAATAATAGACTCCGGTATTTTTCTTATCAACACCAATCAAGTTCCATAACTGACCGTTATTTGTAGTGTACTCAATTTTAACTGAATCCACATTTATACTGTACCATTTTATTTGCTGGGCACTACCGGCTTCCCAAGCTTCTTTTCCTATAGGATAGTCAATTTTCAAAATTTTGTTGGAATTTTTCACAATCGAAAAAGGATTCGCACTCTGTGCACTTATAACTCCATCAACAGTAGCAACTCTAACTCTGCATTGATTTGAAATATTATTAGGAATTGGGAACCAAGTATAAACACCTGTATTTGCTAAACTATCAACAACTAAACTCCAAGTTGTACCGTTATCGATTGAATATTGAATTCGCACCAAAGCAGTTGACGTACCGCTCCATTTAATCTGGTATGAAGTTCCAACAGATAATATATCCCCGCCATTTGGATTTGTTATACTAAGTGTTAAATCCTCCGGAGATGTAGGGTTGGATGTTGATGAACCATCTTTTAATTTACACGAGGAAAAAATAATTAGGAAAACAAATGATAAATATATTATTCTTTGCATTGCTTCCTCTATGTTATTTTCGGTTTGGACATTCTGACCTAAGCAAATTTAATAAAATTCGCTATTTTTAGTAAGAAATTTCTTTCAGAAAGTATGCCTAACTTAATTTGCCATTTTACGTTAGATATTGATTGAGGATAGTATGAAACTAAAACATTACCTGTTAATTTTACTTTTTACTGCTATTAAGCTCGTTTCGGCACAAAATCTGGTATCATTTGGCCAAATTGGCGCTTTTAATGCCGCTAGCTCATTTTCTATAAATCCGGCTGGATTTATTTACGTATCCGACCCGGGTAAGAATGAAATTATAAAACTCGATACTCTTGGAAAAATAATAAAATCAATTGGAGGATACGGTTGGGGAGAATCTTCATTCGATGACCCCATTGATGTTTATGCCAATACATTAAATGTTTACGTCTCCGATAAAAATAACAACCGTATTCAAATGTTCGACAAAGACTTAAATTTTCTTTCTCAATTCTCAACTCAAAATTCGAATGATGACAGGAATGCATTCCGATATCCAACCGGATCTGCTGTATCAACTCAAGGAGATTTATTTATTTTTGATTCCGACAATAACAGAATATTAAAATATAATATGAAAGGAGAATTCCAACTTACCATAGGAGGGTTTGATGCCGGTGCCTATTCTCTTTCATCTCCCAAACAGTTTGCAGTTACAAGAAATAAAATATTAGTTGTTGATGCAAATTGGTTAGTGGTATTCGATCAGTTTGGCAACGGTATAAAAAAAATTAATTTAGAAATCATTCCGGAAAATATTAACGCTTCATTTCAGAATATTACGGTAAATGATAAATCGCACATAATTTTGTTTTACGAATCAAATCTTGAGACAGGAAATTTTAACCCGATCACATTTAAACCGAATATAGATGAGGAGATAGTTGATACACTTGTATTCAACAACAA
Source organism: Ignavibacteriales bacterium (assembly GCA_026390795.1). Lineage (NCBI taxonomy): Bacteria > Pseudomonadati > Ignavibacteriota > Ignavibacteria > Ignavibacteriales > Ignavibacteriales bacterium. The sequence goes on from JAPLFG010000003.1 coordinate 179,150, forward strand.
GCTCTACCTTCTTACAAAGAACTCGATCTTTATTTTTAATATTATTCTAAAAGATTGATCTGCTGCTATGCGTTTTCAATATAGACTTGCCTTGTTTTTAGTCCTCTTAATTTGGTTCGCAGGAATATTTGTAGAATGGTTAATTACCCTCGACAACCATTTTTTATTTGCCCTTCCCTTTCTTCAAAAAACTTACTCGCTAGTCTGTCATCAGGAGAAAGCGAAGTTGATGATATTTAATCATGCTGAGACATTAACTTGCGCACGTTGCACCGGAATTTATCTCGGATTATTGCTTGTCTCAATGATTTTTTTATTTAAAGATTATAAAAGAAATTTTCCAATTAAGTTTTTACTCTACGCATCAATACCAATGATTGCTGATGTTATATTGTACTCGATAAATATCTATCATTACTCAAAACCAGTAGCATTTGTTAGCGGTTTACTTTTAGGTTCGGTCGGATTTTTATATCTTTACAAAGGATTGAATAATTTAATTATAGAATTGAAAAATTGAGAGCTCAGTGAAAAAATATCTTTCTGCATTAGTTTGTGGTTTTGGGGCAGGAGTCTTATTAATTGTTCCCTTCTTAAGAAGTTTTTCGTGCTGCTTTATAATTCCTTTGGCAGCGTTTGTTTCACTAATGCTTGATCAGCGCGCAACCAACAGCAGAGAAAAAATCGGTTCTAAAAGAGCAATCATGTTTGGAATTGTAACGGGTCTTTATGCGGCATTGTTTGGAAGTTTCTTTGAAGTTTTTATTACTCTTATTACAAAAAATAATGACATAATAGCAACCTTTCCGGAATTGCAAAGGATGATAAATAGTTTCGCGGTCAGTCCGGAAATTAAGACAGAAGTGTTAAAGCTTTTTCAGAATGTACGGGAAGAAATTTTGACTAAGGGATTTTCCGTGCTTTATACTTTTTCAGTTCTGATTAACAATTTTATTGTCAATACAATTTTTGGAGCAGTTGGAGGTCTGGTTGGTGCACAAATAATAAATAACAAATTAAATAATACCACAAGCTAACCTAAAAATGATAACTGCACTAATTTTCAGTTTGCATCTAATTTTCATGACTGTAATCTTCACAAAAAAATGGCAAGACGAATCGCTTTCTTCTGCTTTCATTAATCTCGCTTTGATAATTGTTCTGTTTGCTGTTGGCTGGTCGATATCGACATCGGTAGTAAAATTATTTATTGACAGTAAAGGTTTTGGACTTCAATTCGATGCAGACGCAATTTCTCTTTCTCTTCTTTCAATTGGAGAATACTTTTTTTACAGATTTTATTATAAAGAAGAACCGCACATTCAAAATAATCTTACAGAAGACGATAAGGAAAAATAATAACTACTGTTTGTTCAACCTGTTTTGCATTTGACGGCAAAGGTTCGAACCGCCATTGTTTTAATGAATTGATGGCGACAAATTCTAAGCGTGCATCTGCTTTTATTAGAGGAACAATTCTACTTACGGTACCATCCGGCAAGATTGTAAAGCGTAATTTAACGTCAATTTCTTTTGCAACGCCCTCAGGGTATTCAGGTAAATTGTAACTATAGATTCTTCTCACACCTTTGCCGCCAAAATCCAGTTCAAATCCGAATCCGCCGTCACCTTCGCCGCCAATCTCACTTCCAGTTTTTTTATTGTCTCCTTTAACAAGAGGTTTTATTTCAGATGTAGCAATTTCTGAATTTTCTTTTTTCTTATCGTTTTTAACAACTACATTGTTCTCGTCTGTCTGGTTCGCTTTTGGAAGATCAACTTTTTTTAATTTATCTTTTTTATCAACACTTTTTTCCGGCGTGGTTTTATTCTCATCTATAGTCTTTGTAGTCCCTATTGAACTCGGGTTGCCTAATCCGCTGCCTGAGCCAAAACCGACTAATAAATAATCCTCGGCAGGAGAATCGGTAGACATCTTAATAAACAAAAAAATAATTGCAAGTAAAATGTGAAAGGATATGGAAATCACATACGATATGTTTCGAGGTTCTTTTATCAACATTAGAAACTAATCTTTTCCGTTTGAATTGTGAATTTATCTACACCGATTCCTTTGGCAGCATCAATTACTTTGATTATTATATCAATCCTTACCGATTTATCAGCCCGTATAGTCAAATTTTCATTTAAATTACTCGACCTGGCAGTAGACAATTTCGCACTTAGGGAGGATAAACTTACTTCATCAGCGCCTACATAAATTTTATTTTGGTCAGTTATCGTAACTGAAAAATTTGTCGGCTGTGCTTGTTCATTATTTTTAGCTCCCGGTAACTTTACTTTAACTCCTGTCTGCATTACAAATTGAGACGATAAGAGGAAAAAGATCAGAAGCAGCATAACAATATCTGTAAGAGACGAAAAATTGAACATGCTAATAACTTTGTGTGAAGATTCAATTTTCATTTTTGCTCCTATAACTCCGCTTCTTCATCTTCGGTAAAATCTTTTTCAGTTTCATCCAGCACATCCAGTACATCTGTTGCAACCCTTTCCATATCCAATACAATTTTATTAATTATGCTTACAAAATAGTTATAGAGTGCAAGCGCTGGAATTCCAACAAACAAACCGAAAGCGGTGGTAAGCAGTGCCTCCCATATACCCGAAGCGAGATCCGCAGGACTTGCACTTCCTTGAAGTTCTTGAATTTTCATAAATGCGGCAATCATTCCGGTTACAGTACCAAGAAAACCTAACATTGGAGCGGCTCCGGCAACAGTTGCAAGTGTTGAAAGCCCTTTTTCAAGTTTACTAATTTCTTGTTTACCGGCGACTTCAATTGCTTCTAAAACTCTTCTTCGCCCAAATTTAATTTTCTTTAAACCACGCCGGATTATATTTGCGATTGGAGATTTCTCTTCCATGCAATACCCCATTGCGCTGGCAACATCTTTTTTCTTCAGTATTCCCCGGATCTTAATTGAAAAAGCTGGAACATTTATTTTTGATTTACGAATTACAATAAATTTTTCTATCGCAATAGCCAACCCGATTATAGAGCATGCTAGAATTGGCCACATTACTAATCCGCCTTTGAGGAACATGTCAATTAATTTCATAATTACCTTTAGGGATATTTAAAAATTATTTTTTTTCAGAATTTCTTCAGCTTCTTTTTGAGTTTTGTAAGGTCCTAGTCGAATCCTATACCACATCCCGCCTTTCTGAGGTAAGTTCGCTTCAACTATAATTGCATTTGCACCAAGTTTTCGCAGCCGGCTTAATTCTTCTTCAGCCCTAGCACGGTTAGGCCATGATGATATTTGTAAATTATAGTTTTTGCCGTCGTAATAGACTCTATCACTCACGCGTGTCTCTGACGTAACATTTTTACCGCGGTCTTTATTTATGACATTGGCTGCCGATTGTTTTTCGGAAGGCGTAACTTTTGCTTTCTGCGCAGACTGCAGTTTAGCTGTTTCGTTTTTAATTGTCTCTAAGATTTGTTTATCGGTTGCATCCTTGATCGGTACAGGAGGAAAGGCTGTTCTTGGAAAATCATTTATCTCATATGGATTTGCAGAAGTATCTTTGTTCGTTTGTCCAATTTGTTCTGGAGTAAAAATGATTGCCGAATCATTCGCAGCGGTATTATCTTTTGCTTGTTGTGTTAGATTCGATTTATTTTGTGATTCTTTATTACTGTTTCCTTTTAGTATAATAAATACCACTATTGAACCGACAATAATAAATGAACCAAAAATTATTAGTGCCATTTTCCTAAAATAATTGTCTTTGTACTTTTCGCCCGGTTCGTTATCTGAAGTAGGATGTGTTTTATAATTGTTTTCACCATTCTCATCAATTAGTGTAATTGCCATTCTCTTTTCTTTGCCGCTCGAACGATCTTCTACAAATTCGTATTTAGCAGGAGGTCCGGAAAATTCAAGAACAACTTTTTTAAGGTTATTTCGATCAATAGTGCTTTTTTTGTCACTATTAGTGAATCTGTTTTTTGGTCTCTCATCAATATTAAATTCTCTCTCGAGAGTTTTTTCCAATTGATCAAATAAACCTTTGGTTGTTTCACTGTCATTTAAATAATCATCGGTAAGTTCAAGACCGCCGCCGGTTTCTCCAATTTCGTCAATCATCTCATATTTTAATTCTTCTCCAACAACTTTCGGAATTCCAAATTCTTCCCGAAGTTCATCACCCCAGTTCCATTCAACTTTCTGGTTATCATTATCAGAAAGAGTTTCATCATCAATTTCCTCTGTCTCCTCACCGTCATTCCATTTACTGACATGTTCAATTAACTGACTATTTTGTTTATCTGATTCATCAGATGGAATTTCAACATTCACTTTCTCTGTTTCTATTACTTCACTTTTAATTTCATGTTCATTTTCATTGCCGGAATTTTCTTCTGTTTCTTGAGAGGAAATCACTTCATCGTTAATTTGGTGAAGTTCTTCAAAAATCGATTTTTTACCTTCTTCTATTTCACCAGCAGGGGTTTCAGCATTCTCTAAACTGCTCTCTATTTTCTCATTTGAAATTTCATGTCCGGTTTCTTCTAATAAATCCGCGTTAAATTCTTCAGAGGAAATCACTTCGTCCTTTATCTTATGAAGTTCCTCAAAAGCAGAAATATTTTGCTCATGCAATTCATCATCATAATTATCAATTTTATTTTTATCTTCTTTTAGTTTTTCATCAGCTAGAATTCTGTCGATTGTTTCTTTTATCGGAACTATGTTCTCATCTTTAACATACTCATCACCACCGCTAATATTCGTTTCAGACATTGTAGAAGTTGCCCCATCCATCAATTCAGCAATTGTAATTTGCTGATTATGACTGTCTTCGTATTTCATTTTTTCTAATTCAGAAAAATCTTCATCCGAAGAAATAATTTCTTCCTCAATTCTAATTTCTTTTCCAATAGTAATAGTCTCCCCGGTTTTTCCCGAATCTGACTCACTTATATCTTCCTTTCGATCGGTTTTATTTTTTGAATCTCCAGTTCCATCCTGTGAATCATTATTTACAATAAATTGATTAAACTCTTCCGGCGGTTCAGATTTATCTATTCCAGGCAAAAGGGTCTCATAATTTTCTAATGTGTTTTCATGAGATTTATCTGGAACATCTTCTTTCTTGAATTTTAGATCTGAAGTTAGTTCGGAAAGCTGATTCTTTGTTTCTTCGCCAATTTCATCTTCATATTTACTTGGGGCTTTATAGTAATCATCCCAAATGTTAAAATTTGGAATTTGATCAGACTCGGTTAAAAGTTCTTTAACTCTTTCTTCAATCGATTTTTTCAACATTGCGTAAGATGTTTCTGTATCAGGCTGTTCATCAATTGACAATGGCAATAAAGGTTTCCCGACTCCTATGCTAAAAATATCCGAATCGAATTCAACTGTATTTTTCGTTTTTGGTTTTACATCAATAGTAAGATAGAGCTGACGGGCATCTTTTAAAAAATCTTCTGAGAGCGGAGAAAATATTAACGGACGATTTACATTCTTAAAGGATACCGTTTTTAACTGGAAGAATCCGATACGCGGAACCTTGATAGTAATATCTTCGAGAAGTATCTCGGAAATTTTATCTATAAAGATCTCAAACGCCAAATTTTTTTGAGATGCAGATACTCCGAGAACGTCGGCAACTTTCTTTTGTAATTGGGCTATCTTCATTTTAGTATTTATATATTTTGTCTACCAACGGTACTCAACTCCAAATAGAACATCAAATGGTTTTTCCTGATATTGCTTCCATACAAAGTTAGTTCGATTCAATATGTTTTGAAAGTCTGCTGTTAATTTTAATCCGGTGAATATTTCATAATTCAGAGTAAGTGAAATGTCGTTGTAATTATCAAGTTTATTAGAATTAGTAATATCTGTATAAACGTTAAACGCCATGGCATAACGAATTTTAAAACCCAGACCAAAATAAAAATTATATCCGTAAGTAACAGATGTTGATAGTTCAGGTTCGTAAGGAATTATGTTATCAAACTGATCGGAAGCATTCTTGTATAGAAGGTTACCAAATATATATCCGTATTGTTCCGGATATACTTTTAAATTTATTCCAGCTGAAATAATTTTAGCATCTGGTAAAACGCTTAAATCAAATTTCCCGGCATTTACCGCATCATCATAATAGAAATAGTTACTTACTTTAGAATACACACCTTTAAATGAAAGCGAGAATGATTTTTCGTATTCATATTTAATTAGAACATTAAAGTCGGTTGTGTATTTTGAAAAGATATTATCAATTAAACCGGGATTGAAATAAATATTCCGCTTAAGGAAATCACTTACGTTAAAATATTCCACGTGAGGATTAAAACCCGCGTTGAGTGTAAGACCTTTATCCAATTTATATTCAAGTGAGCCGAATGGAGCAAAAAATGAATTTGACGAGTTAGCCGCATAATTAATTCCAAGAATAAAATTTAGTGTGTTATCTGGGAATACTTTTATGTAACCTTCCGTTGAGTAAAAATTATAACTATCAATACCACTAAGGTTGTTTGTAAGTTTTTGCATTGAGAAAGAGCCGTTTATCCCCGCAACAAAGTTATTCTGCTTGAATTCGAACAAACCTTTGGATGAGAAGTTTGTTTCTTTAAGTTTATTTTCGTTAAGAGATAATATATTACCGTTGAGTTCAAAACCAAAATTAACCCAGCGGTTATATGAACTCGCTAAAGAGAAAATTGCCGAACCCTTATTGGTTTCCCTCAAAAGTGTAGGAGTCTGTGAAGCAAATAATTTGTAAGAATCGCGGATGTAATCAGCGGCAATTTTTAATTTAGCTCCGGGAAGAAAATCTGATTTTGTACTTAAGAAAACATCATTGCGCATCGCCACACCAGAATTGTTATAACCGGCATTAGGAATATATTCCTTTATGTTGGAACCCCAAAGTCTGGCGTTGACAAGATAATTCTCGTATGATTGATTTAGAACTAAGTCACCGACGGGTAAAGAGTAGTTTCCAATCTGAACTTTCAATGTACCGTTTACAAAGTCGTTGAATTTTTTAATCTCCGGTCTAACCGGAACAGGGTCAGATGAAATTAGTAATGGGAGTTCTTCTGGTGCGATTTGCGGAGTAAAAAAATCCCTTGATAATGTTGAAATAAAATCCGGTTTCTTTTTGACTGCAATAGGAACATTAACGTTTTGTTTTCCGGTAATTACAAAATCCGGGAGTTCAATGTTTTGCTGTTCAGTCTGCGCGAACAGCAGGCTGGATAATAAGACAAAAATTGTTATTGTTATTTTTTTCATAGCTGATTCATTTTTCTTTTTGCTTCAGTTGCCAACTCACCGGTTGGATGTTTGCTTAAAACTGCTCTGTACATTTCCCGAGCTTGTTTCTTGTCTTTCAGCTTAACGTAACAATCACCTAACATCAACAATGATTTCGAATACCACTCATCATAAGCGCCATAAACAGAACGCACCCGAACTAATGCGCTTATGGCATCTTCAATTTTATTCTGGTTGAACAGCGATACGCCGTAATAATATTGCGCTTGCGCACCGATGTCGTCCGTTCTTTTATCACCGACTTCTTTTAACAATGCTTGAGCTTCTTCGTAATTATTCTGTTTCAATTTCAGAATGCCTAATTCAACTTTTGCTTTAGCGGAAAAAATTGATCCCTCGTAATAATTGATTATCTGATCATAAATAGATGCCGCTTCGGCAATTTTGTTATCTTTTACTTCATTAACTCCTTGTAGAAATAAAAGCTCGGGTACCCGGTTTGAGGTTGGTACCGCATCGGAACTTTCTTTTAACACACTTACGGCAGCAGAGAATTGATTCTTGGAGGAATAAATATTTGCGAGTTCGATAGCCGATGAAATTCCGATATCGGATTTTGGTGAACGTGCTTTAGCAAACGTAAAATTATTTATTGCCTCGGTTTCATTTTTCATATTAGCGGCACTTTTCCCAATCCAGTAATATGCATTCGCTATCAATGTGCTGCTGGGATACTTATCAATAAATTCTTTATAAATTTTCATAGCTTCATCATATTTCTGAATGCTGTAGTATAGATCGCCCTTTTTAAAAAATAATTGGTCGTTGTATTTTGAACTCGGGTTTGCCGCAATGAATTGATCGATAAAATTAATTGCTTGTTCCGGTTTCCCTTCGGCAACGTACGCATACTGGATTCCGCTAACCGCATCAAATATATATTGTGTATTTGGATATTCAGTTAATACTTTGGAATAAAACACAATCGAAGAATCATACTGCCCGAGATTGAAATACGAATCTCCAATTGAATAATAAGCTACCGGTTTTAAGTTAGACCGAGAAGACGATTCGATCAATTTCATATAACTTTTAATTGCTTCATCGAATTTATTTTGCTGAAAATTAATCCAGCCAATTACATATTGCGATTCATCACGATACTTTGAGCGTGGAAATTTTTCTTGAAGGTTTTGGAACACTTCAATTGCCTCGCTCGCTTTTCCCGCTTTGAATAACGATTGACCGTATTGGTAATAAGCCAAATCGTTATTGAGATCAACTTTTTCCTTAGAAAAGATTTCCCGGTAAATACCGCTTGCCTTGTCAAAATTTTTATTCCCAAAATAGCTGTCCGCAAGACGGAGTTTCACTTCGTTTATATTTTTATCGGATTTATATTTTGCTAAAAATTCATTGAAATAATAGATCGAATTAGGAAAATCTTTCAAATTGAAATACGAATACCCTTTACCGAGAACAGACTGCCTAATTAAATCTTCGGAAGATGATTTAATTGAGTTATAATTTTTTAGTGAAGCAGCATACTGTCCTTTGGAAAAATATGATTCTGCTAAATAAAAATTAACTTTATCGTTTTCAAAATTTTTAGCTCGTAGTTTCAATTCTTCCAAATTCTTTATTGCTGTGTCATAATTGTTTAAGTAATATTCCGATACTGAAAGCCCGAATAGCGCCCTATTATTAAGTTCAGATTGATTCGATGTCAGCTTTAGGGCTTCAGAAAAGTATTTTTTCGCCTCATCAAATAATTTTCGGTTTAGGCGGATTTCGCCAAGCAGGGTATAAGCTCTGCCGCGTGTTGGCTTATCTTCCGAAATAGTCGCATTAAGTAAAGCCTTCTCTGCATCTGCTGTATTACTGTTGTTGAATAACAAAGATCCGATTCCAAGCTGTGCTTTGGATGCTAAAGGATGCTCGGGATATTTTTCTATAAGAAGTTTAAATATTGCATTTGCCGAATTGATATCTCCAAGATACCGTTTACACTCACCGCTCCAATATAACGATTGGATTTTAAGTGAATCGCTTGGATTTTCGGATAGTTGATTAAAAATTTTATATGCTTCATCATACTTATTTTGCTGAAAATAGATCCACGCCAGGCTAAAATTTATTTTATTCTTTATCGATTCGTCTTCCGGATTGTTGAGTAGATTGGTATACACTTGCTCGGCATTATTATAATCTTTCAATCTACTATAAGAACTTGCCAAAAAGTATTTTGCTTCAATTAATTCCTTCGGCTGTAATTTATTAACTAAAGGATCGGTCAATTCGAGAATTGCATTATCATAATCCTTCAGAATAAAGTAGCAGACTCCAATTCTCATCTGAGATTTGGGAGCCATCGGATCGTCTTTGTAATAAGCAAGTAATTCATCATAACTTGCAACAGCAAGCGAGTAATCATTTGTTTTTTCATAAACTTGACCGAGCGAATAGTAACTATTAACAATAAACCTATTTGTTAGTTTTTGAGATATCGCTTCTTTAAAATTTTCTATAGCATCTATAAATTTACTTTCGGCGAAGAAAGCTTCTCCAATCCAGTAGTATGCCGAACCGTAATATTCGCCATTCTTATATTCCATTAGTAAAGTTGAAAGCCGTTCACGGGCTTTACGATATTCCCCCTTTTGAACATAAATTGTTCCCAGTTTATATAAAGCGGCGTCTCGGTAATTGGAATATTTATATTGATCAATAAAGGATTCAAGTTCACTTGCGGCACCATCCAGCTGGTTTAGATTAAGTAAACAATCCGCAGAATAAAATTTTGCGGAAGCAAGATTTTGTTCATCAAGTTTATTTTCAGAAATAATCTCTTTGAATATTTGAAACGCTGTTCCAAAATTATGATCATTATAAAAACCGACAGCTGAGGAAAATTTATCGCTTATCTGCTGTGCGGAAATAGAGGCCGTAATTAATAAAATGATTAATATTTTTTTTCTCATGATTATTCAGAATTTTAATAGACTTTTCAAAATGACGATTAGGACTGCACCCATGATTCCAGTGAATAAATTAACAACATCGTTGTTAATCCAGCCGATCCCTCTCAACCGATTCGTTCTTATACCGCAATGAATTTTTCTCTCAGTTACTTTATTACACACAAGACATACATATTGCACTTGAACAGAAGCACCCAGAATGCTGTCAAAAAGACTTCCCAAACACCCTGCCAATAAAATTAAAATTACAAATTGAATATAAGAAATCTCTACCCATCCAATCGCCGAAAGTGCGATGCAAAGAGATCCCAGCAATGAGCCAATTAAACCAATGAATGAGATTCCTCCGGAAGTTCCCTGTTCAACGGGCTTCAGATTTATTAGATTATACGTAGCAGTTTTTCTCCAAGTTCCAAATTCAGTAGCCCATGTATCCGCACAAACCGATGATAAACTTGCAATATAAATCAAATAGAAAAGCTCATTGTTAGAAAATGTATTTAAAAGTACAAGAATTCCGCCTATTCCGCCATTTGCAATTACTTGGAGATAATCGCGAGCACCATTTTTCTCAAAATAATTTCTCACCTCTTTATTTTTTTGATTATTATATTTTGTAAGAATGCTCGATGAAATAAAAAATATGATAATAGGAATGGACCATTTCATACCTCCGAAATCAAAGATCAATTGAGCCAGAATAAATGTGGCTATTGCCCCGCTCCACGTCAATAATCTCATTCTATACGAGAGATATGAGATCAACGAGGCGAAGAACAATCCTATTAAATAATTTTGAAATAGCATGTACTTAAGGAATTCATGATCAAGCCGAATTGAGTTAATAATGTCATAGAATTTTTTCTCGACATTATGAATCGGAAAAATTTTTAGTGAAAATAGTCAAATCATATTGTATCTAAAAGTGAATTTCAATGGTATTAAGTGGGGAATGTGAGGTAAATCTCAGTGCGGAAGAGGGGACTTGAACCCCTACGCCCTAACGGGCACTACCCCCTCAAAGTAGCGTGTATACCAATTTCACCACTTCCGCAAAAATCTGAGCCAAAAATATCCCAGAACTAATCAAAATGCAATAGCATACACGGAAGAATTGTTTAAATGGTATTAATCATTCGGTCGTTGTCGCGCGCGCCCCATCAATGTTTCTCTAACTTGCTTTCGGAACCTACTTTCGAACACTACCAATTTGGCAATTTGTTGCGGAGTTAGAATATCACTTAATGATTTTAAGAAATTTCCTCTTTCGGTTGTAATACGTTCTTCCAAAGCCATAAGTTTGCTTACTTGATCTTTATAAATCGCATCGCTTTTCTGAGTATTATTATTTATCTCATCTTCAATTTTCCTCAATGCAGTATCTCGTTGATCAAGAAAATCCCTTACCTTTACTTGATTTTCATGCCTTCTTGCAAAGAACCGTACCGAGGTCTCCTCATTAAGTCCTAAAGCATCGATCAGTTTCAATTTTTCCCATTGCTCAATTCGTTGAAGTGGTTTTGAATCTTTTCCCATCTTCATTCTATTTTGTGCGATTATAGAAGAAAAGAATAAACAAGTTATAAGAAAAGGTAAAAATACTTTTTTCATTTTATCACCTTTTGAGCGTTTGCTGAATTTAATTTTTCATATACTATTTCCAATTCTTTATCGGAAAGCCTGTTTAATGTTGAATAATCTTCTGAAACCGGGTTGTCTATTAATTTTGTATATGACTCGCTGTTAATATCCAAATCGGACGGGATTTGAATATTAAGTTCATCGTTGTTCGGTGTTAAAAGGTCATCCGCTGGATTACTTTCCAGGTCAGCAAAATAGTTGTCAGAGACATCATGATCGGAAAAATTATTTACAACTTCATTAGCCAAATCTTTATAACTCGCATCGAAATTTTGTTTTGGATTTACCATCAATAAAGTGAAAACGAGTATCGCTGCCGCAGTCGGTACAGTATAGTAAACAGTCTTCCACGAAAAAAATTTATTTCTTTTTTCCATTTTTTTATGAATGCGGGGTAAAAGATTTACAAAATATCTTTCATCAACCGGTGTAGATTCTGCCATCACCGCATTATTAATTTGATTCTTTATCAAATCGAAATAATTTCTAAGCTCTTCCGAATTTGACAATTCCTTCTCAAATTCAGCCCGTCCATTAAGATCCATCAATTCCGATAGATACTTAAGAATTCTATCATCATTATTTTTCATTTGACAACTCCAACACTTTCTTCAATGCATGAAAATAATTCGCTTTTAATCCACCAATACTTTTACCCGTTATTTTGGAAATCTCCTCATATGTCAGCTGATCGTAATTTCTCATAATAAATATTTCTCTTTGCTTAGGAGGAATTTTTTGTAAAATTTTTTCGACTCTTTCCAACTTTTCCTTATTGGAATAATCTTCTATAATGTCAGTGTTATCTTTTAATTCGAAATCATTATCTGCCGAGTCAATAGAAAAAAATTTCTGTATTTGTCTCTTACGGATCTGATTTAGACTTCTTGTGCTCACAATCTTATAGATCCATGTATAAAGAGAGCTGTTAAAATTAAAACTTCTCAATTTGTTAAAAAGAACTATCAAAACTTCCTGTGTTACTTCATCTGCTTCTAAATGATTACCTAACATTTGTCTCGCATGCCAATAAATTTTTTTCTGATATTTTTTAACAATCAAATTAAACGCGACTTCTTCGCCGGCTAAAAATCGATTAATCAGTTCAAAGTCGTTATCCTGCACAGTTCCCATACAATGTTTCATATTATAGACACATATTATACACAAGGGGTTTAACTAAACAATTAAACCCTGCGGGTATTACCTTTGTCAAAATAATGAAAAGAAAATATTTCAACATAATTAAAAAGAGGTCTTTATGAAAAAGCTAAGTATTTACTTCATCGGGTTGTTGCTTTTGGGAAGTTATTCGATTTTCGCGCAACCAGCCAAAGAAGGTCCTCCATTTGGACAAAGAGGAGACCGAATTAAAACGGCGTTAAAACTTACTCCGGAACAGGAAAAAAAGTTCGATGATCTGAAGTACCAGCATCAACAGGGAGTAGTAGATATTAATGCTAAGATTCAAAAAAACCGTCTTGAGTTAAAAAAGATGATTGCAGACGGAAATATTGATGATAAGAAAATTTTACAACTCGTCGAAGATAACAGTAAATTACAAGGTGATATTAAATACTCGGCAACAAAACATTGGCTAGATGTTTACAAGATTCTCAACGATGAACAAAAAGCTATTTTCACAAAATTTGTTTCTCGGATGACTGATTCCAGAGCAGGTATGGGAAGGATGAAAGCAGGTATGAGAAATTGGATGGGTAGAAAAGGATCCGGAATGATGATGCAACATGGAAAAGGAATGCCAAAACAAGATGAAATGAAGTGATAAAGCCATTGTTAAAAACAAAAACCCTCGTGAATTTTAACGAGGGTTTTTGTTAATATTATTGACCGATATTAATTTATAGCCGCTTAAATCCTTTTGATAAACTCCCAAGTATCAACAAAGCCGATGCGAAAATAAAACCGCCAACTATTGGTGAAATTACCTGTGTTAGTAATAGAATTGCAATCAAAACACAAATGCACAAATAAATTAATTTAGCTGGTTTACCTCTCATATTTATCTCGCATCATTACAATATATAATCATCCAATTATAAATCACCTTTGATGGGGCGAATAATAAGTTCTTCAATGACCATATTGCTCTTTTCCGAATAAATCCGGAAAATAAGGTTAGCAATATTTTCGACACTCATCATTCTATCTGAATATTTTTTAAGTGTTCCTTCCGGCCAGATGTTTGTTGCGGTTGCGCCCGGTGATACATTAATAACTCTAATATTTTGATCACGAACTTCTTCACGCAACACGTTTGTATAAGCGTAAAGTCCGGCTTTGGAAGCAGAGTAAGCACTGCTTGCAATAAATATTTTTCGAGTGACAACTGAAAGTATATTTATAATCGTTCCGGATTTTTTATCAATCATTTCCGGAAGGACGGTTTTAATCGCGTATATGGAGCCGAGAAGATTTACCTGGATAATTTTCTCTATTTCTTCAATTGAATCATCAACAGCATTTTTAAAAGAAGTAGTCCCGGCATTATTTATGAGGCAATCAATTTGGAATTTAGAAGAAATTTCATTGTGGAATTCTATCAATGAATCGAAACTGGAATGATTTAGTTGATGTCCCTCAAAGTTTTCACTAAACTCGCCTAAAGAAGATTTCAATTCATCTAATAAAGATTTTCTTCTTGCTGTGCCTAAAACAAAAACTCCATTCTTGGCAAACTCAATCGAAAGAGCTCTGCCAATTCCGGAACTTGAGCCTGTAATCCACACAGCTTTTTTTTTATCAGTCATCAAATTCGCTCTTGCGATATGAGCTTTAAGAATTCATTTCTTGTGCGTGCATCCTTCGTAAAAACACCGTGCATTGCGCTGGTTGTTGTAATTGAATTTTGTTTTTGAACACCGCGCATCATCATGCACATATGATAAGCATCAACAACAACAGCAACGCCGCGCGGTTTAACAAAAGTATCAATCGTATCTGCAATTTCCTTTGTCATTCTTTCCTGTACTTGTAACCGCTGAGCGAAAACATCTACAATCCGGGGAATCTTACTTAATCCAACTATTTTGCCATCCGGTATATATGCAACGTGAACCTTACCGAAAAATGGAAGAAGGTGATGTTCACACATACTATAAAAATCAATATCCTTCACAATCACCATTTCGTCATATTTTTCATCAAAAACAGCACCATTTAGAATTTCTTTAATGTCTTTATTATATCCTTGAGTAAGAAATTCAAATGCAGTTGCAACTCTGTTGGGGGTTCTTTTCAATCCTTCCCTATTTGGATCTTCACCAATTTCTTTAAGAATATTAAGTACACTATTTTCAATTAATTCGTAGTTCACAACTTTTCCTTACCTTTATATTCAACATAGTTATTTTCCGTTTCATAAAGTTTGACCGAGTAAAGTTTTCCGGAAGGAATTTTATCAATCAGCTGGTTCCAAATTCCGAGGCAAATATTTTCCGCTGTAGGAATTTTCCCACTCAAAAAATCAACATCCAAGTTGAGATTTTTATGATCAACTTTTTGAATCACATTCTCAATTATAATTTCTTTGAGTAGTTTAAGATCAATTACATAACCGGTTTCGATGTTGATGTCACCGACAATAATAACTTCCAGTGTGTAGTTATGCCCGTGTCCATTTAAGTTGCTGCATTTTCCAAAAATTCGTTCGTTCTCACTATCGGAAAAATTTGGATTAAAAAGACGGTGAGACGAGCTGAAAACTTCACGACGGGTTACATAAATCATTTATTCCCCTTTTATTGCATTCATCACTTCATCTACATGTCCCGCAACTTTAACCTTGGGGAAAATGTTTTGAATTTTTCCTTCTTCGTCAATTATAAAAGTAGTACGTTCAATTCCCATATATTTTTTACCGTACATACTTTTTTCTTTCCATACACCGTACTTTTCAACAACTTCTTTTTTTTCATCACTAAGGAGTGTGAACGGTAATTCATATTTGTCCGCAAATTTTTTATGAGATGCCGTTGAATCAATACTAATACCCAGCACAGTTGTTTTAATTTTTTGGAAATTTGGAAGCGCATCGCGAAAATCGCATGCTTCCTGCGTACAACCAGAAGTCATATCTTTCGGATAAAAATAGAGAACAACTTTCTTTCCTTTAAAATCATTTAAGGAAACATTTTTCCCGCTTCCGTCCAGAAGAGAAAAGGAAGGTGCTTTTTTCCCAATTTGCAACATATCTGAACTCCAGAACAGAATTGAGAAAGGAAGATTTTTAATCTTCCTTTCATTTTTACTTAAATGTAATTAAGATAATTTTTTCAAAGTCTCTTGAACTGCGTTGTAATTTGGTTCCTCTCCGGCATTTTCTAAAACTTCTACATACTGGAGAATGCCCTTCTTATCAATTACAAAAGCGGCACGTTTAGCCACTCCTTTAAGATCCCACTTTCCGGGAAGCCATAAATCGTAGAAGGCACCATACGCAGGAGCAACATCCTTATTGAAATCACTGAGCAATGGAAAATTAAATTTATATTTATCAACCCACAATTTTTGAGAGAAGGGACCATCAACACTTATTGCAAATACCTGAGCATTTAATCCTTCATAATCTTTCATACTATCTCTTGTTGAACATAGCTCTTTCTCGCAAACTCCTGTTCCAACAGCAGGAAAAAATAAAAGAACAACATTACTTTTTCCTTTGAAATCGCTCAAGGTAACTGCAGCGTTATTTGTGTCCTTCAAGGTAAAATTTGGTGCAATATCGCCTAATTTCAACGACATAAGTTTCTCCTTCCCTAAATATTAGTCATTAAGTTTTCGACCAATTCGAACTTTGATTTGGAATTCCACTTTGTCATCAGAAGTAACTCTGCCCCGTTCTTCAATAATTTCAAACCAGCCGACTTTTTTTTCGGCATTTGCTTCAAGAACTACATCTTTAACCGCTTGGGCAATACTTTCAGTTGATATTCCAACTCTTTCTATAACTTCGAATGTCTTTGACATATAAACCTCTATATATGATTGAAAAGTTCAATTAAAGTGAAAATTATCTAAATGCGTTATTAAAATAACTTATTCGGCGCTAAGATTAAAGAGAGGATTTTACAATACAAGGATGAGAGAATTAATTGCTATATAGCGGTCAGCTATTCTTCTTTAATATACAGTAAGATTGTTTTTGATCAGAGATGCGAAACAAAAATTTTGCTTATACATATTTTTTATAAAATCACAATACATTAGACAGACCAACTCTAATAACAAATTTGTCGTTAGATCCGTAGGAGAAATCAAGCCGAAGAACTCCTAAAATTTTGCCAAAGCTCAAATATGCTTCCCAATAAACAGAATTAAGATTGTTGCTGCTAAAGTAACTGTTTATAGTCCACATCTTAAGGAGATTAATCCCTGTAATGAAATCAATATTAAGATCGGTAAGAAAATTAAGACCGAGAGCTTGATACGGAACCGAGCGCCAGTTATGTTCGGCATGAATTGCAATCATTTTATCACCGTAATATTCGTAAGGAGATAATCCTTTGAATGATAAGAATGGAGAATAAATATTAAGAGCTGTATTCGGGGTGAAACGATGTTGCGGCCAGAAATCTCCTAAAACAAATCCTCCTTCCATTCCTAACAAGAAGTATGGGGAAGAAAACAATTCTTCATAAAGAGTTTTGGTAGTGATTTGAGAGATAAATCTTAGACGCTTATAATTAAAGTCACTTCCCAAAATAGGATTTGATACATCGAGTTGAGCTATAAAGCCGTCACTCGCTATCGGCTGATATTCATTCGGGTTCTTCCCTATCCGAATATTAAATGATATTCTATTATCATTTCCTTCTGCAATAATTGGATTAACTCTTACAATTCTATTTGTATTAAAAAGGCTGTTGTACTTAAGCTCCGGCAGAGATTCCTGTTTATCGAAAACAAATTTTATATTCGATAAAATATTTGCGCCGAAATATTTTCCAAATCCAAGACTGAAACTTCTTGATCTGTAATAATTAAATTGATCATTGAAACCGAGCAATACATTGGCACCGTTAAGCCAATCGGGATAAGGATTGAGCATCTGCCACTGTACAGCTTCATCAAACAATTCTAATTCAATATTGTCAATAATAAAATTCTTTGGACTGTACGAAACATTTGTATTCCACTCAAAATTCTTTCTTCCGAATGCGTACCCTAAATTAACTTTATATTTTATTGAGTTATCAAACATATCATTGCCGTAATGACCACCCAACAATATTCCATCCACTCTATTGTCTCTGAAACTAAGAACTGAAAATACTTTTCCAACATACTTGAGCAAACCGCTATCCGAACTACTATTCTGATCCTTATTTACTGCATCCTTGACAAGTCCACCAAATACACCGGTAAATTTAATTTGAGTAACAACCGTTTTTGTACTATCAAGTTCATTGTACGCTTTCAATTCATCACCGGTAAGAGGGATAGGTCGAAGAGAATCAATTTGCGTTCTACTTAACATATCTGTCTTAACATATTTATTTTTTTTATTCTTACTGGAATCATCTTTAATAGTTGAATAAAGATTATAAATCGAATCCGGGATAGTTGGATTGATTTTATAATTTGTGAACATACTGACCTGGTTCATGGAAATAGCGTCGGTTCCTATCAATCCGGCAAAGCTGAATTTTAGACCGGATTCAACTTTGAAATATGTAGGGAGCCAATAATTATTAAAACGGTCTCTGTTTTGAATGAACTCTATTTTCAGATCTTGAACATATGGAAACCTTAAGCCGTCGTTGTTCTTAAGGTCAACATTTTTCAATGAGTAAGTCGAATCTTCAATTACAATTTTTCCTTTAAGAAGAGGTTGTATTTTGGATTTAGGAATCACTTCGATATAACACTCATGAACGGATCCGGATTGCTTCACTTCCAGAAGTTTGTAATCGTACCAATCAAAAGCATTCTTTGCAAGAGGAAGAAATACTTTGTTACCTATGATTGACAATGTATCGTCTGCAAAGTCAACATACATTTTATCAAGAATATTCTGATCAAAACTGAGAGCGTTTTTCTTTTCATTTTCTGATATATGCACCGAATGTGTAATTACTTTCTCCTTTTTATCCGGTCGGAAATAACCGGTAGAAAATCTTTCCGATACCATCGCAACATTCCCGGCAGAAAGAAAAATATCTTTGGAAAAGAAATCATACTCAATACTATTCAAACCGGCTCTATTTTGATCTTTCCTCTTGATTGCTTCTCTTACAATTCTGTATGCCGGGTCTTCATCGCTGCCAACAACGATTTCCATAAATTGAATCGGTTCCGGTTTCAGTGATACTTTTAATTCTTTGGAAACCGTAGCATCAATTTCCAGCACTTTCTTCTTAAAACCGACAACTGTAAAAATCAATTTTGACTTGCCCTTTGGTGGAATCAAAACAAACTTTCCTTCAACGTTTGTTGAAGTGCCTTGTGTTGTTCCTGCTATTCTAATACTTGTAAAAGGAATCGGTTCGTTAGATTCTTCGTTAAATACAATACCGGTTACTTTAAGGCTTTGTGAAAAAAGCGAAGAAACTATGAGGAGAGTTAATAAAAATATTCTTATCATACATTACTCTGGTCTTTGATACTATAGACGAATTTACTAACAACATTGTTACACCGAATAAAGTTAAGGCGAATCAAAATGATTCGCCTTAACTTAGAATTAATAACCAATTGAAATTGATAGAACAATATTTCTCGGCATTCCGGGTTCAAGAAAGACTGCTTCCTTGTTCACAATGTCCGGGTTGATAAATGCCGATGAAGCGTATTTAAGATCGAAAAGATTATTTGCCGTCAAAAATCCTCGTATTGTAAAATCACCCGCAATTACTATCGGTCTATTTAATCCAATTGTTGCGTTCAACACATTAAACGAAGGTACGGACAATGTATTCGCATCATCGACAAAATATTTTCCAATTCCGTTTAGCCCAATAGAAATGAATGCGCCGTTTAGTTTGGATGGAGAGTAAGTTAAACCGAAGTTGTAAAACAATTCCGGTATTCCGGCTGCTTTATTACCTGAATAGTCTGCAAACTTTCCGGCTTTCTGCAAATCGTAATGGACCGAATCAACGCGGTATTCTTGATACTTATTATTAGAAAACGTGAACGCACCATTGAATGAAAAACCATTAGTGAATTGAATAGTTGTACCAAGTTCTATTCCGCTGCGCTCCGTTTTTCCGGCTGTAAAATAAAATCTTCCGCCCCGGTATGGAATAATATCATTCTTAACATTTATTAGATAAAGAGCAACATCGTAATAGACAGACCTAACAAAATCATTTTTTTCAAATGAGACCAAATGCTTTGTACCAAGTTCATATGTGGTAGAAACGATCGGTTCGAGGAGAGGATTGATCAAAAATACTTTGTCTTGTCCGTAAGTGCTTGACGGATCAGTTTCATTTCCCGCCGGTACTTCAATACCGCCGCCAAGATTTGCATATAGACTTTGAGTTTCTGATAAACGGTAAGTAATACCTGCTTTAGGTGTAATGCGCTCAAATATTTTAGATTGCAAACCATATCCGGAAGTTATAAAACTTTCGCTGTAATATGAAATCATGTCGTATCGCCCGCCAAAAATCAAACTTAGTTTTTCATTGAGCACGACTTCATCTTGTACAAACGCACCGAAGGTATTGGCACCTTCCCTCTTGTTATCTTTAAGCTCATTGCCTCGTGAGTTTGTTGAAGATAAACTGTAAAATAAAATTGCACCATCTTGATAAGCTTCATCTACACCAACAACTAATTTATTTTGTATGGAGGATGAAAACGAAGAGTGATTACTGTAAATAAAATTTCCGCCAAGATGATAACGTGTAAAATCACGGAATGTACCTCGTTCCGAACGTTGTAAATATTTCGGATTTACAAAGATCATTCCTGAAATTCCGTTTGAATTGTCAAATTCATGGTTTAATGTCAACCCAACTTTTCCCAGACGGTTGAATCGTCTTTCGTCTCGCTGTTCATAAATAAGATTAGATTGAGTAGGATCTGCATCAAATTGTTTTTGTGTAAGTGGTCCTGGGATATGAAACATATTCGAAGTTCCCGAGACAAATAAACCTAGTTTTGTTACGTCATTCAAAAATGATACAATTCCGAAATTAAGAAGTGTTCTAAAACTACTTGAATGTTTTCTCCATCCTTCTAAATTACTATTAGAAAAGGATGAAAATATTTTTCCATTCCGGAAATTCGCATTACCAATTAGTTGAACTTGATTGAAGCCAAAACTTCCTGCAATTGTACGAAGAGAATAAACGTTTTCAGTCCCGGTTGGAACTGTTGATAAATTTACAACACCGCCTGCAGCATTTCCCCAAATTGCGGAAGCATTAGAGCGAATAACCTCTATGTTATCAGCAATACTCAAGTCAATCTGATCGAATGATGTTCTTCCGTCAGGTTCAGTTTCCGGAATTCCGTCAATCATTACGCGTATACCGCGTGATGTTCCGGAGTTTGACCGATCGCCAGCACCACGTGCACCAAATCCTCGTATTACAAGCCTGACATCTTGATTTCCCGAACGTGATTGAGCTAAAACTCCCGGTATTGTTGAAAGCGCTTCGTCCAATCCGTATCCGCGTAAATTTTTCAGCTGTTTTGCTTGAAGTATTGTAACTGCGTAAGGAAGTTCTAAAATTTGTTCTGCATACCGAGTTGCCGATACAGATATTTGTTTAAGCTCGTATGTCAAAGTATCCGGCTGAGAACTCGATATTGCTTGCTGTGCATTTATAAATGGAGTCACTGCAATTAATAGCAATAATAATTTTTTCATTATCTAATCCTATTTTCAGTTATAAGGAGGAATATTATTTCCTATTCAAATTTTATGAATAGAATTGCACTGAATATATCTAAGTTTACTAAAGATTAGACTTTGGAGGAGGCGTCAATATTTTTGAAATATCTAAAAGATAGCTGCTTGCGAGGAAGATTGGATAAGATGTTTTATGAAACGGGGAAATGAGAGTAATCTTTTCCTTTTCGTTTGTGTTTTGTATTTGTTGATTAAATTGTATTTGAGTATTGGTTACAGATCTGTGGTTTATATTTTTTTGAAGATTATTTGAAAATTCTTTTTCAAGTTTATCTTCTTTTTCATCATGGATACAATAGAACGTAATTACATCCAAGTGTCGTTCTACTTTTACCAGATCATACATCTTGCCATCATATCGTATCTCTCTGTTATTAATCCTTTCTATTCCTATTCCACTTTCCAGTTGTGAAATTGAGACGGAAATAACCTCGACTTTCTCATCACCTTCCAACTTTATTACCTTTTCAAAAGCATTTTCTTTTGTATTCTCTACTTCAAGAATGAAATAGATTATAAATCCAAACGAATTGAATGCGAATGCAAGCGCTATTAAAAACAGAAAAATATTTTTTAATCTGTTCATTTACATTTTAGTTGAGAAATATTTCTCTATAAAAATACAAAAGGCGAATCAAAGATTCGCCTCGGTTATAGAATTATTATATAAAAAAATAATTTATGGTTTTATATCTCTAATTGAAGTGTGTTTCTTTCATCTGATTTTAGGAGCTGATCCCATTCATTG
Organism: Ignavibacteriales bacterium; assembly: GCA_026390795.1. Classification (NCBI taxonomy): domain Bacteria; kingdom Pseudomonadati; phylum Ignavibacteriota; class Ignavibacteria; order Ignavibacteriales; species Ignavibacteriales bacterium. The sequence goes on from JAPLFG010000003.1 coordinate 201,677, forward strand.
TATTTTTCGAGACCAAATGATTTGGAAATGTTCAACGACATGTCTTCAAATCTATTGGTAAACGAGTTTGCTATAAAAACGGCTTCATTCAATGAAACGGCACTCCCTTTTATAATACTTGGATCGTGATGCGAGGCAACAGCATCAATAATTTCATCGCGGAAACCCCATAATTTCAAAATATAAACGCCGGTATTAATATGTGAAACCCCAAATAAATTTATTTCTACTTCGGGTGAATTAAAATCATGAAGACAATTGAAATAAGTTTTCTGCTTTTGTTTATCATTCAATTGCAACAAGACTATTTTGCCAATATCATGAATTAGCCCGGAGATATAAGCAAGTTCAATTTGTTCTTTATCACCGGACTCTTTTTCCATAATTGCCTTTGCAAGTTTGGCAACGTTCATAGAATGTGCTTTGATTTCTTTAAGTCTATGCTTGGTTTCTTCCGAAACATTGCTTAAAGAAAAAATCTTAACATAGAGCACAAGAGTTTTAATAATATTTATACCCAAGAAATTGATCGCCTGTAAAAGATCAGTAACACCGGATGGAATGTTGAAAAAGGATGAATGGGCAATATGAAGGACGCGGGCAACAACTAAAGGGTCTCTCTGAATTATCTCCGCAATTTTGATCATTGAAAGGGAGGATTTGTTAATCTCTCTTTCAAGCTTTTGGTAAATATCTGGCAATATTGGAATAGCTCCAATTCCATTAATTTTTGAAACTAATTTCGCATCTAAATTAATCTTTAGAAGATTTCCTAATTCGGTAATGGTTACTAGGAGCTTGTTAGAATCCAAAGGAGTATTAACAAATCTATGCACACTTTTAGCAAGGAAAATCGTTCTTTCTTTATCAAAAGGCGTTGATAGACAAACTCTAAAAACTTTTGGAAAGTTTGTTTGAAGCAGACTTAAAAATTCAGAGTTATTCAACCTAGGAGTACTGAAATCGGTCACAACGATATCAACATCATTTCTTGATACAAAATTTATTGCTTCTACATTGTTCCGTACGAAGAAAAATTCAATCTCCTTATTAGTCAATTCAATTTTTTCAATTTCTTGAATTGTATCAGGTAAGACAGCCACAAATAATACTTTTACATTCATTATATTTTCCGAATCAGATATTTAAACTCTATAAAGTGAAAAAACTATAAAGTTAGACGATCATTAGAACAAAATGTTCATATGTATTATCGAGAAAACTCTACTAAATTTTAGAACTAAAGAAAATTTTTATTTAACGTAAAATTTTCTTGTATCCAAGATCCGGCTCTAAAAAGTGTTTGGTTAGATCTCTTTCTGAAGAAGATTTAATAAGTATGCTATTCGATATAAAAGTGGCTGGTACTGAATTTATCAAGCTATTAAATAAAAATTTATTCTTTCAATCCTATTTATATAAATCTGCTAAAGGTGTAGCTGTTTCTCTCATAGAGTGAACTTTATTTGGGACCGGAATGGAAATCTCTTTTTTAACATACTTTTCAAATTCATCTCTGAACCGGGTAATCATAAACTTGACAGGCCAAGCCGCTGCATCACCTAATGCGCAAATTGTATTTCCCTCAATATTATTAGCAACACTTATAAGAAGATCTAAATCTTGAGATGTTCCGTTTCCTTCATCAATTCTGCGCAAAGTCTTTTCCATCCAGCCTGTTCCCTCTCTGCAAGGTGTGCATTGCCCGCAACTTTCATGATGATAAAAATGAGCAATGCGGATCAATACTTTTAATAGATTAGTATCTTCATCCATCACCATCACACCGCCGGTACCGATTGCAGAGCCGGCTTCCTTGAGAGACTCGGCATCCATTCTGATACTTTCAAGCTGTTCACCGCGTAATGGAGGCATTGATGATCCACCCGGGATGACACATTTAATTTTTTTGTTTCCGGGAACTCCGCCTGCAACATTGTAGATCAAATCAGTTAGTAGTGTTCCAGATGGAAATTCATAAACACCGGGTTTATTAACATGCCCGCTAATTCCGAATAAAATTGTGCCGGGATGTTTCGGCGCACCAATTTTCGAAAACCATTCCCATCCATTCTTTATAATAGCCGGAATGTTTGTAATTGTTTCTACATTATTAATTGTTGTAGGACTACCCCACAATCCGCGTTGTGCCGGAAACGGCGGTTTAACTCGAGGATAACCCCTCAATCCTTCTAAGGAATTCATAAGAGAGGACTCTTCACCGCAAATGTAAGCGCCCGCACCTTTATGAATAAAAAGATCGCAGCTGAAATCGATTCCGAAAGTTTCTTTCATCTTCTCGCCAACAAATCCGCGGGCATAAGTTTCATCAACGGCTTTCTGCATCAGCTTAATCCATTTATGATATTCACCGCGGATATAGAGATATGCAACCTTTGCACCAATAGCGTAACATGTTATAATTGCGCCTTCGATAATCTGGAATGGATTGTCTTCAAAAATTTGTCTGTCTTTAAATGAACCGGGTTCGCTTTCATCGCCATTAATACAGAGATACTTCGGCTTATCGGTCGTCTTAGGCATGAAACTCCACTTTAGACCGGCGGAAAATGCAGCGCCGCCTCTACCGCGCAATCCGGATTTTTTTACTTCATCTATAATTTCATCCGGAGTTCTGGTAAATGCTTTTTTGGCAGATTCAAATCCGCCGTTATCAAGATAAACTTCGATCTGATTAAAATCCGGTATTTCGGGAAGGACAATTTTTTCCATTTATTTCAGCGAGTCTAAAATTTCAAAAACTTTTTCTTTATTTAGATTTTCGAAGTAGTCTTCGTTTACAGCAATCATAGGCGCATAACCGCATGCGCCCATACATTCAACTTCTTCCAAAGAAAATTTTGCATCTGGAGAAACCTGCATGTGATCCAGTCCTAATTTCTCTTTTACCCCGTCAAAAATTTCATAAGCTCCGCGCAGCATGCATGAAACATTTGTACAAACTTGAACGTGGTATTTCCCCATCGGCTTTGTATGATACATTGTGTAGAATGTAACAACACTAAGTACATTAACTTTGTCAATACTGAGAACGCTTGCAATTTCTTCCATCACTTCGTTACTGATGTAACCGTTCTGTTCCTGGGCAATATAGATCGTATCCATTATAGCAGCTAATGCAGTAGGATATTTCTTCCGTGCGTTTTCTATTCTTAAAATATTTTCTTCAGTAAACTTAAATTCCATTTTCTCTTCTATTTTTTCTTGCTCTGAATCTTATTCATGTCGTTAAACTATTTATCCGCTTCACCCATTACCGGATCGAGACTTCCAATAATTGCAATAACATCAGAAACCATAGCGCCTTTACACAACAGTGATAATGTTTGCAAGTTACAGAATGAAGGTGAATGAATTTTCAACTTCCACGGCTGACCGGTTCCGTTGCTAACAATGTAAAATCCTAATTCGCCTTTTGGATTCTCTACGGAAAAATATGTATCACCGACAGGTGGATTAATTCCATAATTGATTATCATAAAATCATGTATAAGCTCTTCCATCTTGGAATAAATTTCTGTTTTATGAGGAAGAACTTTCTTTGGTTCATTTGCATTAACTTCGCCTTGCGGCATTTTATCCAGACACTGAAACAATATTTTAACGCTCTCGCGAACCTCATCACCTCTTAAGAAATAACGGGAAAGCGCGTCACCTTGCTGATATGTTGGAATTTTGAAATCAATTTCATTGTAGAATAAATATGGTTTCGCACGACGAATATCATATTCAACACCACTTGCACGCAGGTTAGGTCCGGTAACTCCAAGAGCAATTGCATTCTCTTTAGATAAGATTCCAATTCCTTCGAGGCGTTCAATGAAAATTCTGTTGCTTAGAAGAAGTTTATCCATTTCAACGAGAGAAGGTTCCAGCTCTTCCAAAAATTTTCTTGTCATCGCAATCGCTTCATCATCCATATCTGATGCAACGCCGCCGATACGAGTATAACTTGTTGTGAATCTTGCACCTGCAAGCCGATCGAAAATATTTTGCAGTTTTTCACGTTCTCGGAATGTCCACATAACCATAGTAACGGCACCAACGTCCATCGCAAATGTTCCTATTGCAACCATGTGCGCTGCAATTCTGGAAAGTTCAGCAACAATCATTCGAATATATTGTGCACGTTTCGGTGCTTCGATACCAATAAGTTTTTCAACAGCAAGAACATATGCAACATTATTGCACATTGTTCCGGTGTAATCAAGCCGGTCCGTATGAGGAATATATTCGATATAACTCATGTTCTCAGCCATCTTTTCGTACCCGCGGTGGAGATAACCGAGTTCAGGCACAATGCCAGTCACAGTTTCGCCATCAAGCCGTAATACCAAGCGCAGGACGCCGTGTGTTGCAGGATGCTGGGGACCCATATTGATCACCATCTCATTTTCTAATGCATCATCAATGGTGATGTTTTTATCTTCGAGAAGTCTCTTGTAAATTTTCTCTTCGTTATATATTTGTGTAATTCGATCCATTCTATTCAGCTTCATGTGGAAGTGGTAAAGAGCCCGGAATGCCGAGCACAGGAAAATCTTTTCTTAACGGATGATGTTCGAATCCTTCCGGCATATACATTCTTCTTAAATCAGGATGATTGATAAATTTGATTCCATACATATCCCATGTCTCACGCTCGTACCAATCGGCACTCTGCCAAACCGGCGTAACACTTTCTATAGCTGGCGGATCATCATCAATATTAGCTTTGATGCGAAGTGTATAATTCATTTTGAAAGAGTAAACATGATAAACTGTTGTGAATCTCTTTTTGCGGGTCGCCCAATCGATCGCGGTAACATCTTTCAACATTACAAATTCAAGTGCGGGATCTTCTTTCAAAAATTTTGAGAGTTGCACTATCTGATCAGTTTTTATAGTAAGACAAAGATCGTCTCTGAAATCGGAAACTTCTTCCAGCGCTGCGCCGAATTTCTCTTTTACTTTATCTGCAATGAGTTCTTTGGGATTCATAAGATTAGATTTGTGAAAGTTCGAGTTCTTTAAGAGATCTGTTTTTAAAGTCGCGCGCTTTTGTTTTTCCGATTTTTTCTTGAATAGTCATTAACGCGTTCAATAAATTTTCCGGACGCGGCGGGCAACCGGCAGTATAAACATCGACAGGCAGAAATTGATCTATCCCTTGAACTACATTGTATGAACGATACATTCCGCCGGACGAAGTACAAGCGCCCATGGCAATCACCCATTTTGGTTCCGGCATCTGATCGTAAATTCTTCTTACTACTTGTGCCATTTTATAAGTAACCGTACCGGCAACAATCATTAGATCGCATTGACGCGGTGTAAATCGCATAACTTCTGAGCCGAAACGAGCAATATCATATTTTGGATCTGCAGCGGCAATCATCTCAATGGCACAGCAGGAAATTCCCATGGGCATTGGCCAGACAGAACTTTTGCGAGCCCATGCAATAACAGAATCTATTGTGGTTGTTATAAATCCGTCTTGAGTGAGTTTAGCTTCTAATCCCACTTAAGTCCTCCTTTCATAAAGACATAAAAAAATCCTAGTTCAAGCACTATCAAAAAGATAAACATCGGTAGAAAAGCAAAAATTCCATGCTGAACAAAAAGAGTTTTGAATTCAACTGCCCATGGATAAACGTAAATAACTTCGATATCAAAAATGATGAATAGCATTGCGACCAAATAGTATTTAATCGAGATTCTCTCGTGAGTCGTTCCTACGGGATCTTTGCCGCTTTCGTAAGTCATCTGTTTAACTCTATTTGGGCGCTGCGGACCGAATAATGTAGATGAAAATACTACTATTCCACCAAATAGTGCGGCAACAATTATCACTAGAAAGATTGGTATATAATCAATTATCATTTATTATAATTAGATTTTTGCTGGCGAAAAATAATTCAAATGGGGGTAGAAAGCAAAAGAAGAGATTTTTAAAAATAGAATGTAGAATTAAGCGTTAAGACTAACTCTACACTCTAAATTGTACTTTATTTAAGCACTTCTTGCAACTTTTCAACAACTTTATCTAAATCTTCATAACTAATTACCAACGGCGGAAGCATACGTAAAACAGTCGTTCCTGCCGGAAGTGAAATAATTCCTTTGCTTAGTAATTCAAGAATAACCGGTTGAACTTTGTCTTTCAGTTCAATACCGATCATCAATCCAAGAATTCTTATTTCACGGACTTTTGAGAGTTGAAGTTTTTCCAGTTTTTCTTTGAAATATTTTCCTTTTTCATCGGCTTCTTTCCAAAGTTTATTTTCAATCATAAAATCGATCGAAGCGATTCCGGCAACGCAGGCGAGAGGATTACCACCGAATGTTGAACCGTGTTTACTTTTTTCAATTTTTATTTTATCGGAACATAAAAGCGCACCCATCGGGAATCCGCCTGCAATTGATTTAGCGACGGTCATCATATCTGCTTCAATACCAAGATGCTCAATCGCAAACATTTTTCCTGTGCGGCAAAATCCGCTTTGTATTTCATCAATGATAAGAAAAATATTTCTCTCATCGCACAACTGTCTAACTTTTTGAAAATATTCTTTATTTCCGACATTTATTCCACCCTCGCCTTGAACCGGCTCAAGAATAATTGCAGCAGTATCATTATCAACTGCTTCGGCAAGTTTTTCAAAATTATTGTAAGGTACAAAAGTAAAGCCCGGAACTAGCGGTTCAAATCCTTCTCTGTATTCTTTCTTGTATGTAGCACTTAAAGCGCCCATAGTTCTTCCATGAAATCCTTTCATTGCCGCAATAAATTTTGTTTTCCCGGAATTAAGTCGCGCAAACTTGAATGCAGCTTCTACCGCTTCCGTACCGCTGTTGGTAAGAAACGCACGTGTTAAATTTTTAGGTACAATTTCAAAAAGTTTTTCTAAGAAGAGTGCTTTTTTATCATTGTAAAAAGTATTTGGACAAGTAACAAGTGTCGCTGCTTGATCGGAAATAGCTTTAGCAAGTTTTTCGTTTCCGTGACCTATGTTGGCTACACTTATGCCGGCAGCCATATCAATGTATTCATTTCCTTGATCGTCCCATAGATGAGCGCCTTTACCTTTTACAAGTACAACATCCCGCCTTGGGTATACGTCAACTTCATATTTTTGAATTAACTCTTTGTAATTTTTCATAGTATTGTTGTTCCTTTACCATTTAACGCATCTTTAATTGGATTTTCTGTTCTTCCGTCAGACAGAATTACTGTTGTATCACCGGCAGAAAATAACTTTCTAAGAGAAAGAATTTTTCTTTTCATTCTGCCATCAACTTTCTGTTCCATTTCTTCCAGTTCCGATTTCGACATTTTTGACACAAGTGAAGATGAATCGTTTTTATCCAGAAGAAAACCGGGAGCTTCTATAAGTGAAATAATTTTATCTGCTTTGAATTCAGATTGAAGCAATGCGATTATGTCATCGTTCTCAGAATTGATAGCGAAATTATTTTCATCAATCAGAGGCACACTTAATACAGGTGTATAACCGTTATCCAGAAGCAAATCAAGAAGTTGTTTGTTAATTGCTTTTGGTTTTCCGGAAAAATCTCGCAGCAGAAGAGTTTTACCGCCCTCGCGCACTTTTATTCCGCTGTTTCGTTTTCCTTGAATAACTTTTCCATCTAAACCGGAAAGTCCAACAGCATTAATTCCATTCTTCTGACAAAGTTCTACAATGCGTTTATTTTTCAAACCTGCATAAGCCATCATAGCAAGATCAATTGTTTCTTCATTACTTAAAACAGAATCGTAACCCGATAGCGATGTAACGACTTTCTTCTTATAACCAAGTTTATTTGCCAGGTCGTCACGCAACGCATTTGCGCCGTGAACGATAATAAATTTTTCTTGAGTCGCGGCAAGATCGGAAATGATTCCGCTAAGATTTATTTCTTTTCCGCCGCCGATTTTAATTAGAAACATTTATACTCCGTTAAGGAATTATTTTGAATCGGCTGCCAATCATTTTCTCCGACAAAAGATTCCGAACAAATGACAATTGAATCATCAGAAATTTTAGCACGCATTGTAAAGTAATCTACTGCATCATTAAAATGAGAATAAACATAAGCCGCTTTTGAATCAGTCATAATTATATTCATCGCACGGATAAAACTTGATTTCTTTTTTATGATCTCAGTTCCCTTTTTCAATGCGTCCTTGATACTGCCTTTATCAAAGCGTTTTATATAATTAAAAATTTTCTCGGCTCCGATTCTCCCTTCCTCTTTTATTTTCACACCGCTTAACTGCCCGTTAAAAACGAAAATATATTTATCATCATAAAACGGCATGTTGTTTTCTACTACAATTCCTTCATCTTTGAACGCGCTTCTTGTGTGAGCGATCAATCGAGTTGAAGAACTAAAGCGGGTAAGATCATCTTTCCAAATCGGATTAACATTTTTATAATAGATCCACTCACCTTTTTGCAAATAAGCGCATCCCCATCCGTGTCCTTGGTATTCTCTACTCTTTTTAGATATTTCAGAAAACTTGGATAAGTATTCTGAAATAGAAATATTTGTTTTTGAGTTAACGTAAAGTAGTCTGCACATATTGTATTCTTGCTTTTATTGATTCACATGCTCAGATAGATCATGATCATGATTAAGATCAGGATTATGATTATTGGCAAGAAAATGATTTTAAATTGGATGAAGCCCGGGAAAATTTAATCCTGTTCTTTCATCAAAACCATGCATTATATTAAATGCCTGCAGAGCTTGACCGGCAGCGCCTTTCATCAAATTATCAATTGCAGAAATAACAACTAGTCTGTTCGAGAATTCATCTTTCTTGAATCCTATATCGCAGTAATTCGTTCCGCTTAATAATTTCGGTTCGGGGAATCTGTAAATTCCATCACTCTCTTTTACAATTCGTATGAACGGCTCATTTCCATAGGCATCCCGGTAAATCTTCCAGATCTCTTTTTCCTGTAGATCTTCTTTTAGAAAAACATGACAGGTAGCAAGCAAACCGCGGACCATATCAATCGCAGTAGCTGAAAAGTGAATTTGTATCTTTTTCCCAAATGACATTTCTTGAAGCATTTCTGCAGTGTGTCTATGCTGAGTCGGTTGATATGAACGCACAACTCCCGCACGTTCCGGATGATGCGAACCTTCATTGACTTTATTACCACCTTCGCTTGAACCAACTTTAACTTCAATAACAGTTCTATCCAATTCCACCAATCCATTTTTGTAAAGCGGATATAAACCAAGAATACTTGCAGTTGCATTACATCCGGCACTTGAAATGAAATTAGCTTTTTTCATCTCTTCGCGGTGAAGCTCCGGAATTCCATAAACGAACTCATTTAATAATTCTGGACGCGCGTGTTTATGCCCGTACCATTTTTCATATTCGTTCAAATCTTTTAACCGGAAGTCTGCGCTGAGATCAATAATTTTGGGTGCTAATTTTTTGTAATCATCAATTTTATTTTGAGAACTATTGTGAGGCAGACATAAGAATAAAAGGTCGCACGATTCCAGTTCACCGGCGGATACAAATTTTAATGTAGTTGATTTTCGCAAGTTCGGATGAATCTTATGAACAAATTTTCCAGTATAACTTTCCGATGTAACTTGTTTCACTTCAACGTTTGGATGGAATAGTAAAAGCCGCAGTAACTCTCCACCAGTATAACCGGACGAACCAACAATCGAAACATTTACTTTCATTGCTTTCTTCCCTCTGCAACTTGTAAAACGTATTCAACCATTTTCTGCGGAATATTTACACCTGTAGTTGCGATACTATTTTTATACTCCATTGTGTAGTTCACTTCATTAATCATTAGACCTTGTGCAGACTCAAACACATCGATCGCAACAATTCCACCGCCAACAGCTTTTGCAGCTCGGACGGAGATATCACTCAATTCATCGGTTACCTCACATTTTGTGGCAACCCCGCCTCTAGCAGTATTTGTAATCCAATGCGGAGAAGTTCTATAAATTGCTGCAATACATTTATCACCAACGACAAAACTTCTAATATCTTTTCCCTTCTTCTCAATATATTTTTGTATGTAGAAGATCGAATGATGGTATGAACCGAGAACAGTTTTATGTTCAAGGATTGCTTCTGCGGCATCACGGTCATTTACTTTTGAAAGAAGTCTTCCCCATGAACCGACTGCAGGTTTCAGGACTACAGGGTATCCCATCTCTTCAATTGCTTCGAGTGCAGATTCTTCAGTAAACGCAACTCTTACTTCCGGTTGAGGAACATTATGTTCCGCTAGAGCACATGATGTAAGAAGTTTATCGCCGCATATTGTTGCAACATTATATGTGTTAACGCATTTAACTCCAGCCGATTCGAATAATCTCAATCCATGAAGAGCCCGCGAGTGATTTATGCATCTTTCAACTACAATATCGAGATCAAATTTATTTTTACCAAGATTGAAAGTGATCTCGCGGTCGTCAATCATTTCTAATTCAATCCCTTTAATAGCTTTGAATTCATCTATTAAAAATTTTTCATCTTTTCTAATCAACGAATGAAGCAGACCTATTTTCATTTTTCCTTCTCCACCTATTATGAAATTTTAGAAGTAGAGCTGATATATATCTCAGCTATTATAAATTTTATGATGCTTTACAGCTTCAAGGATATGTTTCAGTTCGGCAAGATCAACTGTACGACCGCGTTGACCGACAGATTTGACTTCTTTGAGAACATCCATCTGATGAGAATCGTCCAGCGCTTCTTCACCGATTAATTTCAATGCGTATCTAAGAGATGCAATTCCAGACATATGATCAAGCGAGAATGTTCTGGTTCTTCCAAGAATATCCGGACTCAGACTTTCATAATGCATAGGATTAACAGAAGCGGCGTGAGTGTGAACACCGGCACAGTGTGTAAAAGCATTCTTCCCCGTGATTGGATAATTTGCAGGAATTGGAATTCCGGAATGTTTGCTTACTAAATCATAGAGTTCAACAAGTTTTTTAAGATTCCATCTATTCTGATTATAATCAACAGTTAATACAGTTAAAAGTTGAGCAAGATCTACTATGCCTGCTCTTTCACCAAGTCCTAATGCCGCGGCGTCAATAATATTCGCACCGGCGCGGTAAGCATCTAGAGCATTTGCTAGAGCAAGTCCCCGATCGTTGTGGCAGTGTACCGCAATCTTTGGATGCAAATTTCTATTATCTAATTCTTCAATCAAGCGGGAAATGTAATCGTACATGCTTCTGGATGTACCGGGTACCATGAAACCAGTTGTATCGGCAACGCTGATTATATCGGCTCCGGCTTCAACTGCGGCGGTTGCAGCCTTAACAACATTTTCAAATTGCGATCGAACTGTGTCTTCCGGTGTGTAACGTATCAACAAATTTGGATTTTGACTTTTCGCGTATTTGATAACGTCGGTAATCAATTTAATCGCAGAATCGAGATCCTTCTTAAAAACAGATTCAAGTCTTTCATCCGAAACACAATAAAATATTCCAAGAAATTTCACACCGCATTCAAGTGCAAGATCAACATCACTTTGAAGTGATCTCGAATGTGCGCCGACAATTGATTTAAATCCTTTTTGAGCAATCGCTTTTACAGCAGCATGGATTTCAGGAGTTACCATCGGATGTCCCGATTCAATAATATCAATGCCAATTTCATCTAACAGACTTGCGATAGCCAGTTTGATATGCTTATCAAAATAAACGCCGGGTGTTTGTTCGCCTTCGCGAAGAGTTGAGTCTAATACCCAGACCAAATTACTCACCCCAATCCTCTTCTTCTTGTGGAGCTTCTTGTACTTTCGGAGGATCTACCGAAACAACTTCCAATTCAGTTCCACATTCTGCACACTCGATCAATTCTCCTTGAACTGCATCTTTTGCTAATGCTATCTCTGCACCGCAGACAGGGCATTCTGTTTTCATTTTTTGTCATCCTTAGTTATATAAAGTGATGCAAAAGTAGGAAACAATTTTTTCCAACGCAATATTTTTAAGTATAGATTAAGAAAAATTAATTTTTCTCTCACGAAGGGATTTGGAGGTAAAAACGCTGATGAATAATTATTCACAAGAATGGAAGTTAATGCATTAAAGTTTTTGGTCTCTTAAAATTGTTTTTAGTTCTTAGATTCTGTTTTGGGGTCGTTAATATTTGAGGGTTGCTCGTTAACAGCAGCTATTTTTTCCATCCAAGTTTTTCCGACTTCATTAAAATCCGCTTTATTCTTTTTACTTACAGGATCTGCGGATTGATTTTTTTCTTTTAACGGATTCACCTGCTTTCCATTCTTCCAAAATCTGAAACAAACATGTGGACCGGTCGCTAAGCCGGTCATTCCAACATAACCAATTGTCTGCCCCTGAATTACATGAGAACCGCGTCGAATACCTTTAGCAAAACGCGACATGTGCAAGTATTGTGTTGTATATGTACCGTTATGTTTTACTTTAACATAGTTTCCATTGCCGCTTGTATAACCTGCCTCTATAACCACACCGGTAGCCACAGTCATTATTGGTGTTCCGGTAGCGGCAGCGTAATCTGTTCCAAGATGAGCTTTATTTCTATGCAGTATTGGGTGAAATCGATTGGATGAATAACGAGATGTAATTCTGTATCTGAATTTAATTGGAGCCGTTAGAAACATTCCTTGCAGACCATTACCATGTTCGTCAAAATACTGTCCTTCTCTTTCTTTATCGAAACGGAATGCATAATAATCTTTTTTCCGATAATTGAATTTCGCCGCAAGAATTTTTCCGATTTGGACGGGTTCATTATCTACATTTATTTCTTCATAAATAATTGTAAAGCTGTCATTTTCCCGTAAAGTACCGAAATCAATTTGGCTTTCATAAATATCAGCTACATTAAATCCAACTTCTTTTTTGACGCCTTTATCCAACAGAGTTTGAATTAAATTATCCTTGATATTTCCGTTGACAGTAGCCTGTTTGATTGAAAATGGCTTTTGTTTTTTATAAATGTTAATCGCGTCACGTAAATCGAAAACGACATAGTTTACAGGATCTTTCTTATACACAAGATACTGCACAGTTTCAACGGAATCCCATTGTGCATAAATATACAATTCATCATTAGCTCTGAAACTTCTGAGTGGAAATACGTTGAGTGATTTTTTTTCTATTTCATTAATTTTTTGCTGTGTTACTCCGTGAGGAATTAAAATATCGGTAAGTGTCTGGTTGGTTTCAATTGTATCACGTACTTCTATTAGATTGTTAACGGTTAAGCCAAATTGATTAGGTTTCGGTTTTTCTTCTTGAATTTTTGTTTGCGTTTTTTCTGTGCAGCCAGTGAAGGTGAAAATTAAGATTGTTAGACTTATCCCAGTAAGGAATAGTTTTCGGAAGTATTTATTTAGCGCCATTCACACTCACTTCAATATTGTTTGTTTCGGTTATAATATTCGATTTGTTAGAAAATCTTTAATACTTACATCAACTTATTAATTATCTCCACGGAATTAATTCCTTCTGCTTCGGCAGAAAAGTTTGGAATAATTCTATGTCGTAGAACCGGAATGAGGAAAGTACTTACATCATCGATCGAGGGAGTGAATCTTCCTTCCATGACAGCTTTTGTTTTTGCTGCGAGAATAAGATATTGCGAGGCACGAGGACCGGCACCCCAGGCAACATGTTCTTTTATAAATTCATTTGCATTATTTGTTGGACGAGTGGAATCAACAAACTTTACAGCAAACTCGATTACGTTTTCTGCAACGGGAACCCGCTTAATTAATTTTTGGAAGCCGATCAATTCATCTGCCGTTAATACTTTTTTAAGTTCAGGTTGATAATCACTAGTTGTCGATTTAATAATTTCTATTTCTTCTTTTAGATTGGGATAATCCAGCCACAAATTGAACATGAAGCGATCCAGCTGCGCTTCCGGTAAAGGATATGTTCCTTCCTGTTCAATTGGATTTTGAGTAGCCAAAACGAAAAATGGTTCATCAAGTGTACGTGTTACTCCTGCAGCAGTAACTTTATGCTCCTGCATTGCTTCTAAAAGTGCACTTTGAGTTTTAGGCGGTGTGCGGTTAATTTCATCCGCTAAAATTAAATTCGCAAATACAGGTCCTTGAATGAAGCGGAAATCTCTTTTCTTTGTAATTGGATCTTCATCAATTATCTCGGTTCCAGTAATATCACTCGGCATGAGATCGGGTGTAAATTGTATTCTACTGAATTTAAGGTCCAGCACTTCGGCAACCGTCTTAATAAGTAATGTTTTTGCAAGTCCTGGAACTCCAACCAGCAAACAATGTCCGCGTGCAAGTAAACTGACTAGTAATTGGTCTATAATTTTATCCTGACCGATTATAACTTTTGCAATTTCCTTTTTGATCCTCTTAACTGCGTCGGCAAGCTGTTGCACCGCTTGAACATCGTTTGTAGGAATTTTTTCAGTCAAAGTTGTTTCCTTATAGTAAAATAATAGAACATGAATAAAAGGAACAGAAAAGAAAATCTCAATTCAATTTCGCAATATCTTTAGTGTTTATGAATTGCTAGAGCCGAACTTGCCAATATATTCTACTTTTAATATCCTCAATCCACTTTGCAAAGAGTTTCTGCTTTTTATAGTATTCCGTCATTCGCTTGAGTTCCGCAAAATCCAAGTCCATATTAGCTTTATGCTGTGGAATTCTCTTTTCCAATTTAACTATATGATAGCCATAAACATTCTTATCTACATCAAGTCGTTTAGGAAAACTAATTTCGCCTTCTTTCAATTTATAAATAATATCGAGAAGCTGCTTATCAAGCTGACTGGCTTCAAATGTTCCAAGGGATCCTCCAAACTTTGCAGTTTCTTTATCATCACTATAAAGTTTTGCATAATGTTCAAAAGTGTTTTTACCTTTTACAATACTATCGCGAATATCCGTTAGGAACTCAATAGCTTTTAGATCCGATTCATCATCACTTTTTACTTTTATAAGTATATGTCTTGTATGTATTGCTTCACCCCGTCTTTCCAGCAATTGAATTATATGAAATCCCACGGGAGATTCTACAACACCGGAAATTTGATTTGGAGCCAGTGCAAAAGCAGCTGCTTCGAATTCTGGGAAAAAGACACCGCGTTTTACAGATCCTAGATCTCCACCTTGAGCCGCACTGCCCGGATCATCCGAATATTTCGTTGCAAGTTTTGCAAAATCGGCTCCGTGTTTTAAAGAATCCAATAACGATTCTGCAAAATCTCTTGCTTTCTTTTTCACTCTCTCGCCGGTTTTAGGATTCTGGAAGATATGTGCAATTGTAAATTTTTCCGCTACTACTCCCAGCGAATCTTTATATGTATCATAAAACTCTTCAATTTCTTTTCTTGAAGGATCCAGCTGTCCAAACTTTTTTTGTTTGAGCATTTCAGCCATCAAATTCTTTTTAGTATCATCTTGCAATGATCTTTTTAATTTTTCGATCGGCATACCGTACACCTGTTCAAGGCGTTCGCGCGAACCATACTGTTGTATAAAATAATTAATCTGGTATTCCAGCTGTTGTTTTACTTGGTCGTCTGTTACTGTTATTGAATCAAGCTCCGCCTGGGCATATAGGAGTTTTTCTTCAATCATCGCGTTTAGAACCTGTCTTCTAAAAGTTGTATCGGCAGGATTAATATTTCTCTGTTGCGCTTCCAGGTTTGCTCTAAATTCAAATTCTGATTGTAAGATTATTTCGTTATCTACAACAGCTACAATTTTATCTAATGCTTGCTGAGCATTTAATAATCCAGCAAAAACAAATAATAATAACAAAATTTTTTTCATTCGGAATACCTCTTTATCTCCAAATTGTGATCTTCAATTAATTTATCTATGTACAATCTTAAAAAATCTTTTCTCTTGATCATCGTCAATCTTTCTCTTACTTCTTCTTTAGAATCATCAAAAGAAGGGATCGTATCTTTATCCAGTTTTTCAGTAAGTTGAACAACAGCAAACTTTGACGGTTCCGTTTCGATTACTAAGCTTACCTCATCTTTTTGAAGTCCGGCCACGCTCCTTAAAAGTGAGGTTGGCTGAAGCTGATATTTCTTATATAATTGACCGGATTGATAAGAAATAATTGATGATTCCATCCTATACTTATTTAGAGAGCTATTCCAGCTGTTTTCAATTGCCATATTACGAAACTGAATAGCTGTATTGAAATCATTTAGATAAGCAATGTTGAAACGAAAAAGATCATCGGTCAATCTAAATTCTTCTTTATTAGCCTCATAATATTTTCTAAGTTCGTCTTCGGTCGGCTCAATTTTATTTTCAGACAATAATTTATTTATGAATAAGGCCGCCGCAATTTCTTTTTTACTTTGCTCAACAATGGAGTTGAATTTTTTTTCTTCTAAAATTCCTTCCTTTGCGGCTTGTTGATAAAGGATTTCATTTTCAATCCAGTCATGAATAAACTCGGATCGATATTTTCCTCTGTTGCTCTCTTGAGAAAGTGCCGATTTAATTTGCTCTTCAGTTAAAACGGCATCGTTAACTTTTACAACATATTTATCAGGCGTCTCTTTCTTAGAGCATCCCGTAAAACTGAAGCAGCCGATACAAATAATAACCGCAAAGTTATTGAGGCTGCTTAAATGCTTGCTGCAATTCTTCATAATACATCTTGGGATGATAGATATTTTTTAATTTATTCATATACTCATCTTCAAGGCGCTTGCTTTCTTTTTCTTGAAGAAGGCTTGAAGCTTCGGCTCTTGCTTCCTCAAACGTTTTAGCACGAGCGGGTTCACGTTTTAATAATTTTACAATTGACCATCCATCTTCGAACTTGAAAGGTTTCGATATATCGTCAATGTTTTTAAGTGAATTTGCCTGCTTGGCCAGTTCATTGAAATCAACGGCAGTCAAACCATTATAACCAATTTTATTTTCATATCCCGACCGGCGATTATATTTAGCGACTAAACTATCATACGAATAACCGGAAATTGCCATTGAGTAGCAGTTATTCATTAATGAATCACTTTGATTGTATATTTCTTTCAATTCGACCCGGTCTTTCCATCTATAATTCTCTTTTGTCTGCTGCCAGAATTCATAAGTTTTTACACTATCAATTGAGATCTTGGACCAAACTTCATCTTCCAGAATTTTGAATAAATACATTCCGTTCTCATAATCTTCAAGTAACTTTGCGAACTCTGGGTTTTCTTTATCATATACCAAAGCTTTTTCCCTAAACAATACAACCCCCGCATATTGATCTATTGCATCCTGAAGAATTTTGCCGTTGACAGTCATGTTAAGGTTCGAACCAACTTTTATCATATTATTAAATAGACTATCACATGAATAAGGTTTGTTGTTAATTTTAAAAAGTTCATCACTGCCGGCCTGTTTTCTCAAATTACTTGTCCAGTAAGATGGACCAATTTTAAGTGTGTCGCTGTTAGCAAGGATTTTATTATATGTAACCTGGTTTTGCACAAAACTAAATTCGGTTTTCAAATCTTGCATCAGTTTTTCTAAATCAAATTTATACCGGGTGCGGTCGTACATATCTTTTAACTCATTTTTCTCCTCATCATAAGATTTTAATGGAGAAATTGCATTCACGCGAATCAGATGAAATCCAAATTTTGTTTTTACAATTGAGGAAACTTCTCCAACTTTAAGATTGAATGCAGCTTCATCAAATTCTCTTACCATTTGACCGCGTTGAAAGGAGCCTAGTTCACCATTTTTTGCTGCACTCCCTTTGTCTGCTGAATACTTAGCTGCCATTTCACCAAAATTTTTACCGTCTTTAATCTGTTTTTCAATATCACTTATTTTATTCAATGCTTTTACTGTATCAACAACTCCCGTTGAATCTGCAAAAGGAATAAGAATATGAGCTGCTTCTATTGAAGGTTTGCGCGGTTGTCTAACAGTAACTTTGAGAATGTGATAGCCGAAGCCAGAAGAGACAAGTTGAGGATAAATATTTCCAGGTTCGGTGCTGTAAATTGCATCTTCAATTGCCGGAATATTTATTTGTCCCGCAGTAACAAAGTAAACATCACCACCTTGCTTGCTTGTATATGGATCGTTTGAATATTGTTTAGCAAGTTCTGCAAAATCTTCACCGTTCTGGATCCTTTTAATAAGTTGGTTTCCAAGATCGATAATTTGCTGCTGACTGTGAGTTGAATCGGGTAGAAGAAAGATATGGCTTACCCGGTATTCTGTTTTTCTTCTCTCGTAAAGTTGATGCAAGTTCGGATCATACAATTTATTCTCAAGAAAAAGAGTCTTCCCGATATTCATTTTATAATCGAGGTACTCTTTCTTCATATCCTCATCTGATTTTAATCCGCGAACAGAAGCATCGCGTAATTTCATTTTATAATTAACGTAGAGATCAAGAAATTGTTTAAGTGATGATAAAGAATCATTCTTTGCTTTTTCAAAACCGCCTGAATTCTTAGCGTATGCTTTTTCAAACTCATCTAAGTAAATCTTATTACCGCCAAATTCTGCAACAACTATATTTGAATTTTGGGATGTGCAGGAGATAAGAATGATTAATGGTAAAAGAAGAAGAATAAGCTTCGCGCTGCGCATTCGTAAACCTCCATTAGAGTGATTTTTTGGTGTGCTATTTTACCCATTGAGGGTCTGAAAATCAAGAAATGAAACGGTTAATAACACTCATTACCGCTTCTTTTTTCCGGTTTTATACTCACCGGAACTGTGTTGCGTTCCCAGAAAACTCCATATTTATAACCTTGAATTGCATTGATTTTTTCAGATGCTTCAAGACGTTTTTCCGCAAGGCACGCATAATATTTATCGATTTCAATACCGACATATTTTCTTTCAAGTTTTTTTGCAACAACCGATGAAGTTCCGCTCCCAAGAAACGGATCCAGAACAATCTTGCCTTTCTTAGTACTGGCAAGAATAAGTTTAGCAATCAATTTTTCCGGTTTCTGCGTCGGGTGATCTGTATTTTCAGCCATCGACCAGAATGGGACCGAAATATCATTCCAGATATTTGACGGATGCGTCAAACGATAATCGCCGTCTAAATTAGAATTCCAGTCTTTCGGTTTGCCGTCCGAATCCCGGTATGGCGCTAGAACTTTTCTTTTCAGTTTTACTGTGTCGGTATTGAAAGTAAACTTATTTGAAACTGTGCAGAACCAGATATCTTCTGAACTGTTCTTCCAATTTTGTTTAGCGCCCCGCCCCTTTTCACGTTCCCAGGTAATTCTATTTCTGATAATAAAATGCTTCTCAAGAACCAACGGGATAGAAATGGAGGTGTGCCAATCTCCGCAGAAATAAATTGATGCATCCGGCTTCAGAGTCCGCTTCAGCTTAATAATAAAACTCTCGATCCATTCGGCATAATCATGGATCGATTTTTCTTTGAATGAAGTGGTATTGAATTTTTTTGAGAGATTATAAGGCGGATCAACTATAAGCAAATCAACAAATTTGTCCGGCAGAAATTCAAGTGCGGAGAATAAATCTTGGTTGATAGTTTTATTTATTATTTCTTTTACAGAAATCTTTTCATTCAACTTAACAATCCGTTTGGAGTACTCGTCGATTTCCTTTTTAGAAAGTTGAAGAGTTTTATTTCTTGTTGATTTTGGTTTATTCAATTTAGATGTACAGTTGAATGGAACGCTGGTCATTATAATTGCTTATGATATCAACGAGCTTTAGCTATCATAAATACCAGCGTAATGTTTTAAAATTTATTTAGCTGTAGTGCCAAGATTTATTGATTCGTCAATCTCAATAATTTTTACTTTTCCCTCTTCCGGTGTATCTACGGCCAGAATCATTCCTTGGGATTCAACTCCAAAAAGTTTAGCCGCTTTTAAGTTCGCTACTATCATAACTTTTTTTCCGATCAATTCTTCCGGAGAATAACTTTTAGCGATACCTGCAACTAATTGGCGTTTCTCGGTTCCTAAATCAATTTGCAATTTTAAGAGTTTATCGCTTTTCTTAACATTTTCCGCTGCAATAATTTTTGCGACACGTAATTTAACCCGCTTGAAATCATCAATTGTAATCTCTTCAATTACTTCTTTTGGAGTTTCATCGCTATGAGGTAATTTGTGCACCAGCTCTTCAATCACTTTATCTTCAATCTTTGTGAAAAGAATTTCCGGCTCATTAAGCACGTGCCCGGCTTGCATATTTACATTACCGCACTTTTCCCAAATAGTTGGTCTAATATTTAACATTTTAAAAATCTTAACGCTTGAAAACGGAATCACCGGTTCGAATACTTCAGCAAGAGTAAAAATTGTATTCAAGCATATATTAACTGTAGTTGCACATTGTTCCATGTTTTTTTTCGAGTTTAACCATGGTTCGGAATCATTGAAATATTTATTTCCCGCACGCGCAAGATTCATCATTTCAAAAACAGCATCTTTAATTTTATAACGCTCAAGAAGATCAGCAATTTTGAGCGGTTGCGTTTTCAAATATTCGAGCATATCAGAATCAATCTTCTCAAGTTTTCCAAGAACCGGGACTTTACCTTCAAAATGCTTGTGTGCAAATGTGAGAGTTCGGTTTACAAAATTTCCTAGAATGTCGGCAAGTTCATTGTTTGTACGCCCTTGAAACTCTTTCCAGAAAAAGTCTGTATCCTTATTTTCAGGTAGATTTGCCGCAAGAGTATAACGAAGCAGATCGGCTGGGAATAAATTTAAAAATTCATCAACATCAATTCCCCATCCTCGTGATTTAGAAAACTTCTTTCCTTCAAAATTCAAAAATTCATTAGCCGGAACGTTCTGCGGTAAAACAAACTTATCCTCATTTGCATCGTTCCAGGCCATTAGCATTGCAGGAAAAATAATTGTATGAAATACAACGTTATCTTTTCCAATGAAAGCGACGTATTTTGTATTGAGATCTTGCCAATACGATTTCCACAAATCGGGTTCGTTGCGTTTATTAGAGAGTTCTTTTGCAGCAGAAATATATCCGAGAACCGCTTCAAACCAAACGTATAGAACTTTATTATTAACTCCGTCGAGTGGTACTTTTACACCCCAATCAAGATCGCGTGTTACAGCACGGTCTTTTAGTCCGTCATTAAACCAACTCTTACAATATTGAAGAACGTTATCTTTCCAACCGTACTTTTCATTCATCTCATCTACATATTTAACTAATCTTTCCTGGTATTTACCCAAAGGGAAAAACCAATGAGAAGTTTCTTTCAAAACTGGAGTCTCGCCGCTAATTTTGCTTTTCGGATTTTTCAGTTCGGAAGGATCGTAAAGAGAACCGCATCTTTCACATTCATCGCTTCGGGCTTCTTCATTTCCGCAACGAGGACAAGTTCCTTCTACATACCGGTCAGGCAAAAACATTTTCGCTTTTTCATCGTAAAACTGCATTGATTTTTTTTCAACCAATATTCCTTGATCGTGAAATGATTTGAAAAATTGCTGCGCGGTTTCATGATGAATCGGCAAACTTGTGCGCGAATAGATATCGAAACTCATTCCGAATTTTTCAAAAGCATTTTTGTTCATGTTATGGTAACGGTCAATAATTTGTATTGGTGTTACTTTCTCTTTGTCCGCAGTGATTGTTATCGGGACACCGTGTTCATCCGAACCGCATACATAAAGGATGTCATCACCCTTCAAGCGTTTATAGCGGACGTATATATCAGCAGGTAGATATGCACCGCTTAGATGTCCTAGATGAATATTACCATTCGCATAAGGGAGCGCTGAAGTAACAAGGATTTTCTCATTAGCCAAAATAAATCTCGCAAATTGATTTTATTGAGTGCAAATATAAGAAAATTCGCAGAAAGGATTAAGTTATTGATAGTGCCGTTTTAGAATGAAATCTTGTTCAAGCTCTTAATCGTAATCTTGATCTCTAAATAAAGAGCAAGATCACGATCAAGAGCGAGATTACTAAATACATTTGTAAAATATTAACCTTCGAGACCTTTATACATATCTTCAATCAAATCCTTGTACCGTTCTTCCACAACTTTCCGTTTGATTTTGAGTGATGGCGTAAGTTCTCCTGTTTCGATTGTAAACGGTTTATCGAGAATGGCGAACTTGCGAACGCGTTCAAAGTTGGCAAGCTTCTTTTGAAAAATATCTAATTCTTTATCGAGCAGTTCATAAATTTGTTTCATCTCAACAAGTTCTTCGAGAGATTTGTACTGAATTCTGTTTGCATCGGCATATTCTTTCAAAGCTTCATAATCCGGAACTATCAATGCGCTCAAAAACATTCTGCGGTCGCCTATCAGAATAAATTGATCAATATATTTACTCGCGAGGAACATATTTTCAATCGGAGTCGGGGCAATATATTTTCCACCGGAAGTTTTAAACAAATGTTTTTTTCTATCAGTAATTATCAGAAATCCTTCGGCATCAAAAACACCGATGTCTCCGGTGTAAAGCCAGCCGTCCTTAATTGTTTCTTCGGTTTCTTTTTTATTCTTGTAATATCCTTGCATTATATTTGGACCGTATGCAAGAATCTCACCGTCTTTCGCGATTTTAATTTCAACACCGGGCATGGTTTTGCCGACTGTTCCGAATTTGTAATCGTTTACTCTGTTAGCAGCGATTACCGGTGATGATTCTGTCAGCCCGTATCCTTCAATAATTAATATTCCCGCAGCTTCAAAGAACAATCCCAATTCTCTTGCAAGCGCGGCACCGCCGGAAATAAAGAAGCGTAATTTACCGCCGGTCTTTTCTCTCAATTTATGAAAGACAAGTCGATCGGCAAGTTTGTGTTTGAGCGATAAAAATATTGGGATAGGATTACCGGATTTTTTAGCGACTTGAAATTCTTTTCCGATCTCAATTGCCCAATTAAAAATTTTCTGTTTCTTTTCCGGCTGGGTTTCAACGTTCCGTTTTATCTTACTGTACATCCGCTCGAATAGACGCGGTACAGCAGTTAAAATTGTCGGATGAATTTCTTCCATATTACTTGCGATCTTTTCAATACTTTCAGCATATGCAATCAAACCGCCACAAGAGAACGCTGTATAATAACCGCCCATTCTCTCAAAGATATGACATAGCGGTAGAAACGAAAGAAAGATGTCGGTCTCTCCGATATCAAAAATTTCGTGAGCGCCTTTTATGTTGGAACAAATATTTTTATGAGTGAGCATAACACCTTTTGGTTCACCGGTTGTACCGGAAGTGTAAATGATTGTGCATAGCTCATTTTCTCTAGTAAGCATACAGTTTTCAGAAAAATAATTTGAATGATCTTTCCCGAACTCTAAACCTTTGGATTGAATTTCCGAAAAGCTGAATACGTCTCTTTCATTTCCATTTTCCGCATTATTCATAACTATAATGAAGCGGAGATTTTTGCAATTATTTCTTACCTTCAAAACCTTATTGAGCTGAAACTTGTTCGAAACAATTATGCCGACAGATTCCGAATTGTTAAGACAAAATTCAATTGTCTCAGAAGTTGAGATCGGATAAAGAGGAACATCAACTCCGCCCAAACCAAGAATTGCCATATCGGAGTATACCCATTCTGGTCGGTTCTCAGCAATGATTGCAACTTTATCGTTTCGTTTGACGCCCATTGCAGCAAGTCCCAACGCAAAGTTTTCTGTTTCTCTGAAGAGCTCATCATAACTTATCCCGATCCATTGATCGCCGGTTTTATATTTTAATACAGCCCGGTCTTTCCCCTTTGCAAAATCCTTTGTAATAATCTGAAAAAGTTGCGGAATGGTCTTGAAATCTTTATAGATAGCCATACAATTTTCCCTCAAAATTTAAATTCAAGATAAGGCGGTAAGCCAAAATATGCAAACAGAAGAGAGCTATTAAATGTGGAGCCGGAATCGATTTAGAATTAATCCCGGCTCTGTTATGAATGGAATTTATTTATCGCTTTCGAGTGAGAGGATAATATAATCGTTTACGTATTTGTTATAATCAGTATCTGCATTTAGAAGTAGTCTTTCTCCATCAACATTTTCTTCCCAGGTCCAATGTACTGAGGGAAGTTCAATTTTAATTCTTTCGTCAACTCCGAGCTCAATTTTTTTCAAAGAAAACATTCGGCTGTCTGCAACACCTTGACAAATTACTAATTGAATTGTGTATTTATTATTCTCTTTTTTGATCGGTGCTCCAAGGATAGAATAAAATACCTTTTTTTCTCTGCTTTTTTGTGATTCATTTAGAAGGCTCAACTTTTCGGGATTATAGATACGAAACGGAGCTGTAACTAATCCCGAATAAAAACTAGTGTTGAAATTTTCTTCTCCCCCTTTGGTATTAATTTGAGAAAGCACTTTCAATGGTGAGTAAGTCCTCTTCATTAATATTTGGTCACCATTTTTGTTAGTTCTGATCCATTCCATACCCATCGAGAAATTTGTTTTAACCAGTTCTGATAACTTTGCTAAAAATTGGAAGTTCGATAGATTATAGACCTCAGCAGGGTCATAAGTATCTTCATTCACATCGCTCAACAGACGTTCACGTTTACTAGTCACTAGCTTTTCCTCATTTCGAGAACATTTTATATTCATTTTTAAAGTCGGAAATTCGTTTTCCCAAATCTTTAACTCTTCATCTTTCTCTAATTTGATTTTTACTAAACATTCATCGAAGGTGATTTCATAATTAAACCGGTTCGGAGATTCCACTGATTTTTTCTTGTAAAGATTATATTTGCAATATAAGAGCACTGAATCTGTACCAGCTTTCTGTGGGGAAAAACTGAAATCTACAATTTTATCTGCTGTATCAAATTCATTGTCTTTCGAAATTAATTTCAGATATTCTTGTTCATCTAGCTTGAGGGGTCGATTCTTTGCATTCAACCAGAAATACTCCGAAAATGAGTTAAAGAATGAGGAATTTAAGTTGGCAGAAACACCAAACAATCCGGACCTTCCCCAATAAAATGACCCGGTGATAAATCCACTTTCATTTTGCTCTCTGGAATAAGCCGTCTGACCAAAATCAGATTTGCTCTCAATTTTTATTCCAATTAAATATTTGGTATAATCTTTTTTTTGTGCGGATACACAAATATTAATAAGTATAATGACTACAAATATTTTTTTCATTTTTAGCTCCCGTTTCTTGTTTTGATTACATCTGCGTCGGTAATTTTCACAGTACGCAAACTCATTAGATAATGCAGATAAGCTTTTTGTGATGATTCTTCAATCAACTCTTTCTTCCCGGGAGTTAAAGAGTTGTTCTTTACATTTTGGTTCTGTGCAATTGGTATTTCTTTTTGAACAAAGACAGTGTCGACTCTGACTTCGTTTTTAGTGATATATGTTTGTGCCGGTTTGTTTGTGATCATGATGACTAAAAGGATCACAGCCGCAGCGGCACTTGTGTAAAATCCAACTTTGTAGATGACATTTTGTTTTGATGGTTTGTTCATAATATGAGAAATATTCTTAGAACAAAATTCTCTCGATCTTTCTTTCATGAGTAAATAGTCAGATAAAGTTTTTCGGCATTCGGCACATTCGGCAAGATGGGCGAACAATTCTGTTTGATCTCCTATAGGCAATTCACCATCTGCAAATAGATTTATTTCATATTCATAATGTTTCATAGTAACCTCTACTCTAAATATTTTCTAAGATGCTTTCTCACACGGAAGAGTTTCACTTTTATGTTATCGACTGTAACACCAAGTATCAAAGCCATTTCATGGTACGTATGGCATTCATAATCTCTTAAGTAAATAAGTTCATACTCTTCTGCAGTTAGTTTATCAAGGGCGTCATTTAAAGAAATTTTTGTTTCGATGCTGGATTCGTTCGCTTCGATAAAATTATCATCTAATGTTTCGGTTTTGCTTGATCTTCCGTTCAGTTTTTTTAGACAATAGTTCCGTGTAATGGTGAGAAGCCATGTTTTGTAACTGCAGTCCCCCCTAAAATTCTCTTCATTTTTTATATAACGGATAAAGACTTCCTGAACGGCATCTTTCGCTTCATCATGATCTTTAAGAATGCTCATTGAATAATTGAGGACATCGTTCGAGTAAGAGTTGAATAATTCCGTAACCGATTTATCTTTGCTGATCATAACCCCAACTAAAATAAATGAGCTTTACAATTAGACCCCATTAGGAATGAAATGTTACAAGCAGTTTTTAGTTAGCCCAGACATCGCCATCAACAACCGGAGTAACACATACCATCGGTTTTTCCGGTACGTGAAATTTTTCGAATATTTCTTCAAATAATTTGTATTGCAGTCCTTGCGATTCAATCTTTGAAAATTTTTTATATGACATGAATTCGCCCCTTTTATTTTGAGGCGCATCAAAATGATATGAGTTAGAAAAATCTTCTTTTGCTTGTTCTTTCAAAAATTTAATTTTTTCTTCATCGCTTCCATCCTGTTGATAAGCTTTGCATTTGTAAGCGGTGACAATATTCTTATCAATGATCAGATATATATTTAAAATTGTTTCTTGCAATTTATTTCCCTTCTAATTTATGTTTATTCTTTAACGCAAAATAAAATAAGAATGATGCGAATACGAACGCAAGTTTGCATAACAAACTTTCGACCGCGGTTAAAAATGTCGGAATTGCGATTGCAAGGATCATTGAGGGTATAAATGTGAATAGGAAACCGAACAGAAATGTTCTTGTAAGAGATTTCTGAAGCGGATCTCTTTCCGCCCCCCATTTTTTGTTCAGAATTATAATTGAAAAGATAATTGGCAGATAATAAAAGATTCCGTATAACTCGCCCAATGGATAATGGTATGATGCATAAAGTACAGTACACTTTGTAACTGCAAATTGATCAAGCACGAACGGATAGTAAACGATGAAAAAGAGAGCCGGAATAAAAACAAGTTTGCTGAATTGAGTTTCTCTTGCCGAAAACTTTAGAACAGCGTATAAGCAAAGAGGCGGTAAAAGAGTTATATCAAAAAATGCGAGATAGATAATAATTTGTTTTTGAATACCGACAAAACAGATAAGAAATTCAAAAAATTGATAGCCGAACAGAAGTGCAATTATTCCAATTGTGTATCTGTTGATTGTATTCTTCTCGGCAAAGATCAAGAGATTGATAATGTAAACAAGTTCAATGCATGCGATTAATAACGAAATTATTCCATCAAAATTATTCATCTCTTATAGCTCGGTTAATTAGAATCTTTTTCACTTGCGGTGCTTAAACCAATCTTCGTACAGCTCCGGTCTTCTGTCTCTGAGAAATAATCTCTTTGCATGAGAAGTTTTGCATTTATCAAGTTCAACATCACAATACAAAATTTCTTCGGTTCCTAATCCCGCTCGGGCAATAACGTTTCCCTCCGGATCGCATACAAACGATTCACCCGAGAAAGTCAAACATTCTTCTTCACCAACCCGGTTGCATAACGCTGTGTAATATCCGTTCTGAAACGCCGCGACGCGCATTTCGGCTTCATACAAACCATCCGGCCACTCGCCCTCAGCACCGGCTTGAGGCACAAAAACAATCTCAGCGCCATTAATTGCAAGTTCACGCATATATTCAGGGTAATGTCTATCATAGCAGATTGCCACACCGATTTTTCCAAATTTAGTTTTATAAACCGGAGTGCCGTTATTACCGGGAGTATAAAAATCTTTTTCGTGAAAGCATTGATAATCTGTAATGTGAATCATCCTCGTAGTGCCGAGAATTTTTCCGTCCGCATCAATGACCGGAGATGAATCGTATGTTCCGTCTTTATCTATTTCATATAGGTTCAGAATTATAACGACATCTAATTCTTTGGCTAGTTTAGAAAATATATTTGTAGTCGGACCAGGAATTGATTCAGCAATTTCTAATGGTTTTGCTGATGAAGATTTCTGAGGGAAGAAAGGAACAAATGCCAGTTCCGAAAATGAAATTATCTTAGCTCCGGAGTGAGCGGCTTTCTTAACGGCATCAACACCATTCTGAATATTTTGTTCTCTGTTTGCAGTTGCCTTCTGCTGGACTAGTGCGATTTTCATAAATACCAATAAATGTTAGATCAATTAAAAAGCTTATCTCAGTTCTTTGATTTCAATAATTTCGATTATCTTTCCCCACATGTGGAAACTTGCCATTTCTTTTTTCTCAATATACTTGAATAGAATTCGTTTTCCATCAGTTTGAAATTCTTTAGAAAGATTTAAGGGATCTAAACTTTTCCCATCATCGGTTACAATACCGTAAAATCCTCCCTCAAATGAAAGAAATTTTACCGTTCCAATTGTGTAATTCGATTCGGATTCAGTCGCGGAACAAAAACTAATAAGTGTAAAACAAAAAACTAATATGAAAATATTAGTGAGCGTTTTCATAGTTCTTAAAACGAATAGTAAACGAAGCTATTTCAGAGTTTAGATTATCACTTAGAGTCTTAGTGCCTTCGCGGCAAAATAATTTTATCAGCCGCCAAGACACAAAGACACTAAGATTCAATTTTATTTACAACTTGATGATCTTTATTATTTTCTGAGACCAATCATTTTTTCCGGACGAACTACTTCATCAAATTTTTCCGATGTAAGAAGTCCAAGTTCCATTGCTGCTTCTTTTAGAGTTTTATTTTCTTTGTGAGCTTTCTTTGCAACTTTTGCCGCGTTATCATATCCAATAACCGGATTGAGCGATGTAACAAGCATCAAAGAATTTTCAAGATGTTTTTTGATGTTCGCTGCGTTTGCAGTAATTCCTTCAACACAATGTTCGCTGAAACTTTCACACGCATCCGCTAATAATTTAATTGATTGAAGAACATTGAAAGCGATAACAGGCATGAAAACATTTAATTCAAAATTTCCGCTCGAGCCGGCAATATTAATTGTAACATCATTGCCAAAAACTTGAGCACAAACCATCGTCATTGCTTCCGATTGAGTTGGATTAACTTTACCCGGCATGATTGAACTTCCCGGTTCATTTTCCGGCAATGAGATTTCGCCAATACCGCAACGTGGACCTGAACCGAGCCATCGTATATCATTCGATATTTTTAATAATGAAGTGCCAATAGTTTTTAACACACCGCTCATTTCAACAAGCGCGTCTTTGGCAGCCATAGCTTCATATTTATTAGGCGCTGTTTTAAAAGGTTTACCGGTCAACTTGGAAATTGTATCGGCTACTTTTACCGCGTATTCCGGATGAGCATTTAAACCGGTTCCTACTGCAGTTCCGCCAAGAGGAATTTCATATAAGCGCTTTAATGAATCGCTAATTCGTGCTAATCCATTAGTCAATTGCATTGCATATCCGCTGAATTCATCTCCAAGAGTAAGTGGAGTTGCATCCATTAAATGCGTACGGCCTATTTTTATTATGTCTTTAAACTCTTTTGCTTTTTCATCTAATGAATTTCTCAATTTAGTAACCATTGGAATCAAACGGCGGTGAATTTCTTCGACAGCGGCAACATGTATTGCTGTGGGAAATGCATCGTTAGTAGATTGAGCTTTATTAACGTCGTCGTTAGGATGGATTGGTTTTTTGCTGCCCATTACTCCTCCAGCCATTTCAATTGCGCGGTTGGAGATAACTTCATTGCAATTCATGTTGGTTTGAGTTCCGCTGCCGGTCTGCCAAACTACAAGAGGAAAATGATCATTCAATTTTCCGTCAATCACTTCATCGGCAGCTTTAATTATCAAATCCAATTTTTCTTTAGGTAAACTTCCTAATTCATGGCTTGTAAGAGCGGCTGCTTTTTTTACAATTCCAAGTGCTCGTATCAACTCGGCTGGAAATCTTTCACCGCCGATTTTAAAGTTCATTAATGATCTTGCTGTCTGTGCGCCATAATACTTATCTACCGGCACTTTCATTTCACCCATAGTGTCAGTTTCAATTCTAAATTCCATTGTTCACTCCGAAATGTTTTAGTTGGTAATTAAAATTAAGGCAAACTGATCTTAATTTCAATTTGGATTGAAAAGGATATTGACGCGAAATGGTCACAATTATTGTTCGATTTGATCTACTCTTCTTGCCCCAATGTACCGTTTTTTATAATAAGCTTCATCGAGAGATGAGACTGTAACACCAAGAGAGCGGCTTGCATGAACAAATTGGTTTTCGCCAAGATAAATTCCAACATGACCCGGATTAGAAGCACGGCGAGTATTAAAAAATACTAAATCGCCGAATCTCAGATCATCTTTTGATATTTTCTCTCCTACAGAATATTGCTCTCTTGCAGAGCGTGGAAGGTCAATTGAAAGTGAGCTCTGAAAAACTTGTAATGTGAAAGCAGAACAGTCTATTCCGTTTTGTGTACTTCCGCCATATTTATAAGGAGTATCTAAAAATTTTATCACTTCCAATAATACTTTTTCACGCGAAGTAAGCACAACGCTAAATTCTTTCAGTTTATCGATATTAAACGCGAACTTGGATTTATCAATTGGGGTTCCAGCCGGAGGCGGTTCGTCAAACTCATCGTCGGTTGATGATGAATCTGCAGGATCATTAAATATTATTCTTTCATTCTTTGAATTAGATTTTTTTACTGTGTCTTTTGAATGAGTTTTTAATGGTGCTGCCGGTTTTTCTTTATTTTTTTTATAACGCTGCGCGTTTGACGATGCGGAACAACTCACAAAAATTGCAAGAACAAGAAGTCCCAGAAGTAAAGTTCTAGTCAAATATATTAGCCTCATTTGTATGGCCGGTCAGCCTAAGTATGATCTTAAATTTTTACTGCGAGAAGCATGTCGTAATCTTCTAATTGCTTTCTCTTTAATTTGGCGTACGCGTTCACGTGTAAGATTAAATTTTTCACCAATCTCTTCAAGAGTGAGTGAATGTTCCTTATTCAAACCGAAATAAAGTTTTATCACTTCGGCTTCCCTTTCGGATAATGTTGACAATGCTCTTTCAATTTCACGCCTGAGTGATTCTGACATTAGAGATTGATCGGGAGAAGGTTCTTCATCGTTTTCTAAAATATCCAGCAGCCGGTTTTCTTCACCTTGTGCAAATGGAGCGTCCATAGAAACAGCGCGACCGGAAATTTTTAAAGTATCGGAGACTTCACTGATATCCATATCAAGTTCTTGGGCAAGTTCTTGAGCGCTTGGTTCACGTTCATATTCTTGTTCAAGATTACTGTAAGCTTTTCCAATTTTATTTAAAGCACCGACTCTATTCAAAGGAAGGCGTACAATTCTCGATTGTTCGGCAAGTGCCTGCAGAATTGACTGGCGAATCCACCACACAGCATAAGAAATAAATTTGAATCCGCGCGTTTCATCAAACCTACGCGCAGCTTTTATTAGACCTAGGTTTCCTTCATTAATTAGATCACCAAGTGTAAGACCTTGATTCTGATACTGTTTTGCAACCGAAACCACGAAACGCAAATTTGCCTTGACTAATTTTTCCAGAGCAAGCTGATCATTTTTTCTGATTCGAATAGCAAGTTCAATTTCTTCATCAGGTGTAAGAAGATCAACTTTTCCGATCTCTTGAAGATATTTATCTAACGATTGACTTTCTCTGTTAGTGAACTGTTTTGTGATTTTCAAAACTACTTCTCCTACACGGATTGAACATTAATAGAATCAACAATCCCAACAATTGAAGCATCAACTGGAGCCATTTCAACATCAAGCGGAATTACGGCTTCGCTTGCAGTAACATAAAAAATAATTTCTCCCGCCCCGGCACCCACTGTATCTAACGCCACAATCGGTCCGCCAAGGTCTTTATACTCTGCATTAATCGGCTGAACAAAAAGCATTTTGTAACCGGCAAGAGTCTCATATTTTCTTGTCGCCCATATTGTTCCTATTACTCTGCCAAGATGCATTAGACCTCAACCGCCTCTTTCTTTTTTTCTTTCACTGAAATATCGAGCTTATCCACAATTGCCATAATTACAGCATCAACCGGTTTATTTTTTGTAAACGTGGTTTGACGCGCAGAGCTTCCCTGTGCTACCAATACAACTTCTCCAACACCGGCTCCAACCGAATCCACAGCTATTACTGTTGCTTCTTTCGGCTTGTATTCAAGATCTAGCTGCCGGACAATTAAAAATTTTGCGCCTACAAGATTTTCGTCTTTTCTTGTTGACCAAACTGTTCCGATAACTTTTCCAAGTACCAATTCATCCTCGCTGTTCTTTATATGAAATATTTTTTTACTACGATCTTTCTTTCTGGTTAAGTAACTGTCTACTATATATACTAATACTATTCAAAAGACAATTTTTGCTGAATGTTCGGTCGCAACTTTATTAAAAATATTTGTAAGGGTCAAACCATCGTCAAAATGATTTCTCCAATTAACGGAGGATAAATAGAGTCGGCTATTTACTCTTCTAAAAAACTTGTTCCGTGCAGATCATTGTTGATCTTGAAAAAATGCGCCGCTGTCTGCGCTACATCAGCAAAAGTCCTGCGGATGCCTAGATTCTTACCGCCTATATTTTTTTTGTAGAAAAGAAGCGGCACATACTCGCGCGTATGGTCTGTGCTGATATCGGTCGCATCGTTACCATGATCAGCCGTTAATATCAAACAGTCCGTTTCATCCAATGAATTCAATATCTCCGGTAATCGTTCATCAAATTCTTGAAGTGCTTTGTGAAATCCCTCAGGATCATTTCTGTGCCCGAAATAAACATCGAAGTCGACTAGATTTGTGAAAATTAATGAACCTTTAACACTTTTTGCAACTTCTATAATTTTGCTGATTCCTTCTTGATTGGATTTTGTCTTTAACTGATGTTTAATTCCTTTGTAGTTGAAAAGGTCATTAACTTTCCCGATTGCATAAGTCTCTATTCCATTACTCAAACAATAATCAAGAATCGTTGGATCGGGTGGATCTAATGAAAAATCTTTTCTATTAGTCGTACGTTTAAAATTTCCTTCAGATCCTTCGAACGGACGGGCAATTACTCTTCCGCAAGAATCTTTTCCAATCAGAACTTTCTGACGGGTAATTGAACAGATCTCGTACAATCTTTCTAAAGAAATTACATCCTCGTGTGCCGCAATTTGAAAAACAGAATCTGCCGATGTATAAACAATTGGAAATCCAGTTCTTACATGCTCAGCGCCAAGATCTTTAATAATTTCAGTTCCGGATGCGGCGTAATTACCAAGAATTCCTTTAACACCGGTTTCTTTCATAAACCGATCAATAAGTTCTTTAGGAAATCCTTCAGGATAAAAAGGAAATTCAATTTCAACTTTTAATCCACCAAGTTCCCAGTGACCTGTAGTTGAGTCTTTGCCGGGAGAGATTTCTGCAAGCTTACCAAAAGAAGCAATTGGTGAAACTTGCGGTTCAATTCCTTTGATTGGATGGATATTCCCTAAACCGAATTTTTCTAAGTTCGGCAGATTTAAACCACCGAGACGTTCTGCCATATTCCCGAGAGTATCACTTCCCTCATCGGAATAATTTTTTGCATCAGGCAGTTCACCTATCCCGACACCATCGAGCACTATTATAAAAAAATTATTCAAAGATTAACCCGGGTATTAACTGATACTTTTAACAGAGTTACCGCCCTTCTCAATCGCTTTTTTTAATGCGAGCTCTGCGTTAGTTAAGATTTCCTGAACATCGGTTTTATTTGTCGTTGTAGCAACACCAATCGAGACTGTAAAAGTTGTCTGTTTAGATGCAACTGCAATCGCTTTGCGAGCAATTTTAATTCTTAATTTTTCAGCCCATAAAAAAACATCTTTGGGAGACATATTGAAAAAATAAACCGCAAAAACTTTTTCGCTTATTCGTCCAAGTAAATTCAGCGGTGTCATTTCATCTTTTATCATTTGCCCGATAGTCCGGAGAACTTTAGGAAATGGATCTCCTTCAAAAAGAGTTTCCTGCTCCAAGAATTCATCAAGTTTAATAACTGCTATAGCACCTTGAATTCCGATCTCTTTGCTGCGCACAAGATCAATTGTGAACCGTTCAATAAACGCATCGTAGTTCAATGTTTTAGTTTCGATATCTACGGAGAGCAATCCTTTTAAAATATTTATCGTCGAGTAAGAATGAAGTATAAAAGCAAATATTTTGGTAGCATTTTTTATATAAGAAACTTCATTGTTTGAATAGACATTTTTCTTTAGACTTTCAAAACAAAGAACTCCGTAATTATGTTCATCATACACAAGAGGTATCGCAAGGAAAGAACCGTCAAAACTTACATCTTCGGTTTTTGCAAAACGCGGTATCTCCGATGAAGATGTATCGTCAATCTTTACTGGTGTGGCGCTTAATATCGCTCTTCCAACCAATGTTCCGTTCAAGTCGATCTCTAAATTTTCGCCGACATACTTTAGCGATGTTTTATTAATGATTTTTGTAGTCTTAAATTTTTGTTCTGAAGGATTATATGAAACCAAGGTAAAAGAATCCCAATCGAGCAAACCTTGCATTGAAGATTCAATGGTCTGATGAACATCTACTTCCGATTCAAATTTTTTGTCGGCACCTAAAATGCTGAGAAGCGTTTTCAACCGTTGATCCGCTTGCGATTCTGAAAATTTTTCTTCGAATAATGAGATGATTATTGAAATGACACGGACAATTCTACCTAATGAATAGACTTGTTCAATACCGAACGCGTCGTTCATTTTTGAATCTAAAGCCAGAATTCCAGTCAAATGTTTTCCGTAAAATAATGGAACGCCGACAAAACTTTTAATTCCTTGGGGAACGCCGTAATAACGAATTACATCAATCTCTGCATTGGTAGCGATATCGGTTAAAAGTTCAGGCTCTTCTCTTTGAACAATTTTACCAAGGATGTCATCTTCGAGATCGAACTTCTGCTGTTTGATTTGTGATGAACTCGTTACGTAACGTTCAAGCGTTAGACGTTTTCTGTTTTTATTGTACCAGAAGAATGCCGCTGTGTGAGCCATATAAGAATCTTTAACAACACTTAGAATTTTTTCAAGAACAAAACCGAATTGTTCATCGTGATTAACATCTTCCGGCAATTCTTCCAGAGCAATTTTATCGTAATTTGTTTTAAAATCCGGCGGTTTGAAAAAATCTTGCTTGCCTTTGCTGAATGAACTTCCAAAATTTTCGGAAGTAATTATTTCAATATTCTTAGTTGGTGAAATTATTTTAAAATCTTCACCGGTATCAGTTTCATAAGAATCTCTTTCGTTTTTTTCTTCATCTTCAAAAAGATCTGGTTCGTAGGTCTGATCAAACGATTCACCCCGCATTGAATCACGAAGAAATATTATAAATCCGGCATATATTAAAAGAACGACACCGGAAATAATACGTATGTATGTATCTTCTGTAAAAAATGGAATGGCGATGAGAATGGGAATAAACAAGAAAATGAAGACTCTCTTTTTAATTTTTTCTTTGATTCCCATTGTCCTTCTTAGAGATTATGTAGAAATATTTGGCTAGAAGCTTAAAAAGTATCAACTGCCAATTCAATAATAAGAAAGATTTAAGATATTTTCATATAAGGAAGAGCGAAGTGAGATGTTTTACAATTTCTTTTTTACCGGTCGCTTTTATAGTCGAATAGAAAAGCATGTTCTCCCCGGGTATAATTTCCGGGAAAAATTGTACAACCCGTTTTTTAGCCGAAGCCATTTCGGCCTGCTTCAACTTATCGGACTTGTTCATAAGCAGAAAATAAGGAATCTCTTTGTTCCGCAGAAAATTATTAAGTTCAATATCAAGCTGCATTGGATCGTGCCGGCTGTCAATAATGTGAATTGCCAACTTAATGTTTTCGTTCATTGAAAAATATTTTTCAAGTAAAAGCTGCCACGCATCGCGTTCTTTCTTCGAAACTTTTGCGTAACCAAAGCCGGGTAAATCAACAATGAAGAATTTCTTTTCTACGAGATAATAATTTATTGAGCGGGTTTTTCCCGGTGAGGAGGAAGTCTTTGCCATCTTTGTATTAAAAACGGAATTTATGAAAGAGGATTTTCCAACATTGGAGCGACCGCAAAGGACAACCGTTGGCAAGTTTTCTTTTGGTAATTCACCAAGATTAAAAACGGATTTAATGAACTCAATTTTTTTCATAAAAATAAAAAAGAGTAACCGAACCCGATTACTCTTCTCAAATTAATCTATAATCCTAAAATTAACTGCCTTTTTTCTGCGGAGTCTTTGTAGTCTTGGTAATCTTTTCTTTTGTGATTTTTTCTTTTGGTGATTTTTCTTTTTTTGGTTTTGGAACTACCGCTTTTTTAGCAGCCTTTTCCTTTTTCTCTTTCTTTTCTTCTGCTTTAACTTCTTCTGCAGTTTCAGTTGGTTTTTCTTCGCCCTTTGTTTTCTTAGGAGCTTTAGGTTTAATAACACCGCTGTAATCGACCAATTCGATTATTGCCATGTGAGCGCCGTCGCCTTTTCTCTGTCCGAGATGAACTACGCGGGTGTAACCGCCGGGTCTATCGCCGACTTTGGTTACAATGTCACTAAACAGTTCTGAAAGAACAGCTCTATCATTAATTTTTTCAGCAATTATTCTTCTCGCATGAACGGAATCTGTTTTTGCTCTTGTAATGATAGGTTCAACGAATCTGCGCAGCTCTTTGGCTTTTGCTGCGGTTGTTTTAATTTTTTTATGCTGAAGTAAAGATGTTGCCAACAATTTTAATGTAGCTAATCTGTGACTTGCAGTTCTACCTAATTTTCTTCCTTTTACGCCATGTCTCATTCTTCAACCTTATGGAATACTAATTGTTTTCTGGTTTATCTTTTATGTATTTATCAACGTCCATACCGAATTCGAGCCCGTGATTATCAACGATCTCAATTAATTCGGCTAAAGATTTTCTTCCGAAGTTTCTGAACTTCAGCATTTCGCTTTCATCTTTTCTAACTAGGTCAGATAAATTTTTGATGTTAGCGGCTTTCAAGCAGTTATGAGAACGAACACTTAATTCAAGATCATCAACACTTGTCAATAATATCTTTTTGATTCTCTCTGCTTCGGCGTCTTTTTCATTTTCAACTTTTTCTTCTTCAGGCTCAGCGTCAAAGTTGATGAACATCTGAATGTGATCTTTCAAAATTTTTGCAGAACTTGAAAGAGCTTCTTCAGGAGTTATGGAACCATCGGTTTGAATTTCGAGTGAAAGTTTTTCGAAATCATTCTTCTCACCTATACGAACATTTTCTACATCGTAGCGGCAATTGACAATTGGTGTATAGATGGAATCAATTGGAATGGTTCCAATCGTCATTTCGAGAATTTTTTGTTCTAATGAAGGGACATAACCTTTGCCAATTCCAAAACGTAATTCCATATTTAGCTTTGCATCGGAATTCAATCTTGCAATGTGAAGATCGGGATTTAATATTTCTATATCCGGGCAATATTTTTGAATATCACCTGCTTTAAATTCTTTTGAACCGCTGAGAGAAATTTCGCAGCCTGTAGTTTTTTTATTCGTAATTCTCATTCTAACTTGCTTCAAGTTAAGAATAAGTTCTGTAACGTCTTCAACAACACCAGGAATTGTAGAAAATTCATGAAGAACGCCTTCAATTTTAACAGCATTAATTGCAGCACCGGTTAAGGATGACAATAATACTCTTCTAAGGGCATTGCCCAGTGTAACTCCGAAACCTCTTTCGAGAGGTTGAACTATAAATCTTCCAAAATTCTCTTTGGATGAAGACTCATCGAGAATAACGCCATCAGGCATTTTTATAAATGGATAGCTCATTTAGTATCCTCTTTAATTTTTATTAATTACTTAGAATACAACTCAACAATTAATTGTTCGTTAGCATTCAATGGAATGTCTTCTCTCTCCGGAACATTTAAGAAAGTACCGGATAAAGTTGCTTTATCTACAGACAACCAATTGTAAACGTTGTCTTTTGTTCTTCTTAAGGAATTATGAATAGCATCCAGCTTTTTGCTCTTTTCGCGAACTGAAATTAAATCTCCAGGTGCGAGAGTATATGATGGGATGTCAACAGTCTTTCCGTTTACCCAGAAATGTCCATGAAGAACTAATTGACGAGCTGATTTTCTAGAGGGGGCAAATCCAAGACGAAATACAACATTGTCCAATCTTCTTTCAAGTAGCTTAATCAAATTACCGCCGGTAATACCTTTCTGGCGGTTAGCCGTTTCAAAAATATTATGGAATTGGGTTTCCATTAAGCCGTAAATTCTCTTAACTTTTTGTTTTTCTCTAAGCTGTACGCCGTATTCAGAAAACTTTGCTCTGCGTGTCAAACCATGTTGACCCGGAGCGTAGTTTTTTTGTTCAAGCGGACATTTTTCCGATAAACATTTAGTTCCCTTTAAAAATAATTTCTGTTTTTCCCTTCTGCATAATTTGCAGCTGGGACCAGTGTATCTTGCCATCTAAAGTTTCTCCTATTAAACTCTTCTTCGTTTTGGTGGTCGGCATCCGTTATGCGGTATTGGAGTTTGATCTTTAATTGAAAGAATATCCAAACCTGCAGTACTTAACGCTCTAATTGCTGCTTCTCTTCCGGATCCGGGTCCTTTTACGAACACATCAACCTTTCTCAATCCTAAATCGTGCGCTTCTTTAGCAGCAGCTTCTGCTGTAACCTGGGCAGCAAACGGAGTATTTTTTCTTGAGCCTTTGAAACCGTTTTTACCGGCTGAGGACCAAGAAATTGTATTTCCGTAAATATCAGTTAGCGTAACCAACACGTTATTGAATGAGGCTTTAATATGAGCCACGCCAACAGCATCAACGTGAACTTTCTTTTTAGTCTTTTTTACAACCTTTGCCAATTTTACTCCTCAAAAAAAATTATTAATTACTTCTTAGCCGGAGTTTTCTTTTTACCGGCAACAGTTCTACGTTTACCTTTACGAGTTCTTGAATTAGTTCTAGTACGCTGACCGCGGACAGGCAAACCTCTTCTGTGACGAATACCGCGATAAGAACCAATATCCATTAATCTCTTAATGTTTTGTTGGACTTCGCTTCTAAGCGCACCTTCAACTCTATACTCAGAAGTCATTACGGAACGAATCTTTGCAATTTCTTCTTCGGTCAGTTCAGAAACTTTTTTATCGGGGTTTACACCGGCTTTGGTTAAAATCTCCATAGAAGATTTATCACCGATGCCAAAGATGTAGGTCAATCCGATATAAGCTTTTTTATTTTTTGGTAAATCAACACCAGCTAAACGAGCCAAATCTATAACCTCCTAGGTTTAACCTTGTCTTTGTTTGTGTTTAGGGTTTTTGCAGATCACTCTTACAACCCCTTTTCTTTTAATGATCTTACAGTTCTCACAAATCTTGCGAACAGATGAGCGGACCTTCATTTTATTTCTTCTCCGTTATTTATATCTGTATGTAATTCTACCTTTATTCAAATCGTACGGCGAAAGTTCTATTGCTACTTTATCGCCAACCAAAATTTTTATGAAGTGCATTCTCATTTTACCGGAAATATGAGCAAGGATTTCATGACCGTTATCTAGGCGGACTTTAAAATGCGCATTTGGTAATGTATCTGTTACAACTCCGTCAACCTTTATCGGTCCTTGTTTTGCCATCTATTTTTATTCACACTTCGTTAAAATTTCTGGTTTACCATCAATAATTGCAATTGTATGTTCAAAATGTGCCGAAGGTTTTCCGTCAGCGGTTAAAATCGTCCATCCATCTTCAGCAACAATAACTTTATATGATCCCATGTTAACCATCGGTTCAAGAGCCAAGGTCATACCGTTTTTAAGAACAGCTCCGTTTCCTTTTTTTCCATAATTTGGAATCTGAGGATCTTCATGAAGATGTTTTCCAACTCCGTGTCCGCACAAATCTCGAACAACTGAAAATCCGTTTTCCTCAACATAAACTTGGACAGAATTTGAAATATCTCCAATCCGGTTCAATTCAATTGCTTGCTCGATACCGAGATATAAAGATTTTTCGGTTACATCCATCAGTTTCTGTTTTGAGTCGGAAATTTTACCTACTGCTACCGAAAGAGCTGCATCTCCAAAGTATCCGTCCTTTTCGACTCCAACATCAATGGAAAGAATTTCACCTTCTTTCAAAACTCTGTTGCCGGGAATCCCGTGAACAACCTCATCATCAATAGAAGAACAAATTGAGCCTGGAAAATCGAACGATCCCGCTTGCGAATAACCTTTGAATGCGGGACGAGCGTTATTGCTTAAGATATAATCTTCGGCAATTTTATCCAGCTCTTGTGTCGTTACGCCAATTTTGACGTTACGCTTCACTAATTGTAATGTCTCTGCTACTATTTTGCAACTTTCACGAATGTAATCTATTTCGCGTTTGCTTTTTATTAATATCACTATCTAATCTAGAATCTTCTGCCTTTTAGTTTTCCGGATTTCATGAATCCGTCGTAATGCCTCATCAATAAATGAGATTCAACTTGCTGCAAAGTATCTAATGCAACGCCTACAATAATTAATAAGCTTGTTCCTCCAAAGAATGAACCGAAGCTTTGCGAAACTCCGAATCTCATAATGAACGTTGGCAAAATTGCAATGATAGCTAAAAATACTGAGCCTGGTAATGTAATCTTGGTTAAAATATTATCAACAAAATCTGCAGTTTGTTTACCCGGTCTTATACCCGGAATAAAACCGCCCTGCTTCTTCATATTTTCCGCAACATCCTGCGGATTGAACGCAATTGCTGTATAAAAATAAGTGAAGAAGATAATCATCAAAGCATAAAAGAAAGAGTACGTTAAACTTCTAGGTGTAAAATATGTTGCAACAGATGCAATAAATTCATTATTCGGAAAAAATGAGAACAATGTTGCCGGTATAAACATAATTGACTGTGCAAAGATAATAGGCATAACACCCGCCGTATTAACCTTTAACGGAATATATTGAGTAACTCCACCGTAAACTTTTCTGCCGACAACTCTCTTGGCATATTGAACAGGAATTCTCCTAGTTCCTTGCGTAACAAGAACCACCCCGGCAATTATTAAAACCATGAATGCAAGAATTACAACTTCAATAACGATATTGCGCTGACCGCTTGCAATTAATCTGTATTCATCAAGTAATGCAAATGGGAAACGATTAATGATGCCGATAAAAATTATGAGTGAAATACCGTTTCCAATTCCTTTATCCGTTATTTGTTCACCAAGCCACATAATGAACATTGTTCCGGCAACAAGAATTACAACTGCAGAAAGGGTCCAGAGAATACCTCTAACAGCTTCTGGAACGATGGGTGCATTATTGGAATGAATACTCAGAAGATGAATAGTAACTCCCCAAGCCTGAAAAGCTGAAATTACAACTGTTCCATAGCGTGTAAGCTGGGTTAATTTTTTTCTTCCCTCTTCACCTTCCCGCTGAAGTTTCTGGAAATACGGAATTACCGCACCGGCAATCTGTAAAATAATAGAAGCCGATATGTAAGGCATAATTCCGAGAGCAAGTATTGCCGCATTAGAAAATGCACCGCCTACAAATAAATCATATAGACCGAATAAATTATCGGTGGATTGATTTTTAGTTGCCTCATGCAGTAATGAAGTATCAATACCCGGTAAGGTAATATGAGTTCCAATTCTTACAATTACGAGCAGAGCTAAAGTGTAAAGTATTCTCTGACGTAATTCATGAATCTTGAAAATATTCCGGAATGTTTCTTGAAATTTAGCCATTAGAATTTAATCTCTTTAATAGTTCCGCCAACGGATTCAATTTTTTCTTTTGCAGCAACGCTAAATGTGTGTGCTTCAACATTCAATTTTGCTTTTAATTCACCTTGAGCAAGAATTTTATAAGGAGCTGCAGCTTTAGAAATTGCGCCGCTCTTGTATAAAGAAACTGCGTTTATTTCTCCATCCTGAATTTTCTTCTCATCAACTAATCTCTGTAGAGTAGTAAGATTAATTACTTGATTAACAATCTTAAACGGGCTGTGAAATCCTCTCTTTGGAATTCTTCTTTGAAGCGGCATTTGACCGCCCTCAAACCACGTAGGGAATTTAGCACCGGCGCGTGAACGCTGACCGTTCTCTCCGCGTGTTGCAGTTCCACCATGACCGGAACCTTCACCGCGTCCAATTCTTTTTACTTTTTTGTTCGAACCTTTTGCAGGTTTCAGATTACTTAGAATATTCATTTATCACCTAACGCTTCAATTTCTTCAACTTTTACAAGATGTTGTACTTTTTTGATCATTCCTCTAATCTGAGGTGTATCGTTCTTAATAACAAAATGCATCGGTCTTGCAAGACCCAACGCTTCGATTGTTCTCTTCTGCGGAACGGGACGATCAATAACACTTCCTGTTTGAATAATTTTTATTTTCTTTAACATCATAACCTCAAAATTACAGATTGAATAACTCAGTTACTTTTAATCCGCGTTTACGCGCCATAGCTCTTGCATCAACAAGATTTAACAAAGCATTCAAAGTTGCTTTAACTTGGTTATGCGGATTGCTTGAACCGAGTGATTTAGTAAGAATATCTTGAACTCCAGCAGCTTCAAGTACAGCACGAACTCCGCCGCCAGCAATCAAACCAGTACCGGGTGTTGCCGGTTTTAATAAAACCGATCCGGCGCCAAACTTTCCGGTGATTGCATGAGGAATAGTTCCCTTGATGATTGAAACTCTATAAACATTTTTCTTAGCGTCGTCTATGCCTTTCGAAATTGCATCGGTAACTTCGTTTGCTTTACCAAGACCAACACCAACGTGACCATTTGAATCTCCCACAACAACAATTGCATTAAAGCTAAATCTACGACCGCCTTTAACAACTTTTGCAACTCTATTGATGTGAACAATCTTTTCTTTAAGATTCTCAAGACCCGATACTTTTTTGTACTTGAAATTCAATTTTAACTCCCTTGTTAACTAACTTATTTAATCTTTTTTATTGATCGTCTAATTTCTTGGCTGCCGGGAGAGGAGTCGAACCTCTACAGACGCCTCCAAAGGGCGTTGTCCTGCCATTAGACGACCCGGCAATCCTTACAACTTCATGCCGCCTTCGCG
The DNA here is from genome assembly GCA_026390795.1 of Ignavibacteriales bacterium. Taxonomy (NCBI): domain Bacteria; kingdom Pseudomonadati; phylum Ignavibacteriota; class Ignavibacteria; order Ignavibacteriales; species Ignavibacteriales bacterium. The sequence goes on from JAPLFG010000003.1 coordinate 244,726, forward strand.
GGCACCTTCCGCAACAGCTTGAACTCTGCCATGATAGCGGTAACCGCTTCTGTCAAACACAGCTGTCGTAATTCCTTTTTCAATTGCTTTCTTTGCTAGCAATTTTCCAACTGCTTTACTTTTAGAAAGTTTACCTTTAGAATCTTTTAATTCTTCAGCAAGTTCTTTTGCAAGAGAATTAGCTTCAAGTAAAGTTGTTCCTTTTACATCGTCAATTAATTGAGCGTACATATTTTCGTTGCTTCTAAAAATTGATAGACGCGGACGTTCAGCAGTGCCGGAAATCTTTCTACGAATTCTTGCTTTCTTTGTAGCTCTATGTGTAGTGTCTTTCAAAAACATTTTTCAATTTCTCCTATTACTTACCGGCTGTCTTGCCTGCTTTACGAACAATAACTTCGTTTGAGTATTTAATACCTTTACCTTTATACGGTTCAGGTTTTCTGAATGATCTGATCTTAGCCGCAATTAAGCCAACCAATTCTTTATCATAACCCGAAATTTTTACTTGCGTCGGGGCCGGAACTTCAATTTTAATACCTGCCGGAGGCATAAATAAAATTGGGTGCGAGTAGCCAATTGTAAATAAAACAGCTTCGCCTTTTAATTCTGCTTTATAACCAACACCAACTATATCCAAAGATTTCATATATCCTTGAGTAACGCCAAGGACCATATTATTAATCAAAGCGCGTGTTAATCCGTGAAGCGCTCTGTTCTCTTTGAAATCGTTTGGTCTTGTAACAACAATTTCTTCTTTTGTAACATCAACTGTGATGTTCGGATGTATTTTCATTTCCAGTTCGCCGAGTTTGCCTTTTACTTTTATGGCATTACCGGTTTTGGTAACGGTTACATCTTTAATGGGAATTGGTTTTTTACCTATACGTGACAATTTCTTTTCCTCTTAAAATTTTTTACCAAACGTGGCAGATAACTTCACCGCCGACTGCTTCTCGTTTTGCTTGTTTATCTGATAACAATCCTTTCGGTGTAGAGAGAACTGCAATTCCAAGTCCGTTCAACACGCGCGGAAGTTTTTCTTTGCTTACATATCTTTTCAAGCCCGGTGTCGAAATTCTTTTAATACCGGTAATTGAAGGAGCTCCGTTAACATATTGAAGATGAACCCTTAGAACATTCTGTTTATCGTCTTCAACAACGTTATAGTCTCTAATAAATTTATTGTTTTTTAAAATTTCTGCTAAGCTGATCTTCATCTTTGAAGAAGGAATATCAACAAATTTCTTTTTTGCTTTAACAGCATTTCTAATTCGAGTTAAAAAATCCGCAATCGGATCGGTAGTATGCATTTACATTTCTCCTTCGGTTACCAACTTGCTTTTTTAAGACCAGGAATCAAACCGCGTAAAGCCATTTCGCGTAGAACTAAACGAGAGACGCCAAATTTTCTGTAATAAGCTCTCGGTCTTCCGGTCATTTTACATCTGTTATGTAAACGGGTCGGGGCAGAATTTCTTGGAAGTTGCTGTAAGCCCTCATAATCACCCTTCTCTTTCAATTCTTTTCTACGCGCCGCAAATTTATCTACAAGAGCTTTTCTTTTATCTTCGCGCGCGAGCAAACTTTTTCTTGCCATAACTTCCCTTTAATTAATTTCTTTTTTTCTAAACGGCATACCGAAAGCAGTCAATAATTCAAGAGCTTCTTTATCTGACTTAGCCGTTGTTACGAATGTAATATCCATTCCTAAAATCTTTGTTACTTTATCAACGTTGATTTCCGGAAAAATAATTTGTTCTTTAAGTCCCATTGTATAATTACCGCGTCCGTCAAAAGATTTATCGGGGATGCCGCGGAAATCTCGCATACGAGGCAGAGCAAGAGAAATAAATCTGTCTAAAAATTCATACATCATTTCTTTTCTTAGTGTAACCTTTGCGCCAATCTTCATACCTTCACGCAACTTGAAATTAGAGATCGCTTTTTTAGCAATTCTCACCGAAGGTTTCTGTCCGGAAATTGTTTCAAGATCCCGAATAGCTTCATCTAAAATTTTCGCATCGGAAGCAGCCTGACCAACACCCATATTGATAACAATTTTTTCAAGCTTTGGAACTTCCATAATGCTTTTATAAGCAAATTGCTCTCTTAATTTTGGAACAATCTCTTTCTGATATTTTTCTTTTAATCGAGCCGGTATTTTAGGTTGAATGACTTTGACTGCGGGTTTTTTTTCTTCAACAGCCTTAACCTTTTTCTCTTTACCTTCTTTTTGCTCTTTCTTTTCTTTTGGTTCTTTTTGTTCTTTTGCCATCGTAATTACATATCCTTAAAATTTATTCGCCGCGGCGAATTTATTAAGCAATCATTTCTCCGCTAACTCTGCTGATTCTAGCGCTTCTCTTCTTGCCTGTTTTTTCATCAATAATAAGTTTAGCGCCGATTCTTGTTTTTACATTTGTCTTAGGATCCAAGATCATAACGTTTGAAACATTTATTGGTGCTTCTTTTTCAGTAATTCCACCTTGAGGTGATTTCTGACTCGGTTTAGTATGTCTTTTACGAAGATTAATTCCTTCGACAATAACACGGTTCTTTACAGGAAATACTTTTAATACTTTTCCAGTTTTGCCCTTACTATTTCCGGTTATAACAACTACTGAATCATTTTTTTTAATCTTCATTTTCTCTATCCTTATAATACTTCTGGAGCTAGCGAGATAATTTTCATGAATTTCTTATCTCTGAGTTCTCTTGCAACGGGACCAAAAATACGGGTACCTTTAGGTTCGCCTTGTGCGTTTAAAAGAACCGCAGCATTTTCGTCGAAGCGAATATAAGAGCCGTCGTTTCTTCTAACTTCTTTTTTTGTTCTAACAACTACCGCACGGCTAACTTCACCTTTTTTAACTCCGCCGCCAGGAATTGCAGATTTTACGGCTACAACAATTACATCGCCAACACTTGCATAACGACGATCGCTGCCGCCAAGTACACGAATGCATTGTACCTTTTTAGCGCCGGAATTATCCGCTACAATTAAATTAGTTTCTTCTTGTACCATTGTTTACCTGCTCCTCAAACTTTTATTACTTGGCTTTTTCAACAATTTGAACCAAGCGCCAATTTTTTCTTTTACTCAAAGGACGTGTTTCCATAATCTTTACAACATCACCGATCTTACACTCCTGTTTTTCGTCGTGAGCCATTAGTTTAGTGGTTTTCTTAAAATATTTTTTATAAATCGGATGAGCCACCTGTCTCTCGATTGCAACGGTAATACTTTTCTGCATTTTGTTACTAACAACAGTACCGATCCTGGTTTTTCTTAGACTTCTTTTCTCCATGGAACTCGAATACTCCTTATTTTTTTGCCTTTGAGGTTTTTGCTTCCTGCATTTCTCGCTCTTTCAAAATAGTTTTCAACTTGGCGATATCTTTTTTGACCGAATGCAGTTTAGCAGTGTTTGTTAAGTTTTTTAATTCCTGCTGAAAATTTAGATCCACAAGACTTTTTTGATCTTCAAAAATTCTTTTCTTGATCTCTTCTGTGGCCATTTCTCTAATTTCAAAAATCTTCATTTTCTATAAATCCTTTTATGCTTCTAAGTCCGGACGTTGACAAATTTTAGTTTTAATTGGCAGTTTGTGAGAAGCAATAGCCATTGCCTCGTGAGCAGTTTTTTTATCAATACCGCCAATCTCGAACATGATTCTACCGGGTTTAACAACGGCAACCCAAAATTCTGGAGCGCCTTTACCTTTACCCATTCTTGTTTCAAGAGGTTTTTTGGTAACCGGTTTATCTGGAAAAATTCTGATCCACATTTTTCCGTCTCTTTTCATATGACGTGATAAAGCAACACGGCAAGCTTCAATTTGTCTGCTTGTGATCCATGCTGGTTCCAATGCTTTTAAACCGTAATCACCAAAGTTCACAAGATGACCGCGTGTAGCTTTACCGGCTCTTCTACCTCTATGTGCTTTACGAAACTTTACTCTTTTGGGCATTAACATGAAAAAAATTCCTCAAACTTATTATTCGGTTGAACGTTTACCTAAAATTTCTCCGCGGCAAATCCAGACTTTAACTCCTAGTGAACCGTAGATTGTCTGCGCAGTTGCTGTACCGTAATCTATATCGGCACGTATCGTATGCAAAGGAATTCTACCTTCTTTGTATTGTTCTGTACGAGCCATTTCAGCGCCGCCTAATCTTCCGGCACACATAATTCTAATTCCTTCAGCACCCATTCTCATTGCTGTAGTAATTGATTGTTTCATAGCTCTTCTAAACGATACTCTTCCTTCGAGTTGTCTTGCAATATTTTCCGCTACTAAATTTGCATCTAGTTCCGGTCTTTTAATTTCCGTGATCTGAATCTTAACTTCTTTATCAGTCAATTTTTTTAATTCTTCTTCAAGCTGAGCAATTTCTTTACCGCTTTTTCCAATAACTACGCCAGGTCTAGAAGTATGTATAGTTAGAACAATATTTTTAGAAGTTCTATCAATTACGATGGAAGAAATTCCAGCGTTCTGTAATCTTTTTCTTACATAGGTTCTAAGTTTCTTATCTTCAACAAGCTTAACCGCATAGCTTTTGTTTTCATACCAGTTCGATTCCCAGCCTTTGATGACGCCAACTCTAAAACCGATTGGATTAACCTTCTGACCCAAAACTTCCTCCTGAGATTACTTTTTTGTAGCTACTACAATAGTTACGTGATTAGATCTTTTTCTTATTTTGTACGCACGGCCCATCGGTGCAGCCGAAATTCTTTTCAAGGTCGGACCTTGATTCACAAATGCTTCTTTCACAAAGAAGTCGGAGACTTCATGCTTTGTGTTTTCGTCCTTGTTCATTAAATTCGATACAGCGGAACGCAAAACCTTAACTGCATCAGCAGAAGAATGCTTTGGCGAAAAGTGAAGTATCTCGATAGCTTGTTCTACCGATTTACCTCTGATAAGATCAATAACTAATCTCATCTTTCGCGGTGAAGTTCCAATGTATTTGTGAGTTGATTTTGCTTCCATCATTATTTCCCTAGAATCACTTTACTTTAGATGCTTTTTCAGCTTTAGTTCCCGGATGACCTCTGAAAATTCTTGTTGGTGCAAACTCTCCGAGTTTATGACCAACCATATTTTCAGATACATAAACGGGTATCATTTTGTTGCCGTTATGAACAGCAATTGTGTGACCGACAAAGTCAGGAGTAATTGTACTTGTACGGGACCAAGTTTTAATTATTTTCTTCTGGTTTGTGTCGTTCAATTTTTGAACTTTTGACATTAACTTCAGGTCTATGAATGGACCTTTTTTGACTGATCTTGGCATATTTACTCTGTCTTATTTTCTACGCTTGACAATGTATTTATTAGAAAGATTTTTTCTCTTTCGTGTTTTTAAACCTTTTGCTTTTTGACCCCAAGGAGAGACCGGATGACCTCCACCTGAAGTTTTACCTTCTCCACCACCCATCGGGTGATCAACTGGATTCTTTGCAACACCACGACTTGCAGGACGAATACCTAACCATCTGCTTCTTCCAGCTTTACCAAGACTAATATTTTCATGATCAATATTTCCAACGACACCATATGTAGCCATACATTCAACAGAAACCATTCTTACTTCACCGGAAGGCATTTTTAACTGAGCCATCTTTCCTTCGCGTGCCATCAATTGAAGTGATGAACCGGCTGATCTTCCAAGCTGACCGCCTTTACCGGGTCTTAATTCCACGTTGTGAATAAAACTTCCAGGCGGAATTTCTTTTAACGGCATTGCATTGCCGACTTTAATTTCTGAACCCGTACCTGATACAACCGAAGCACCAACTTTCAAACCATCCGGCGCAATGATGTATCTTTTCTCTCCATCTGCATAATTAAGAAGAGCAATTCTTGATGTTCTGTTCGGATCGTATTCAATAGAAAATACTTTTGCCGGAATTCCATTTTTATCACGTTTAAAATCTACAATTCTATAACGTCTTTTATGTCCGCCGCCGCGATGACGAGAAGTAATTCTACCTTGATTATTTCTACCACCGGATTTTTTAATTGCAGCAGTCAACGCTTTTTCGGGCGCAGTTTTGGTTATCTCATCAAATGATGAGATACTCATAAATCTTGTTCCGGGTGTATTTGGTTTTAATTTTCTAATTGCCATTTAATTCAGCTCCGAGTTTCGGTAATACTATGCTTGACCGAAAATATCTAAAGTTTGACCTTCTTTTAAGGTAACAATTGCTTTTTTGAACTTAGGTGTTCTTCCTGTAAATCTGCCCTTCTTAGTCAACTGAGTTTTAGCTTTTCCTTTGTATCTAATCGTATTTACGGAAGAGACATCTACATTAAATTTTTCTTTGAGAGCTTTAGCTATTTCTATTTTATTTGCGTCGATAGCAACTATAAAACCGTACTTGCTTGCATTCTTTTCGCTAATGCCGCTCATTTTTTCTGTTATTAAAGGTCGTACTAGAACACTTTTCATTTTCAAACCGATTTAATTTATTGTGTTTTCTAAAATTGTAACTGCGCTTTTCTGTACTAATAAAACTTGATTGTTCAACAAATCGTACGCGGATGCTTTGTTGGCTTCCAATACATTTACTTTTGTAATATTTCGTCCGGATTTATAAACATTCTCCTGTGTTCCGTTTGTAAGAAGCAATGTTCTTTTACCAGTTACTTTCAATGCGGTTAACAAGGTTGCAAATTCTTTAGTCTTTGGTCCGTCGAAGTTGAAATCTTCAACAACCATTATTTGATTTGCTTTAGCTTTGTAAGAGAGCGCAGACTTTCTTGCAAGACTCAAAACTTTCTTATTCAATTTTTGTTTATATGTATGCGGTTTAGGTCCGAATATCCTTCCGCCGCCAACCCATATAGGAGAACGAGAGGTACCGGCACGAGCTCCGCCACGACCTTTTTGCTTCCAAGGTTTTTTACCGCCACCGCTTACTTCACTTCTTTCTTTTGACTTGTGAGTGCCTTGGCGTTGATTTGCCAAGAAAGCTTTTACAGCCAAATAAAGAACGTGATCATTCGGTTCGATTTCGAAAATTTCTTTTGAGAGTTCAACTGTCTCGCCAGATTTTGTGCCGTCTTGTTTATAAACTTCTAATTTCATTTTTATCAAACTTATTTTTTGTTGATAGCAACAATTGAATTAATAGAGCCTGGAACAGCTCCTTTAACCATAATTATATTTTTTTCAGCAATAATTTTTACAACTTTCAAATTTGGAGCGGTAACGTTGTCAAAGCCCATTCTTCCGGCCATACGCTGACCTTTGAAAACTCTTGATGGATAAGAACTTGAACCGATTGAACCGGGAGCTCTCAATCTATCACTTTGACCATGTGTTGTTCCGCCGACACCGCCAAAATTGTGTCTTCTCATTACACCTTGAAAACCTTTTCCTTTACTCTTTCCGGAAACTTTTACTTTATCTCCGACCTCAAAAACATCAGTTTTTAATTCATCACCAATTTTATATTGCGATGCATCAAAATTTCTGAATTCTTTTACAGTCTGTGGAATTTTCAATCCGTGTTTTTTATAATAATCGAGTTGAGGTTTACTTGTTCTCTTCTCTTTCTTTTCGCCAAATCCAAGTTGAACAGCTTCGTAGCCATCTCTCTCTTTCGATTTGATTGCGTATACATTACACGGACCGACTTCTAAAACTGTAACCGGTACAATTTTGCCGTCTTCCGAAAATATATTTGTCATTCCTAATTTTTTTGCTAACAAGCCAGGCATTTCATGATTCCTATAACTTAATCTCAATGTCAACGCCAGCGGGAATATCTAATTTGCTGAGTGCGTCAACTGTTTTATTATTTGAATTATGTATATCTATAATTCTTTTATGTGCCCTAATTTCAAATTGTTCTCTTGATTTTTTATCAACGTGCGGAGATCTTAAAACTGTGAACACTGTTCTGCGTGTTGGCAATGGAATCGGTCCAGATACAACCGCGCCAGTGCTCTTAACCGTTTTGATAATCTTTTCGGTTGATTTGTCAATCAATATATGATCATATGACTTAAGCTTGATTCTAATTTTCTGACCGGGCACTTTTTATAATCTCCTTGTTCAACATAGTGCCCCGCGTTAGCGGGGCTCAAATAATTTATTTTTACTCAATAATCTTTGTTACGAAACCAGCACCAACTGTTCTTCCGCCTTCACGAATAGCGAACTTCAAACCTTCTTCCATTGCGATCTCAGAAATCAAATCGATTTTTAGAGTTACGCTATCACCAGGCATAACCATTTCGGTTCCTTCCGGTAAAGTTGCAATTCCGGTTACGTCAGTTGTTCTGAAATAGAACTGAGGTCTGTAACCATTAAAGAATGGTGTGTGACGTCCGCCTTCATCTTTCGAAAGGATGTAAACTTTACCTTCATATTTTTTGTGAGGAGTAATAGAACCAGTTTTTGCAAGTACCATTCCTCTTTCGATCTCTAATTTATCAACGCCTCTTAATAAGATACCGGCGTTATCACCAGCCATTGCAGAATCAAGTTCTTTACGGAACATTTCAATTCCCGTAACAACTGTTTTTTTATGAGCGCCTAATCCAATTAATTCAACTTCTTCTTGAATTTTAACTTGACCTCTTTCAACTCTACCAGTAGCAACAGTTCCGCGTCCGGTAATAGAGAACACATCTTCCACAGGCATCAAGAAAGGTTTATCAATACTTCTTTCCGGAACCGGAATGTAAGTATCAACTGCATCCATGAGTTCCCAAATACAATTGTATCTTGGATCAGAAGGATCAGCACCAGATGCACCAGCTTCCAAAGCATGTAAAGCAGAACCTTTGATAATCGGAATTTCATCGCCAGGAAATTCATATTTTGTTAATAGCTCTCTCAATTCCATTTCAACAAGATCAATAAGTTCTTGATCATCTACTGCATCAACTTTATTCATAAAAACTACCATTTTCGGAACACCAACTTGACGAGCAAGCAAAATATGTTCTCGTGTCTGAGGCATAGGACCATCTGTAGCAGCGACTACTAATATTGCACCATCCATCTGAGCAGCACCGGTGATCATGTTCTTAACATAATCCGCGTGACCAGGACAATCAACATGAGCATAATGTCTATTTGCAGTTGAATATTCTACGTGCGCTGTTGCAATAGTAATACCTCTTTCTCTTTCTTCAGGGGCATTATCAATACTGTCGAATGTTCTAACTTGTGATAATCCTTTTTTTGCAAGGGCCATGGTGATGGCAGCAGTAAGAGTAGTTTTACCATGGTCGACATGTCCGATAGTACCAATATTAACGTGAGGTTTACTCCGGTCAAATTTTTCTTTTGCCATCTTAAATACTCTCCTTAATGATTTTTATTTCTTTAATTATTTATTTTAAATTATTGTCTAATGTGATTCAGCATGCTTCTTTGCCTGAGATTTTTCTTGAATCTCTTCAGCAACAGATTTCGGCACTTCTGAATAATGTGAAAACTGCATCGAATAAATCGCACGCCCTTGAGTCATAGATCTAAGTATTGTTGCATAACCAAACATTTGCGCAAGCGGAACCATTGCTTTAATTACTTGAGCATCTTTTCTTGATGTAAATCCTTCTATTTTTCCTCTTCTCGAATTAAGATCACCCATAACATCACCAAGATATTCTTCAGGCGAAATGACTTCAACACTCATCATCGGTTCAAGTAAAATCGGACCTGCTTTCAAAGCGCCTTGTTTAAAAGCCATTGAAGCAGCTACCTTAAATGAAATTTCATCAGAATCAACATCGTGATAAGAACCATCATATAGTTTTGCTTTTACATCAACTACTGGGAAACCAGCTAAAACACCATTTCTTAATGAATCCTGCAAGCCATGCATAACGGGATTAATATATTCTTTTGGAACTACTCCACCAACAATTGCATTTTCAAACTCAAAACCTTTTCCAGTTTCATTTGGTGAAAGTTCAATCCATACATGTCCGTATTTACCACGCCCGCCGGATTGTTTAACAAACTTACCTTCAGCTTGTACGGTTTTAGTAATAGTTTCTCTATAAGCTACCTGAGGTTTGCCAACATTAGCTTCAACCTTAAATTCACGTTTCATTCTATCAACAAGAATTTCAAGATGAAGTTCTCCCATTCCGCTGATTAGAGTCTGACCGGTTTCGTCATCGACTTTAACTTTAAATGTCGGATCCTCGTCAGAAAGTTTTGCAAGCGACTCGGAAAGTTTATCTTGATCAGCTTTCGTCTTCGGTTCAATAGCAATTTGAATAACAGGTTCTGGAAAGATCATCTTTTCAAGAACAATTGCATCTTCTTCGGAACAAAGTGTATCACCGGTTCTTGTATGTTTTAAACCAACAATTGCCGCAATATCACCGCATCTTATAGTTTCTAAATCTTCTCGTGTATTAGCATGCATCTGAAGTACTCTTCCAACTCTCTCTTTTTTATCGGAGACAGAGTTAAGCACATACGATCCTGCCTTAAGTGTTCCAGTATATACTCTAATAAATGTTAGTTTACCAACATATGGATCGGTCATAATTTTAAAAGCGAGTGCAGCAAATTTTTCATTAGGATCAATTTTTCTTTCAACGTGATCATTCTTAAAAATATGATGCGCTGATAAACTGCCAGAATCAAGAGGAGATGGCAAAAAATCAACAACAGAATCTAATAATTGCTGTACGCCTTTATTTTTGAATGACGACCCGCATAATACCGGAATAATTTTACCTTGTATTGTAGCTACTCTTAAAACATTTTTGATTTCATCTTCTGAAATTTCTTTTCCTTCAAGGTAGTTCTCTAATAATGTATCGTCAACATCGGATACTGCTTCAAGCATCCATGTTCTATACTTTTGAGCTAAAGGCAGAAGATCAAGAGGAATATCAACCTCTTCAAAATCAACTCCTAAAGATTCTTCAACAAACATAATAGCACGCATTTTCATTAAGTCTATTATGCCTCTAAATAGATCACCTTCTCCAACAGGAAGATTAATTGGAACAGCCGGTGCACCAAGTTTTTCTTTCATCATCTTCACAGCATTAAAGAAATCGGCGCCAATTCTATCCATTTTATTTACAAACGAAATTCTCGGTACATTATATTTATCAGCTTGTCTCCAAACTGTTTCCGATTGGGGTTCAACACCGCCAACAGCACAAAAAAGAGCTATTGCGCCATCTAAAACTCGTAACGATCTTTCTACTTCAACTGTGAAATCAACATGCCCGGGAGTATCAATAATATTTATTTGATGTTCTCTCCAGAAAGTTGTGGTAGCGGCACTTGTAATTGTAATACCGCGTTCTTTTTCCTGCTCCATCCAATCCATAGTTGCGGCACCATCATGTACTTCACCCATTCTATGCAATTTTCCAGTATAATATAGAATGCGCTCTGTAGTTGTTGTTTTACCAGCATCTATATGAGCCATAATACCAATGTTTCTTACTTTATTTATTTCAACACGCTTGGACATCTAAATTATAATTCCTTTTCTACCTTACCACTTAAAATGAGCAAATGCTTTATTTGCTTCCGCCATACGATGAGTATCATCTTTTTTCTTAACTGCAGATCCTTCTCCATTTGCCGCAGCCATTAATTCTGCTGCAACTTTAAGAGCCATAGATTTATCTTTTCTATCACGTGCATAAGTCTTAATCCAGCGGAAAGCCAATGCAGTTCTTCTTTCTGGTCTAACTTCCATGGGCACCTGATAAGTTGCACCACCCACTCTTCTGCTTCTTACCTCGACCAATGGCTGAACATTTTGAACTGCTTTCTTAAAAACTTCAATAGCAGGTTTTTTTGTTTTTTGTTCAATCAGATCGAAGCTGTCATAGACAATACTTCTAGCTGTAGATTTTTTCCCAGCCCACATCAAGTAATTAATGAATTTCGAAACGAGGATATCATTAAACTTTGGATCTGGTTTCAAATACCTTTTTTCTGCTTTTTTCTTTCTCATAGTCGCTTATTTTGCTTTTGGTTTTTTAGTTCCGTATTTGGAACGACTTTTCTTTCTGTCTTCAACGCCACTTGTATCAAGTGTGCCACGAATTATATGATAACGAACTCCAGGTAAATCTTTTACTCTACCACCTCTAATAAGAACAATAGAGTGTTCTTGCAAATTATGACCTTCACCAGGAATGTAAGCAGTAACTTCAATTCCATTTGTTAAACGAACTCTTGCAACTTTTCTTAAAGCAGAATTCGGTTTTTTGGGAGTTGTTGTATATACTCTAGTGCAAACACCTCTTTTTTGAGGGCAAGCATCTAACGCCGGAGCCTTATTCTTTGACGAAACAACTACTCTACCTTTTCTAACCAACTGGTTTATCGTCGGCACTACAGTCCTCCACAACTAATATTTTATATTAAAATTCAGACTTGAAATTTATTATTATTCATTTCAATTGTCAAGAAAGTCTGCCCTTATTTTTCAACTTTATTACTAAAGTGATTGTTTTTCTGTCTCTAATACTTCCTCTGTTACTATAGTTTCTACTTCATCGCTGGTAAGTATGATATTTTTATATTTCTTAAGTCCGGTACCAGCAGGAATTAGATGTCCCATAACCACATTTTCTTTAAGACCAACCAAAGTATCAACTCGAGCTTCTGTTGCAGCATTTGTTAATACCTTTGTTGTTTCTTGGAAAGACGCTGCAGAAATGAAACTTTCCGTTGAAAGTGCAGCATGGGTAATTCCAAGCAAAATGTTATCAAAAGTCGCTGGTTCAGCATCGCGAACTTTCATCGGCTTTTTGCTCTTTCTTGTCAGATCTGCATTAATTTCTCTATACTTTGTACGGGTAATTAGCTGACCCATTTTGTATTTCGACTGTCCAGGATCCGAAGTGAAAACCATTTGTTTGACTTTTTCATTTTCGTCAATAAATTTATTTCTATCAACTAAATCCTCTTCGATAAAAATTGTATCCCCGGCAGAAATAACTTGAAGTTTCTGCAACATCTGGCGTACTATAACTTCAATATGTTTATCATTAATCTTAACACCTTGCAAACGATAAACATCTTGAATCTCATTTACCAAATATTCTTGAACTGCATTTGTTCCTTTGATTTTAAGAATATCATGCGGATCAGTAGGACCATCGGTTATTTTTTCACCGGCAGGAATTTCATCGCCTTCCTGAACAAGGGTGTGTTTTCCATAAGCAATGTTATATACTTTTTGGATTGAACCGTCGAGTGATTCGATTATAATTTCACGCGAACCTTTTTTACGAGCACCAAACTTCACTTTACCTTCAATCTCAGAAACTACTGCTGGATCGTGCGGACGGCGTGCTTCAAAAAGTTCTGTTACTCTTGGTAAACCACCTGTAATGTCTCGTGACTTTGTTGATGATTTTGAAATTTTCGCCAAAATTGTTCCAGCTTGAATTTCTTCACCTTCTTCAACTGATAAGTAAGCACGTGTTGGAATGTTAAATACTTTTTCATTCCCTTTATTATCTTTTATAGAGATGCTAGGAGTTAAAGTTTTATCTTTTGATTCGATTACTACTTTTTGAACGTGGCCTGTCTGCTCATCAGCGACTTGTTGTATAGTAACGTTATCGATCAAATCGATAAATGAAACTTTACCACTTACATCGGCAACAATTACAGAGTTGTATGGATCGTGATTATAAAGCGGTTGACCTTTCTTAATTTCTTGACCTTCACCCACCATCAACTCAGCACCGTAAGGCACATCAAATTTCTTTATTTGTCTGTTGTCATCATCATAAATTCCAATTGAACCGCGGCGACCGATTACAACTTTAACTTTACCAAAGAAATCAGTTTTCTCTACGAAAGTTAATCTGTCTAATTTAATTGTTCCGTTGACGTTTGCTTCAACTTGCGATTGACTTGCAATACGTGATGAAGTTCCGCCCAAGTGGAATGTACGTAAAGTTAACTGTGTACCAGGCTCGCCAATGGATTGAGCAGCAATAATTCCAACTGCTTCTCCGTTTTCTACTAACTGGCCTGTTGTTAAATTACGACCATAACATTTTGCACACACTCCGCGCTTTGCTTCACAAGTTAGAACAGTACGGATGTAAACTTGATCAATATTTGCTTCGTCTATTTTTTCAGCAATTTCTTCTGTAATAACGTCGCCTGCTTCGATCAACAAATCATCTGTGCGAGGATCGTAAACATCTTCTTGCGCAACACGACCGGTGATTCTCTCTGCCAATGGTTCTCTTTCGAGTTCGACATCTTTCAAAGCAGAAATGTAAACACCACGAATTGTACCGCAATCGAGTTCAGTAATAATAACATCTTGAGCAACATCGCATAAACGGCGTGTTAGATAACCGGCATCCGCAGTTTTCAAAGCTGTATCTGCAAGACCCTTACGTGCACCGTGAGTTGATATGAAATATTCTAATACTGATAATCCTTCTTTAAAATTTGCAACGATCGGATTTTCAATAATTTCACCAGATTGCCCAGTTAAACTCTTTTGTGGTTTCATCATCAAACCACGCATACCGGCAAGCTGACGAACCTGATCCTGCGAACCTCTTGCACCGGAATCAACCATCATGTGAAGAGAGTTAAAACCACCTTGGTCAGTTTTAATTCTATCCATTAATGATTTGGCAACGTTGTTTGTTGTGTGGGTCCAAACGTCAACAATTTTATTGTAACGTTCGGCATCAGTAATCAAACCTTGTTCATGTTCATTCAAAATTCCAGATACTTTTTTATTCGAGTCATCAATCAATTTTACTTTTTCATCAGGAACAATCATATCACTGAAACTGATTGAAATACCAGCAGCTGTTGCGTATCTATAACCTAATTCCTTTAAGTCATCAAGGAAGATTGCGGTTTTTTCATTTCCGATTTTTATAAACATTTTATAAATGAAGCCGGAGAAACTTTTCTTAACGAGAAGTTCATTAATGTAGCCCATCTCTTTTGGCACAATTTCATTGAAAATGACACGTCCGACAGTTGTCTCAATCATCTGAGCATCAATTCTAACTTTTATCTTCGCATGAAGATCTACAGCTTTCGAATTGTAAGCAATAAGAACTTCGGCAACATTACTAAAAAGCTTTCCTTCACCTTTTGCACCGGGTCTTAATTTTGTGAGATAGTACAGACCAAGAACGATATCCTGTGACGGAAGTACTATTGGTAAACCATTTTGTGGAGAAAGAATATTGTGACTGCTTAACATTAGTACAGATGCTTCGAGCTGAGCTTCATAAGAAAGCGGAACGTGAACTGCCATCTGATCGCCGTCGAAATCCGCGTTGAAAGCTGTACAAACTAACGGATGTAATTGAATTGCCTTTCCATCAATCAAGATTGGCTGAAATGCTTGAATACCAAGACGATGCAATGTAGGCGCACGGTTTAACATAACCGGATGACCATCAATCAATTTTTCTAGAATATCCCAAATCATCGCGTCTTTTCTATCAACTGCTTTTCGTGCGCTCTTCACAGTTTTAAAATGTCCGCGTTCAATCAGTTTACGAATGATGAACGGTTTGAATAATTCGACTGCCATATCTTTCGGCAATCCACACTGATGTAATTTCAATTCCGGTCCGACAACAATTACAGAACGACCAGAATAATCAACACGTTTACCAAGTAAGTTCTGACGGAAACGACCTTGTTTACCTTTCAACATATCGCTGAGAGATTTCAACGGTCTGTTGCCATCGCTGCGAACTGCACTTGCGCGGCGCGAGTTATCGAATAAAGCATCAACAGCTTCTTGAAGCATTCTTTTTTCATTACGAAGAATTACTTCAGGAGCTTTTATATCAATTAATCTTTTTAAACGATTATTACGAATTATTACTCTTCTATATAGATCATTCAAATCCGATGTTGCGAATCTTCCACCTTCAAGCGGAACTAAAGGACGAAGTTCAGGCGGAATTACAGGCACAACATTGAGCACCATCCATTCCGGTTTGTTAGGAACTTTTCCTTCGTACTCGCGGAACGCTTCGTAAACTCTTAATCTCTTCAGAAGTTCGGCACGTTTTTGCTGAGATATATCGGGACCAAGCTGAGATTTTAAATCGAGGAATGTAAATTCAATATCGATTTTCTTCAATAAATGTTTGATTGCGTCGCCGCCGATTCTTGCAACAAATTTTTTCGGATCTTCATCTTCCAGAGAATCGTTTTCGTGTGGAAGTGAACCCATGATTTCATAATACTGATCTTCCGAAATCAAATCTTTTTTATTTAATCCTGTTGGACCCGGATTGATAACTACATAAGATTCATAGTAGATAACTTTTTCCAGTTCTTTAGTGGTCATTCCAATGATGTTACCGATTTTAGATGGTAACGCTTTGAAAAACCAAATATGAACAACCGGAACAGCAAGTTGAATATGTCCCATTCTTTCGCGGCGTACACTTTTCAATGTAACTTCAACACCGCATCTATCGCACACAATTCCTTTATAGCGAATGCCTTTGTATTTACCACATGCGCATTCCCAATCTTTAACAGGCCCAAAAATTTTCTCACAGAACAATCCATCCTTCTCGGGACGGAATGAACGGTAGTTGATTGTTTCTGGTTTGGTTACCTCGCCATGAGAGCGGGATAGAATATCATCAGGACTAGCCAAGCCAATTGTAAGACTTTCAATCAATTTGATTTTATTTTCTTGCGGTTTAAATCGCATTGTCATACTCCTTTAATCAAACTCTTGGTTGATTATTTAATTTTTATATCGAGAGCGAGACCTTGAAGTTCTTTAATAAGAACATTAAATGCCTCAGGAATATTTGGTGTTGGTATATTTTCACCTTTTACAATCGCTTCGTAAGCCTTAGCTCTGCCTTGAACATCATCACTCTTCACTGTTAACACTTCTTGAAGAATATGTGCAGCGCCATAACCTTCCAAAGCCCAAACTTCCATTTCTCCAAATCTCTGTCCGCCAAACTGAGCTTTACCGCCTAGAGGTTGCTGTGTGATAAGCGAGTATGGTCCAATTGAACGGGCATGAATCTTATCGTCAACCATGTGGCCCAGTTTCATCATATAGATGTAGCCACAAGTAACTTTCTGATGGAATCTCTCACCGCTTCTTCCATCGTATAGCCAGGTTTTACTTCCTTCGTCAAGTCCGGCTTGTGTCAGCCAACCTTCAACTTCGGAAACTTGGGCACTATCAAAAATTGGTGTTTCGAATTTGACGCCGAGTTTTTTTCCAACCCATCCGAGTGCGGTTTCATATAACTGACCTAAATTCATACGAGATGGTACACCAAGCGGATTAAGAACAATATCAACAGGAGTTCCATCTTCATGATGCGGCATGTCTTCAACAGGAACAACTTTTGCGACAACGCCTTTGTTACCATGACGGCCTGCCATTTTATCACCGACAGAAACTTTTCTTTTCTTAGCAACATAAACTTTGGCAAGTTGAGTGATTCCCGGAGGTAATTCATCACCGCTCTGAATTTTTAATTTATCTCGTTTATAATCTTCTTCTATCTCAGCTAGAAGAGGAAAATAATTTGTAAAAAGTTGTTTGATAAGTTCGTTTGGAGCTTTTCTTTCAAACCACTCTTTTGTGTAATCTAATTTTGTAACATCTTCAAGATTAGAAAAAGTATCTTCCTTAATAGATGTTCCACTTCTTAATACAACGCTTCCATCTAAATCACGAATTCCGGAGGTTGTTTTACCTTCTGTGATTCGTGTTAATTTAGTAATGAGTTTATTGTAATGATTCTCTTTCCGTTTCTTGTATTCTACTTCAAGAGTATCCAACAATTTCTTTTCAACTTTTTTTGATTCTATATCTTTCTTTTTACGGCTGAATAATCTTGTTTTAATTACAATTCCTTTAAGACCTGGAGGAGCTTTTAATGATGCATCTTTTACATCACCTGCTTTATCTCCAAAGATTGCTTTCAATAATTTTTCTTCAGGTGTTGGATCGGTCTCGCCTTTAGGAGTGATCTTTCCAATTAGAATATCACCTTCTTTAACTTCAGCGCCTTCGCGAACAATTCCGTGTTCATCAAGATCTTTTGTTGCTTCTTCACTAACATTCGGAATATCGCGTGTAAGTTCTTCTTCGCCGCGTTTAGTTTCGCGAACTTGTAATTCAAATTCTTCTATATGGATTGATGTAAATACATCATCGGCAACAAGGCGTTCGCTAAGAACAATTGCATCTTCAAAATTGTAACCGCGCCAAGGCATGAATGCAACAGAAACGTTTCGTCCGAGTGCGAGTTCTCCTTTTTCAATTCCAGGACCATCGGCAAGAACATCACCTTTTTTAAGTTTCTGGCCTGTAACAACAATTGGTTTTTGATTGAAGCATGTTTCTTGATTTGTTCCGGAGAATTTTGTGAGTATATGTTCAACTCTTCTTTCATCGTCGAAGCTTACCAAAGTTTCTGGGGCGCTTTCATCAACATCATATTTTACAATAATTTTTTTAGAATCGGCATATTCAACAATTCCGTTATCTTCTGCTATAATGACAGATCGAGAATCGCGAGCAATCTTTGCTTCCATACCGGTTCCGACAATTGGAGCTTGGGGAACCAAAAGCGGTACTGCCTGACGTTGCATGTTAGAACCCATCAAAGCTCTGTTGGCATCATCATGCTCAAGAAATGGAATTAATGCTGCGGCTGCAGATACAATTTGCGCGGGTGCAACATCCATATAATGAAGTGCGCTTGCAGGAACAATTGGAAATTCTCCGCGTTCACGGCTTTTAATTCTTTCCGTTAAAAATTTTCCTTGTTCATCAATCGGAGCGTTTGCTTGTGCAATAATAAATTCATCTTCTTGATCTGCACTTAAAAAGTCTACGCTGTTTGTAACTCTTCCATCTTTTACTTTTCTATATGGTGTTTCTAAAAATCCGTAGTGATTAACCCGTGCATAAATCGTAAGTGAAGAGATTAGACCAATGTTTGGACCTTCCGGTGTTTCGATTGGACATAACCGACCGTAATGTGAATGATGCACGTCGCGAACTTCAAATCCTGCGCGTTCGCGTGTTAAACCGCCAGGTCCCAACGCAGAGATTCTTCTCTTGTGCGTTAGTTCTGAAAGCGGATTTGTCTGATCCATGAATTGAGAAAGCTGGTTGGTTCCGAAAAATGCATTGATAACACTGCTGATGGTTCTTGCATTAACTAAATCTTGCGGTTGCATGTTTTCGTTATCGCGCATATTCATTCTTTCTTTTATTGTACGCGACATTCTAGCCAAACCAACATTATACTGTTGCTGCAATTGTTCGCCAACTGTACGAACTCTTCTGTTGCCAAGATGATCGATATCATCAACCGCAACGTTTCCGTTTTTAAGTTTGACGATATTTTTCATGATCGCAACTATATCTTCAACTGTAAGCACTTTCACGTTATCAGGCACATTCAGATTTAACCTGTCATTCATTCTAAAACGTCCAACATCGCCAAGATCATAACGTTTTTCGTTGAAGAACAATTTATCGATCAAACTGACTGCCGTATCAACGTCCGGTGCTTCGCCTGAACGCAACTGACGGTAAATTGCATAAAGCGCTTCTTCTTTATTTGTCGATGTATCTTTCTTCAGAGTATTAACAATAAGATCCTGTTCGAAAGAAGTATCGATACTTAGAAGCTGAACTCTTGTAAGTGCAGATTTTTTAATGTTCAGGATGATTTCTTCTGTAAGCTCGGTGTCTTTAGTTGCATAAATTTCACCGGTTGAAGTATCTATAATATCGCTTGCAGCAACTCGTCCGGTATGTTTATCAACATTGAGTTGTTTTGCGGTTATTTCTTCAATCAAATCAAATAGATTTAAAATCTGTTCATCAGTTTCGTATCCAAGTGCTCTCAACAAAGTTGTTGACGGGAATTTCTTTCTTCTATCTATATAAACATAGAGAATGTTATTAATGTCGGTTGCAAATTCAACCCAAGAACCTCTGAACGGAATAATACGTGCGGAGTAAATCGGCGTTCCGTTCGGATGCAACGTTTGAGCAAACGCAACACCGGGTGAACGGTGCAATTGACTTACAATAACTCTTTCTGCACCATTAATTATAAATGTACCGCGTCCCGTCATGAAAGGTAGATTGCCAAGATATACTTCTTGTTCAACGGAGTTTACGTACTCTCCGGTTTCATCATCTTTTGTAGAAAGACGTAGTTTTGCTTTCAGCGGAGCGGAATAAGTAAGTCCTCTCTCTTCGCATTCAGCCATAGAGAAACGTGGTTTCTCAATGTAGTATTCAATAAAATCTAATCTGTAAAATTCTTTGTTATCAAGGATTGGGAAGTTGGTATTGAATACCGCGTGTAAACCTTTATTCTCTCTTTGCGACGGTGTGACTTTCAATTGAATAAATTCTTCAAAAGAATCCAATTGAATGTTCAGAAGATCCGGAACTTTCACCGATTGAGAAATAGAAGCAAAGGTAATTCTACCTGTGCTTTTGTTAATTTTTTGTTTTTCCAACCCTAACCTCCAATGTGGTTTTTGTCAGTTTTACTTACATCAAAAAATGCAAGAAAGTGGTAAGACGGATTTTACCATCTTACCACTTCAATTATATATCGAATGAAGGGAATTGAATCAGTTTATTTTACTTTAACTGTTGCGCCAGCTTCTTCTAATTCTTTCTTTATTTTTTCAGCTTCGTCTTTAGAGATCGCTTCTTTAACTGTCTTAGGAGCGCCGTCAACTAAGTCTTTTGCTTCTTTCAAACCAAGACCAGTATGAGCACGAACGACTTTAATGACGTTAATTTTTGTTGCGCCTGCTGCTTCAAGAACAACATCGAATTCTGTTTTTTCTTCAACTGCTGCTGCTGCCGGTGCTGCTGCGCCAGCCATCATCATTGGTGCAGAAGCTGTAACACCAAATTCTTCTTCTAATGCTTTTTTTAATTCTGATGCTTCAACGAGTGTAAGAGCTTTAATCTTCTCTACAATCTCTGCAATTTTCTCTGACATTTTATTTCTCCTATAACTTATAATTAATTGTTCAATTCAAATTTTATTTATGCAGCTTTCTTCTTTGCAACCTCATCAATAACACTCACAAGGTCTCTAATAACTGCATTGATTGCACCAACGATTCCGCTTGCAGGTGCTGCAATGCTTCCAACAATTCCAGACATGATTTCATCTTTTGTCGGCATGGATGCAATTGTATTTAATTGGTCTGCCCCGTAATAAGCAGAATCGATGTAACAGCCCTTAAAGGAAAGTTTTTGTTTTTCGTCGAAGTATTTTTTGATAACCTTTGCAGCCGAAACAAAATTTTCTCCGGTAAAAGCAACACCAATCATTCCTAAAAGTTGCGGATTAAATTTTTCAAATCCACCCGATTGCTCGAGTGCTTTTTTGAAGAGAGTATTTTTAAAGACCTTATAAGTAACTCCTTCCTTTCTGAATTCAGAACGTATCTTATTAATATCTGCAACGTTTACGCCGCGGTAATCAACAAGAAACATGGAGGGAGACTTTTTGATAAGCTCTTTTATCTGCTCAATCATCTCTCCTTTTTCTTCTTTTTTCATCGTACTCCCATTCAGTTATAACAACACACTAATTAATGTAGAAGCATTTAATTTATCCCGCTCTGCGCGGGATGAGTGCGTAAAATTTTTATTCGTGTTTAGTAGAAACTGCAGTTTCTTCTTTCGTAATTCTTAAACCAGGTCCCATAGTAGATGAGAGGAAAAGACTTCTAACATAATGGCCTTTTGCAGAAGATGGTTTCATCTTAACAATTGTTTTAAGAAAAGCACGTGTATTTTCTGTTAATTGTTCAGTCGAAAAGTCTAGTTTACCTAAAGCAGTATGAACTATTCCCGCTTTCTCAACTCTAAATTCAATCTTTCCGGCTTTAACTTCTTTAACTGCTTTTGCAACTTCTTGAGTAACTGTTCCGCTCTTGGGATTAGGCATTAAACCTTTCGGTCCAAGAACACGCCCAAGTTTACCAAGTTCACCCATTGAATCTGGTGTAGCGATAATTACATCAACCTCAGCCCAGCCGCCTTTTATTTTTTCAAGATACTCGTCAAAGCCTGCATAATCTGCGCCTGCTTTAAGAGCTTCTTCAGCTTGAGCGCCGCGTGCAATTACAAGAACGGAAACTTTTTTTCCGGTTCCGTGAGGCAGGGAAACTGTTCCTCTAATCATTTGATCTGCATGACGCGGATCTACGCCGAGACGGATTGCGCAGTTAAGAGTTTCTGTAAATTTAACTTTTGAATTATCTTTAAGAAGTTTTATTGCTTCTTCTACAGAATATTCTTTTTCTCTATCAACATTTTTGTTGATTGCTTTAATTCTTTTTGAAACTTTCATTTTAATTCCGATGAAAAATTATTTTTATAAAATTAGTCTTCAACAGTGAAACCCATACTGCGAGCTGTTCCGGCAACCATACTCATTGCATGGTCAACATCATGAGCGTTTAAGTCGGGCATTTTCAATGTTGCAATCTCTCGAACTTGAGAACTGGTTACTTTTGCAACCTTAGTTTTGTTCGGTTCAGCAGAACCTTTTTCAACCTTTGCCGCTTTTTTCAACAATACGGCAGCAGGCGGTGTTTTTGTAATGAATGTAAAAGATTTATCAGAATAAACTGTGATAACAACAGGAATAATTAATCCCTGCTGTGCTGAAGTTCTAGCATTGAACTGCTTACAAAACTCCATAATGTTAACGCCTTTTTGACCTAATGCCGGGCCAACAGGTGGAGACGGATTTGCAGCTCCCGCAGGAATTTGTAATTTAATGAAACTATCAATTTTCTTTGCCATTGTTTAACCTATCTAATATTTATTTTTCAAATTCAGCTTGTGCAAAATCAATTTCAACCGGAGTTTTTCTACCAAAAATCGAAACCATAACTTTAATTTTCATTTTCTCTTCATTTACTTCTTGAATAAAGCCTGAAAAATTATTGAATGGTCCATCTGTAATCTTGACAAAATCGCCGGTTCTAAAAATTGTTTCCGTTCTTTCTGTTTCTTCTGTTTGCGAAAGTCTTCCTACGATCCTCTTAACTTCTTCCGGAAGTAAAGGCACGGGGTGATTTGCGGATCCGAGAAATCCCATTACAGAAGGAGTATTAATAATAAAATCCTTAACTCGAATATCTAAATCAGCGCATACCAAAATATAACCGGGGAAAAAATTTTTCTTTTTGGTTTTCTTTTTCCCGTCTTTAACTTCAAAAACTTTTTCAGTTGGAACAAGTACATCAAAAATTCTTGCACGTAATTCATCACTGTCTTTCAATTCAGCGTCAATCAAAGTTTTTACTTTGTTCTCATGCCCGGAGAAAGTTCTAACGACGTACCATTTTGCCTTTTCGTTTTCCAATCCTAAAAAATTCCTTGCAATATTTTATTGACGACCATATCTACAACATAAGTGAATGCAGAGAGAATGAGGCATACCACAATTACTACCGAAGTAGATTCTTTCAATTCTTCACGAGTAGGCCAGGTAACTTTTTTCATTTCCTTTACTACGTCATTAACGAAGTTGATTATTTTTTCTTTCATAAAATTTTACCAGTTTTAATTCTCGCACGTCAGGAGGGACTCGAACCCCCAACCTGCGGTTTTGGAGACCGCTGCTCTACCAATTGAGCCACTGACGTATTATTTAGTTTCTTTAAATACTACGTGCTTGCGAACAACAGGATCGTATTTTTTATATTCAACTCTATTTGGATGTTCTCTTTTATTCTTTTTTGTTGAATAACGGAAGCCGGTATTTGCACTGCTTTCTAATATTATTATTTGTCTAACGTTTTTAGATTTTGCCATCTTATAATTCCTCTAATAAAACTTTTTGCAATAAAATTTTTCAACTTTGAGCTGATGACCGGGATTGAACCGGTGACCTCTTCCTTACCAAGGAAGTGCTCTACCAACTGAGCTACATCAGCATCAGTAAAAACCGACTTCCAGTTTACTTCTTCTCCCGCTAAAGCGGGATGCTCTACCAACTGAGCTACATCAGCTTTCAGAGCGGGAGACGGGACTCGAACCCGCGACCAACAGCTTGGAAGGCTGTGACTCTAGCCAACTGAGTTACTCCCGCATTTTCAAAAAGAACAAAACAATAGCAGCAGATATTCTCTGCCTAAAATTTATTTTTTTTATTCCCAGAGTGAATCAGCGAAGTGTGAATATGTTTGGTGATATTCTACTTCATCAATTCGTTTTATGTGGGCGGCGAGGGATTCGAACCCCCAAAGGCTTTAGCCAACGGATTTACAGTCCGCCCCGGCTCTCCAACTCCGGCGTCCGCCCAGATAGATTTCACCCAATAACTCAAAAATCGAGCTTCAAATATAGAACGGAGGAAATAAAAAAGCAAGAAAAGTTATTATGAATTAATTTATTGCCTAAAATGGACTTAATGACCCCACAATTCCCGATCTAAACTCCGGTACTGGATTGCTTCGGAAATATGTTGCGGTTTTATTTCAGACGATCCGTCTAAATCAGCAATTGTTCTACTCACTTTAAGAATTCTATCATATGCACGAGCCGACAATCCTAACCGTGTCATTGCCATCTTTAATAAATCTTCACATTGATTGTCTACTTTACAAAATTTGCGAATTTCTTTAGAAGCCATATCTGCATTTTTATAAATATTTTTGATACCGTGAAATCTCGATTGTTGAATTTCCCTTGCAGAAATTACTCGTTTTCTAATCTCACTTGATTTTTCACCTATAGAGCTTGAAGCAAGCTCTTTAAACTTTACCGCGGGTACTTCAATATGAATATCAATTCTGTCCAATAGAGGGCCTGAAATTCTTGCCATGTATTTTTGAATTTGCATCGTATTGCAGGTACACTCTTTAGTTGGATCTGTAAAAAATCCGCATGGGCATACCTGCGTTGCCCATCTGTCAAATAACATTAAAGGCTCAAAAACCATCAAATATTCCTCAAAACCCACAAACTATAGGGGAACATATAAGAAAACGAAGATTAGAGCAATCACTTTTTCAATCTGATGTTGCAAGGATTATTGGGGTTGAAGAAACGAGCATTTATAATTGGGAAAGTAATAGAAGTAACCCATCAGTTAAATACATTCCCACGATCATAAAATTTTTGGGATATGTACCGGATATATTTCCCCATACGACATTAGGAGAAAAACTTATCTATTATAGAGAGATTCATGGACTCAGTCAGAAAAAATTGGCAATGAAACTTGGGGTTGATCAAACAACTTTGAGGAGATGGGAGAGAAATATAAGTAAGCCGAGCAAAAAGTTATTGAAAAGACATTCAAATTTCTTTGTATTCATATCCATCAATGAAATGAAAGCAAAATAATAGATTTTTAAATTGGCAATAACTAGTAGTTCATCTGTAAATAATTGATAGGTTTTTCTATTTGTAAAATTTATCTTAGTTCATGACAGTAAATCAAAAACTCATTGCATTGATCACTACTTTAACGATTCATGAGCGAATGAATAAATCTAAATTTGAGATGAAAGTGATAAAAAGCAGATGCAAAAAACGATAGTATATTAAAGTCAAAATTGCTTAGGCCAAATCAAAAATAAAAAGGTTTTACAAACTATTCGTTTATAAAACCCAGAATGTGCTGCCCAGTCAGGGGTCGAACCTGAAGTCTTCTGATCCAGAGAAAGACAGGTAATTCCGTATCAAGCTAAATTCGATACCGAATTCTTAATTATTTATTTAAAAATGTACAGTTGCTGTACGCATTAACAACAATTTAGGAAAATTATTCAATTTATGTAAATTTATTTTTAGACTTTATCAATTTCTTGAAAGAATAATAGCTTAAAATGAAAATCATTTAAGAATTCTTCTGGAATATATTTTGAATATCACAATGCTCTACTTGCGCCAGATTTTCCTTTTTCGAAGAACAACTAATTTATATATGAGTAGTAAAAATAGACTGATATATATGTATGAAATGAATATTCCTCCCGCTATGCTAATGCTTAAATTCTTCCAGAATGTTGCACGATCACTCAAAATAAAAGGAAGTAAGGCAGCAAATGTTGTTAATGTCGTGGATGTTATTGCGCGAAGCCGATTCTTTGCCGCACTTATTAATTCTTCCGAACTCATAATAACATTTTTTGAAAGATAGCTAACAAGAACAATTGAGTTTGATACAGATAAACCAACTAACAGCAACATTCCTGCATAAGCACCTCGTTCAATATTATTATCGGTTAACCAGAAAAGAAAGATAGCTCCGACAATTGCATAGGGGACCGCTGTTATAATTATCAAAGGTTTCTTAAATGATTCGAAAAATCCTGCAGTAACCATAAAAATTATGAAAAGTGAAGCACCTAATACTTTCCAAATATTAATTTCATCTTCTTGAGCAAAAAGATACGAATAGTCTGATTGTTTAAGCGAATAACCTTCCGGCACTTTTATGGATGCAACGGAGGATTCCAAAAACTTATTACCATATTTATACGGACCTTTGAACTCGAAACTAACGTAACGGACATACTGCTGGTCGATCCGGTTGATTGATGAAAGTACTTTTCTTTCTTCAAATGTTACAAGATCACTTACTTTTAGTCTCTCATTCCCTTTTTCGTTTACAATCAGATTTTTAAGCTCATCTAGTTGCATATCATTATAATTAGAAAATTTTACACGATAGTTTACAGATTCATTTAATATTTTGAAGCGGCTGTAGTTCATGTTACCACTTGTGTTCTTAGCAATAATTGCAAATAGTTCTTGAACTGAAATTCCATATGCAGCCAATTGCGAACGGTCAATTTTCCCTACTAATTCATATGTTTCAGGCGACCAGTAAGACATCGATTTGTCTATATCAATATTATCAACTCGCGGATTTCTTTTTATAATATCTCTGAATGATTCCGCAAGTGATCTTACTCGTTCGAAATTAAATCCTTTCACTTCAACATTGAACATGCTTGATGACCCGCCGCCGGCATTTGAGAAACCGGGGCCAAATCCGTAAACGTAAGAATCAACTCCACCTAGACGTGTTGCATAAGCGGTAACATAATTTTTCAGCATGTAGGGAAATGCGGAATTTGATTGTTCGAGTGTAAATTCAATTCTAAGTGTTGCGGTTTCTTCATCAAGTACGTTGGCTATAATTGTTTTAAAACTTTCCTTGTAAGCAAGAATTTCATTTTCCAGATCTTTGCATAATTTATTTATTCTTTCAATTCTGTTTCCGTTCGGAAGATCGAGCCGTACATAAATGTATGTTTCTTCTCCATACTTCCAAAGTTCTCCGCGTGAGACATGATTAAAGAACAAATTCAGTACACCGCCCAATGCATAGTTTACATACGGTTTTATATCTTGATAAGTCTCTGAATCAAAAATAGAATTATATGCTTCTCCAATTACAGGTGTTTCAATTCTATTCGGAATTAGCCAAACAGGAAACCCGATGACCAATATCAGAAATGCAATGCTCAACTTTTTCCTTTTTATGATTTGTGATACGATCTTCCTGTAAATTTTATATAACCATCCTTCACTATTTTTTTCTTTTACTTTCCTTTTATGAAATGTTTTGAGATATAACAACGGCACAACTGTAAAAGAAACTATTAAAGAAGCGAATAGAGTAAAGCCGATTCCAAGAGCAAATTGTTGGAAATAAAGTTGAAGTTCCCCTGTTAGAAAAATTAATGGAATGAAGACTGCCGTAATTGTAATTGTAGAGGTAAATAATGGAAAGAAAATTTCTTTGACAAGTACAGTTAAATGTCTTTCACCGCGTCCCTCATAATGTCTATCAAGATAATCTAGAACAACTATTGAATTATCTACAATAAAACCGAAACCAAGAACAAAACATGAAAACGTGATTATGTTAAGGGTTAAATTGAATAGATAAAATAAAGAGAATGAAGCCAACAAAGAGAAGAAAATTGATGACAATATTATTAAGGAATAACGAATTCTTCTAAAAATAACCAATACAACAAGAAAGATAATAAGAATTGAGAAGAGTCCGTCTTTATATAGTTCATCCAAATCTTTGGAAATATCTTTACTTCTATCAACTTCTTTTGTGATGATAAAATCCGAAGGGAATTCTTTGGAGAGTACTTTTAGCTTCTCGTCAGCAGACTTTGCTACGCTAAGTGTATTTGCACCGAGTTCTTTATCTATAATGAGTGTTACGGTTTCTTTCCCATTGATTCTATAATAAGAGCGTTGTTCTTCATAATCATCAATTATCCTTGCTATATCTTTTATACGGATTGAATTTCCATTTGGTAAAATTTTAACAACCTGCTCTCCTATTAATGACGGCTTCACCACCTCATTGTTTATCTTTACAAATACTTGATTGTTATTTCTTTCCAGTTTACCTGCGGGAATTATTTTTTCAGTCTCGGAAATTGCATTATTGATCTCTTCGTTGAGTATACCAAGCGATTTGGATTTATCGTAATCAATTTCTATCTCTATTAATCTATCTGAACCGCCTCTTATCTCAACTTCGGAAACGCCGTCAACATTTTTTAAACGCATCACAACATTTTCAGTCAAGTATTTGCGGACATCGTTTGATGATCTATTAGAGGAAATTGAATAAGTTAAAAAACCTTGCAAGTTTTGAAGATCTTTGGGTATGTATTGGGATACTCTAGGTGATAAAACTCCAACCGGCAAATTATTTTTAATTGATGAGAGTTTTTCATTTATTTCTACACGGGCAAATTCTATATCAACAGAAGGATGGAACTCTAAGGAGATTTGCGCCGAACCCTCCGACGAAGTAGAGGAAATTTTCTTTACTCCTTGAATTGTTGAAAGCTCTGCTTCGATTGGAGATGTTAGATGTGCTTCGACCGCTTCAGGTGAAACGCCGGGCCAAGCAACAGAAACAGATAACCGAGGATATTCAACATTGGGGCTTAACTCAATCGGCAGATTAAGAACGGATACAATTCCAACAACAACTACACTGAAAAAGAACATCGCTGTTGTTATGGGACGAGTGAGAAATATGTAAAATATTTTTTTCAAAAATTTTCTAAATAAATAGAACGCAGATTGAACAGACTTGCCTGCTGCAAGCAGGTCAAACAGATTATCACAGATAAACAAAACATTATCAGCGTAAGACTGATTATTTTATCACCCTCACTTTAGCATCGTGAGCTAATGTATACTGCCCTTCTACAATAACATTCTCTCCTTTATCAACACCTTCTTTTACTTCTATAAATTCATCATTCTGCTCGCCAATCTGAACATATTTCCACTTTGCAAGATCACCTTCTACAACAAAAACAAGAGGACGTTTATCCCTTACAAGCAATGCTTCCTTAGGAATCAGAATTCTATTTTGAAGATTATTTGATTCGATGAATACCTTAACAAACATGCCCGGTTTTAATTTATTCGAACTGTTCTGTATTTGTATCGTCACTTTACAAGTTTTAGTTTCTTTATCTATGTAAGGACTAACATTTAACACGCGCCCGCTGAACGCTTCGCCTGTTACGGATGGTACTTCTACCTTTGCAATATTTCCGACTTTAATTTTAGTTACATCATTTTCCAGAACTCCAACATCAACTCTGAGTGTGGAGGTATTGAATAGCTTACAAAGTTTCTGTCCAGCATTAATCCGCTGCCCGTTTACCAAATCGAAATCACCTACAACACCATTGAAAGGTGCTAATATTTTTGTGTATTCATAATTAAGTTTTGCTCTCTTGTAAGCATTTATAGCCGTGGTTAACCCGCTTTTATTTTGAATTACTTCTTCTCTTTTAGCTCCTGAGAATATTAGTTTCATGTCAAGGTCATCTTTCGATGCGTTGTATTTTAACTCATCTATCTTTCCGTCCTTATAATCTTTGTCTAATTTTTTAATCTGTTCCATAATCTCGCGGACTTTAGAATTGTTTGTTGTGTCTGTCGGAGCTTCCCTCTCAAGAAATCCGTATTCTACTCTTGAATCTGTCACCTTCACCCTGGTATCGTTTAACGCCAATTCATATTCTCTGTCGTCAAGACCAATTAGCAGATCCCCTTTATTAACATCTTTGCCTTCAAAAATATTGAGTGTATTTATTATACCGCTGATATTTGAAGTTAATTCAAGTTCTTCAGTTGCTCTTACAATACCATTTGCGTTTATATAGAGAATCAAATCACCTATTACTACCGGTTTTGCACGCACATCAAAAACAACTTCATCCAATTTATCGTAGTTTATGTTTGCTTCATCTCCATCTTTCTTTTGATCTGATTTAGCCGGAAGGATTATCCAGAGAAACGCAAGGATTACCAAAATAACGATAGTTATAGAAACCCATAATTTAATTTTCATATTTATCTCCTATATCCAGATTAATAGGACACAGATTAAACTGATTAAACAGATTGAAACTGATTTTTGAATTTGTTTTCAAATATTTGCCTTTTGATCTGTGGAGTTTTTCCAAAATTTAATAATAATCCAATTTCTATTTCTGTAGCTTTTAAATAATTTAATAATTGTGCCTCATGTTCAGTTATAATTCCTTCCGCAGATTTTAATTCAACAATTACTTTATTTTCAACCATTATATCTGCAAAATATTCACCGACTCCCTTTCCTTTATAAAAAACATCAATTGGAACTTGTTTTTCGCATTTTATATTCATTGCATTTAATTCAATACTAATGGCGTTTTCATAAACTTTTTCTAAAAACCCATAACCAAGACAATTATAAACATTATAAAATGCTTTGATAATTTTATCAGTAATTTCTTTGTGCAAATATTCCATTTTTTTATCTGTTTATATCCATTGTATCTGTTAAATCTGTGTGCTATTCTTTTTTTTTCTTGAGTACTTCTCCATATAAGTATACAAAACAGGAATAATCGTCAACGTCAAAAATGTTGAAGAGATTAAACCACCGAATACAGCAAGCGAAAGAGAAATACGTAATTGTGTTGCCGCACCGATACCGATCATCATTGGTATTAATCCAAACATGACCGTAAATGAGTTCATAACGATCGGTCTGAATCTGTCTTTGCCTGCAGCTACAATCGCGTCATGAACCGAAAGTCCTTCTTCTCTTTTTCTGATTATAAACTCAACTTTTACAACAGCATCATTATCAGCAATACCAACAAGGATAATTAAACCCATTAAAGAGATAACGCTAATACTTTCACCGAATACATATAGAAGTAAAATGCCTCCAATAAGTCCAAGCGGAACCGAGAACAAAATAATAAACGGGTAGAGAATAGATTCAAATTCCGAGGCAAGTACCATATACATCAATAAAACTGAGATTATAAGAGCAATATAAAGTGCTGAAAAAGCATTCGTAATCTCTTCATTCACACCACCGACAGTTATTATCTCTTCCGGTGATTTTGGAAGAGTGGAAATTGCGTTATTGATTTTCTTAATCACATCATCCAGCTTTGCATTTTGTAGTGTAGCATAAATATAGAGCATTCTGGATTGATCTTCCCTCCATATCTCGCTGTAGTTATAACCGAATTTATAATCAACCAAATCTTTTATCTGAATTTTATTATTACCGTTTTGGATATAATATTGAAGAAGTGTTGTAATATCGTTTCTATTATTTTCCGAAGTTCTAACGTTTATACCGATCTTTTTATCAAAATCGGAGAAATATGTAGCAACATTTCCTTTAACCATATTGACAATCTGATTCGCCACCAAAGCAATACTTACACCTTTTGCAAGACACTTTTCACGGTTAATTGTAATAGAGTATTCCGGTGTTCCTCTTTCCAGACCAATTCTGATCTCTTTTATTCCATCAATTTTTGTTTCATTTATTTTTTTCAGTATCTCTTCAGCTTTTGAAAAAGCTTTATCAAGATCTTTGTTTTTTATCTTTATCGCTATGTCGTTTTCGGACGGGTTAAGCAGCATGGAGTAGGAAGTTTTTACATCTTTGAAAGTATATTTAATTCCTTTCAGTTTTTCAAGAATCTTTCTTAGATAATTCTGCACATCATAATAGTTTTCATAGGAATCCAATTTGACAATAAGATTTGTTTTATTAACCGTAATCTGTTCTTTATTCATAAAATCAAATTCATTTACTCTCCCGATATTTGAAACGAGAGCACTTACATGAGGGATTGCGAGAATCGAGCTTTCAATTTTAGAAGTGAGTGCCGCGTTTCCCCTCAAGGAAGTTCCTGCGGTATAATCGAATTCAAGTATGAACTCATCCTGCGCTCCCTTTGGAATAAATTCTTTCTTCATATCCATTGCGGCAAGAACAGTAATTACAATTAAACCGAGTGTAACTGCGAGAACGGTTTTTTTGTTTCCAAGCGACCACTCGAGAAGCAGTTCATATTTTTCAATAAGGTATTCCATAAACTTATCAACTCTCTTAAAGAAAAAAGAGAGCTTCTTATTCAGGTATCCGCCGATCTTTATATAGATTAAAGCAAGAAGATAGATGAAAGACTTTATGCAGACTTTAAACGGAAATAGTATCCAGAATAATAAACGTCTGGAGAATTTCTTTTCTTCATTTCTTTTAATTATTAGAAAGCCTTGAGTGAATTTTTCGGGATTGCTGATCAGTCTAAAACTTTCACGGGAATCCAGCATCGGTATTAATGTGAGTGCCGTAATTATAGATGCAAAAAGAGAGAATGCTATTGCCAGGGATTCGTCTCTGAAAAGTTCGCTTACTATTCCACGGACAAATATCAGCGGAAGAAATACAGCGATTGTTGTTAATGTGGATGCAACTACAGGCATTGCAACTTCTTCAGTTCCTTTTATTACTGCCAGCCGGTTGGAATATCCGAGCTCTCTATAACGCATATTATTCTCGATAACAATGATAGCATTATCGAGAAGCATTCCAACACCCACCGCTATTCCGCCAAGAGAAATAATATTAAAATTTATTTTAAACAGGTAAAGGAGAAGTATAGTTATCACCAATGATGCGGGAATAGTAATTCCAATTATTAAGATATGTCTTAGGTTAGCAAGAAAGAAGAAGAGAACTATTACTGCTAATATTCCGCCGTAATAAATCTCCTGTTTTACGTTTGATATTGCATTTTCAATAAAACCGGATTGATCCGAAACTACAAGAAGAGCATACTCGGGATAGTTCTTCCTTAGCGAGGAGATTGTATTCCTTACCGATTGAGCGATTGAAACGGTATTTGCATCTGGCTGTTTGTAGATAAGGATTCCGATCGCTTCATTACCGTTGATACGGGTTAGACCTTCCCTCTCTTTGAAATTCTCTGTTACAGTCCCAATATCTTCAACAAGAATTGAACTGCCGTTATTATTTTTCCTAACAACCGTTTTTTCAATCTCATTTACATTTTTATATTCACCTAAAGTTCTTAATGAATAGCGGAATAATCCTTTCATTATTGAACCAGCGGACATGTTAAGATTTGCGGAGTTAAGCGCTGAGGACACTCCATCAAATGTAAGATTGAGAGAATTTAATTTTACCGGATCAATTTGTATTAAAATTTCCCGTTCAAGTCCACCAGTTATTATTGCTTGTGCAACTCCATCAATCTGTTCCAGCCGCCGTTTGAATAAAACTCTTCCAGCTTCCTTAAGTTCAATCAGCCGTTGTATATCTTCCTTCGGAGAATCGTGATCGATGTATCTAATGTTGAATGCTGAATGTTGAGTGTAGAGTGAATCTGAAATTTCTCCGGCAGTCTTTTCTTCTTTCCTTTCAACCTCTCGTCTCTCGCCTCTCATCTCTTGACGATACGAAAGAATCAACGTCATTATCGGGCTGGACGAAGGATCCGAGCGAATGATTGTCGGTCTGCCAGTCTCTCGAGGTAAAGCAAAACTCATGTTATCAAGTTTCTCTCTTAATGAAAGAAGAGCAAACTTCATATCCGTTCCCCAGACAAAATCCACAGAAATAATTGAAACACCTTCTTTAGAAACAGATGTTACTTTTTTCACACCGGATACAGTTGCAACTGCTGATTCAAGAGGTTCGGTAATTTGTTTTTCTACTTCTTCAGGTGAAGCGTTTGTGTATGTTGTTTGAACTATTAAATGAGGAATATTAACGTTTGGGAGAAGATCGATTCCGAGATTGGAAAAGGAGAAGATACCGAGCAGGGTGACTGCCACAAAAATAACAGTTATTGTAATAGGGCGGTGGATACTGGTTGAGGTTATTGACACAGAAATGAATTCCCATTAATTCTCAATAGATCAGGGTTATTATAAGTCTTCAAATGGTTTGATGCAAGTTCAAAAAAGAATTTTCTAACTTCATATAGTCACCCAAATTAAATTCAAAGAGAGAACAAACATAATTTCTACTAAATGATTATTAACGATCAACATTTTATTACTCCTTATAGTAGGGATTTAGTGGGACTCTCCATTATTCTTATATGACGTGGATTCTTTATGAACTTATCAACACGAACTATAGATCTCTACAACAATTACTGATGAATTTAATGTCTGTTTAGTAAATTTTTGCTCCAAAATTCTCAATATTATTTCAAAATGAAGGAAATAAAAAAATAAAGGTATTACGATTCAGCTACAGAATGGTTTTATAAATGAGCTGAATAAAAATTGGTATATACCCATTGAACAATGTATTTTTTAGAGACTAATGATCTTCTAAAAATTCACTTTGTTTGTTGAGTATTTTCTATAGCTAATTCTTAATCACATATAATTTTTCTTTCGTTATCAATAAAGAGACATATAACTTGAGAACTATTAATAATCAGCAATTTTATATATTACAATTTTGTGTTTCGAAAACAAGAATCATTTTTTTTCATTTATAAGCTTTTTCGACTTACTAACAAAGCTCTTAAACTGATCTTTTACTATAGTCGTAAAATAACTTATATATACAATATGAAGTTTCTTATCAATTAGAAAAAGAAAATTTACCGGTAGAATATTACTCAATAATAGGTTTTTTTGAATATATTGATTTATATCAATAAAATATGAATTCTCAAGGTTATACCTTTTTAAAAAAACAAAGGTATCACGAGAATTTTTACTTCCAATGATTATCAGTTTATCTGAAAGTCCCTGAGGGAATTTTTGAGAATTTTCAGCCCAATAATTCTGAATAAATTCCAAACATGGATCGCACACCATTCCATTTTGGTAAACTGCAATAAAAAAATCATGATTCTCAAATAAATCACCCAAATACTTTTTACCTTTAACATTATGCAACACAATATTATCCATTATTTGTCCTTCCACAGTGTCGCAAATAGCTTGGAGGTTTGAATCTACATAAGAACTATTATGTAATAAAACTATGCTATCATGGTTCTGCTTTATTTTTAACTTTAG
This sequence comes from Ignavibacteriales bacterium, assembly GCA_026390795.1. NCBI lineage: Bacteria > Pseudomonadati > Ignavibacteriota > Ignavibacteria > Ignavibacteriales > Ignavibacteriales bacterium. The sequence continues at coordinate 280,152 of JAPLFG010000003.1, forward strand.
ATATAAAATATGCCATGTTAAGAGCGCTATGAGTATTAATAACAAAGGTAAATAATACCTACTTGAAAAATTGATCTTGAAATTCATAACTAACAATCCTAGGTAGATTCTTGCTAGAAATATCTGTTTTTTTATTTTCTAAAAAATAGATTCTATTTTGAAAAGTCCCTACTAAAGAGATTGTGGATGGTAAGAGTACTTCTAAAGATTTTCTATCGTTCTGGAGAAATAGCCAGCGTTTGGTTCCATCAACTCTTTCAAAATAAGAGACTATAATATTGTTCCCAAAAGAATAACTATTTAATAGCTGAGTTGTACGATGCCATATTTTCATCTCTTTTTCATCTAAGGAATTAATTTCCATAGGCATGAAAAAAAATGTTGGTCGTTTTTTATAAGTTTTGGTTAAAATCCATATTCGGTTATATACATCAATAATGTAATCGGAACTATGACAAACAAAAATATCCTTTCCATTATAAGTAATATTTCCTGCACCTAACGGAATTAACCCAATTTTAGGTTTCCTAGGTTCCTTTCCAAAGGAACGGACAAAACTTCCATCCCGAGCATAATAATGTATTACCGGATCGTGTAATCTATCATTAATATGGTACTTATTGTAAAGCAACAATTCATTATCTACAAGACACAACATTTGGCCACTTTTAACCCGAATTGACTTAAGTTCAATACCATTTTTATCGAATTTTTTTAATTGATTATCGTAGTCATTAACAACGAAAAAGAAGCCTGAAGAGTCAATATCAACATCATCAATAAAATTGATTTTACCTTTCAAATCGAGATGAGTAATTATTTTATTGTTCTCGTCATATCTTTCAACGAGAAACTCGTTTTTGTACACTAAAAGTATGGTGCCATCACGAAGTATTTTGACAATATCCGTATTAACTTTCCTAAAGTTACTAGATAAAATATTTTTCTCCTCAACTTGAGTAAAAAATCTTGCGAATTCTTTCTCAATGTTTTGTGCACCTGTTAGATAAAATGTAAATAAACCGGAAATTAATAGAAATAAATTATACATAATTATTTTCCATTAATTTTATAACAAACAAGCTGATAATCTGGTACTTCATTACTATTAGGGGATGGTTCCTCTGGTGGGTTTTTAATAAAATAAATTGAATCATCTCTTCCGACTGCAGTCAATGCAAGATCGGGATCAACTTTAATTCCACCAATTAAGGAATTTCCGTCAGTATCATAAATTTCAATCCAATGTGTGCGAGGCTTTGAACGAACTAGCTCAATCATAACTAAATTGCTTTTTGTTACTAATATTTTTGTGAGTGACGTAAAAGCATCAAGTTCTTCACGGTTAGCAAATCTTCCTGGGAGGACTTCTAAAGGTTTATAAAACTTTGGGATTTTCCCAAATTCTTTAATGTAATCTCCAGAAGGAGAAAATTTTTTTATTAAATACATAGAAGAATGAATAACATAAACATTCCCTTCATTGTCAATAGTTATATTAGCACCAATCATACCAATTTTATAAAACGGTGGACAAAAGGATTTCTCATATATTCCGTTTTCGTTATAATGTTTTATTGAATTCTTTTCCGCAATTGCAGATTCACTAGGATTATACTGATAAAAACCGCCATTTAAATCTGAACAAACTCCAAATCCAATTTGAACATTATAAGCAGTAATATATGAACCATCTTCCTTAAATTTTGAGATGCGCTGACTTCCAACATCTAGGACTAAAATTTCATTATTCAAATTAGTATCAATGTCAAATGGAGTAATATATTCTCCAGGTGCATGACCTTTTTTACCAATTGTGTTTTCAAACTTACCATCTTTATTAAACACAAGTATATTTTTTGAACGGCTATCAAGAACGACGATTTTCGTCTTTGTTAAGCATATTTTTCTTATACTAGCGATTGAATGTTCGAGATTGCCTTTTAGATTAATTTGGGATGTTTTTACAAAGATCGAATCAAATGTTGCTTTACTAAAGTTAAATTTTTTATGATTCATTTTGAGATCATCGGAGCTACATGCAAATAAAAATAATATTATAAGCAATGGAACAATTCTTCTCATATCTAACTTCTCCTATAAAACAACTTAATATTTAATATGACACAAAATCAGATAAATAAATTCCTACCTCTCTTTTTGAAAGGTAGGAAAATACTAACCTTAATTACCTCTATCACATTCCGGGACATAAGCACAACCAGCTGTTGAGGCATTATGCAAGCAACAGATTATCGTTCCGCCAGGAGTACTCATATAAGTTAATCCAGTTCTAGGATCTGCTTCTAAAGCAGAAGTGGCTTGGAACAAGGTTAACTTCATCCCGAACAATGAAATGTCACCATCTGAAAGATCATCAGTAAAAGCAATTTTAATGTTGAGTAAAAAGAGCATAGCAAAAAGTACAACACTTGCTCTCTTACTCCAAACTTTTAGTTTGTTTTTTGTTGGTACCGACATGTAACCTCCATTTTGTTTAATTAATTGATTTGTCATACATCTGCTTTTAAATAGTGAATTGTTTTTTTCACATTTTCAGCACTCAATCACAATCCCTATTTTTCTGGCGCGAGTGGGATAACATTTACATTTATATAATTATACAGGGTATGTCATTTCCCTTTTTGTTGTTCTTAAATAATATTTTTTAAATATAACATTAATTCACCATGTACTTTATACAAATTGATGAATTTAACTTTACTTATATTTGATTTAATATCGAATTATTCGAGCAACAATGGATGTCCAAATAATTTTTATAATTAGTATTCCTTGAAAATATTATTACAATAATTTTTCCATTGGAGGCACACTTTTCTTTATCATCACCAGGCAAAAACATTCGTTAACAAAACCAAAATTCAAATTATTATAATTACAGTAAAACTTACTTTTAATGGTAGTACTAAAACGTATTCAACTCGCGCCTAACCTAATTACATTTCCATTAACGCTACTCAATTAAGGACGAAGAATAATATAGTAGTAACTAAAAGTGCTTTCTGAATCATTCAATTCACAAAACATTTATCGGAATATTTAGTCCAATTTATCTTTTAATTTATAGTAGACTAATGTTGGATTTGCACTAATGGGTTTTTCTTTTTCATACCCATAAATAATTAATCCTTCGGATGTGAATTTATAATTTGGCTCATCTCTGAACATTAAGTTTTTATATGAACTTAGAAAATCATAATCATTTAGAATATTCAGTAAGTTTCCATTTGAATCATAGATATAATACTTTCCACCTTTAGAAGTAATTATTTGTTCAACAAAAATAAAACCTTGAACTGTTTGTATATTATATAAAGGCTTGAAATTATTGCTTATGTCTCTATTCTTTTGTTTCCACATTACTTGCTGATTTTGATCTTTTATATTTTTAAACTTATCGGGAAGTATAGTCACATCATCAAGAGTGGAAAACACTTTAATAGTTTTATTATCCAGATCAATTTGATAAAGGTCTTTGTTAAAACTGTTACCATATATAAAATAAGTATTGTTTAATTGAGTGAACAAGTTGACCTGATAACCATAATTTGTTTCTCCATGTCCGTACACATTTATAATTTTCTCTTTGCTTAATGAGTAAACAATTACGTCATTTTTTTTACTACTAGGATACCTTTGATATGTTACTAAAATGTCATCTTTTACATATATTTTATGAACATAAATAATATCTTCATTCTTGATTAATGAATAGTAAGTTAGGTAGTCACCGGTTTTAATATCATAAACTAACAGCGTGTAATTCGTACCTATATAAATTTTATCATTATCATAACAAGCCGAAAATAATCTAATAAATTCGCCTGGACCCTTTCCTTTTTTCCCAATTTGATTAATGAATTTTCCATCGGTATCAAATAGAAATACTTCTGAGTTCTTATAGTCTAGAACGATTATTCTATTCTTTGATTTTACTTCAATAAATTCGTCAATCCTACCAATTTTACATCTATTATTTGTCTCTAATTCAATTAAGGATTGTTTTTCGAATATATCTTCAAGCGTTTTAGTTTGTTTTATTACTTCAGCCTTTGCCGTGTCAATAGTAAAATGATTATTTGCTCTTTCATATGGAGTTTCTTTACTACAAGACAGAACAATGCAAAAAGTAGCTAATATAGAGAGTCCAATTTTTCTTTTATTTTTCATATAAACTTCTTTTAGGAAAAAAGTGATTGAGTTTGTTATCAAATACCTAGCAAACAAACTCAATCGACTAATTAAATTTTTAATTATGCACTACATTTGTGGTGTTGACTTGTACAAATACCACTATCACCAGCACAATTTACATCCCAAGCTTGGTCTTTATTGCAATAACTTTCGGTCATAGGGCCTTTTTCATAAGGTTCTGGCAAGGCTTTAACTTGTGAATAGAAAAAAATACTAAGGGATAATAATAATACAGCGGAATAAATAACTTTTTGCACTTTCATAAATACCTCCTAACACTGAGTTTAAAGTATTAACTACTTGGTTTTGTAATTACCTGTGACCTGATGTAATCAAAAAATATCCTAGTTATATTCTCAAGTTCAGGTTGTAAAAAGTGTGAATTAATTATATTATTATTTTTATCAACCCATAAAATAACTGGACTTTCTGTAATTTTTAATTTTTCCATGAATTGATTTTCAGGGTCATAAAGAGATGGATAGTTCACATAATTATTAATTACAAATCTTTTAGCTTCATTCATATCCTCATAATTGAAAATCCCATAAATTTTATTGTAGCCACTTTGAGTTAGTTCATTACAAAAATTAAGAAGTAATTCTGAACAAGGATTACATGAGTGTTCCGAATATACAACTATTAAATAATTTTCATGTTTTGATTCGTTTAGGATATTTACACTATTAGTATTTTTTAAATTAATAAATGACAGATCTGGAATAAAGTGATTATCGATTTGAAGTGATTGCGAAACACTTATTTCATATGGTTGTAAATAAAATTTAGTAAAGTCTTTGTTTTTGTTTTTTGTCTCAATAAAATTAAAAAAAGAAAACAAAAGCAATAGAGCTGGAATGGACCATGCTAAAATTACCTTAATATTTTTAATCTTCATAACTTCTTAAACATTCTATTTTATTAATTAGTGATTAAATAAAAACACAGATTGAGTTTTATCCTCAATTATTTAATAGTTACTTTATTTTGTGCCTGGTAGAAGCAAACTTCTTAATATCAACTGCTAACCATATTATTATGGTTAACAAAACTAAATTTCTAATTATCATCGTAATCCCAAACTCACTGCTAACCGCATCTCCAAAGCATCCACAGTCTGTATTCAAACCAATTGCAGTTCCGTAAACACTGAACACAAAAAAAGCAAAGAATAATACTATAGTTGCCAAGAAGGTTTTCTTTGTTTGTACTTTTAAAAGCAACATCAAGCCAAGTGCACTTTCTACTATAGGGACTACTGTTACCGCAAGTATTAACAATTCCTCATTAATCTTAAAAGCCGCTTTCATTGTTCCAAACATTGGGGAAGGATCAAGAACTTTACTCACCCCTGAGAAAAGCAGAATCACAGCAATAAAATAATATAAAAGTTCCAATAAAATAGTCAGCAATTTAGTTGTCGTAACCCCCATCCCTGGATTTGTATTAGCTGTAGTGAAGATTTGCTTTTGCACCTTAGATTTTCAATTTTAAGATAATATTTAATTCTATCATGCAAATAAGTATAAAGTACCTATTTTATACTTATATATTTATTTCCATAATAAAATCAGTCTTATATTTTCATGCTAATTTACTCTCGGGAATTGTTTAATATTTTTTAGAAGATCAACAATTTCAGATCTCTTGTTAAGACCTGTTTTTTCTTTTATTGAAAAACGGTGACAATCAACCGTTCTTTTAGATATATTTAATTTTATCGAGACTTCATCACTTGTCATTCCGGCTGCAACCCAAAATAATACTTCTTTCTCACGCGTTGATAATTCATCAAATTTACCATCCATTCCCTTGTTGCAACATCTAGATTTAATTTCTTCTATTTCCTCAATTGTCTTTCCCAGATAATATGTTCCCCCCTCGTATACAGATTGAATCGCAAATCTCAAATCGCTATCCAATAAGTATTTAGTAACGTAGCCCAATATACCAAGTCTTATTGCACCGCAGATATATTCTTCCTCATTGTGCATTGTAAACAAAATTATTTTAGCAAATCTGTCTTGTTTGAGGATTTTAGCCGAAGATTCTAATCCATTCATAATCGGCATAGTTAAGTCGCAAAGAACAATGTCAGGCTTTGCTTTCGGATACTTTTCCATTAATTCATGACCGTTTTCAGCTTCACCAACAACACAATATCCGGAATAAGATTCGAGTAATTTAATAAGAGCCATTCTTATAATGGTCTCATCCTCAGCCACAAGCAATCGGATTTTCTCCATGGTTATTCCTCGCATATTATAGTTGATGTTTTTTGTAAAAATTTAATTTTGCCTGTCCAAGAAATCGAGAGAGCAATTAAGAAGACCGGTATTATTAAATTTATAGCCGTTCGAAACTTTAAAACGATAAAATATTTGACAACTTTAAAAGTCCTCGCTGTTCAGGAGTTATCAATTCTACTACTGAATATATTGCGAGGTCTTGAATATAGCATTAGTAGTTATACGACATTTTTAAAATATTTAGGGCATTTTTACCGGAAAAGTTTAGTAGTTGTACTAATGTTATTCAAATTGAAAGGGATTTCATGTAACTAAATCAGTTTTTTGTCTTTAAACTTGTATCCGAGTTTTTATTGTTCTTTACCAATACTTCTTCCACAACATCTTAATTTGATTTCTAAAATTGATGACAAGGCAAAGAAGAATTTCATTGGATAGTTAGGTCAGTTTTTCGAGTATCGAATAGATATTTGTGAAGAATTAAATATTTTACAACAATTATACCTTTATCCATGAATCGAATTCTTGAAAAATGAGCATGTGATTGAGCTGACTGATTAACAATCAGGCAATTTACAGCGATTCTGAGCTATTATTATAGATTGTGAACTTCAACTATTTAGATAAGGAAAAAATCCTTCCAAAGTTTATATTGCTTTCAGCTATAAATTTTCATACCTGCGTTGCCCATCTGCCAAATAACATTAAAGGCTCAAAAACCTTCACATATACCTCAAAATCCACAATCTATAGGGGAACATATTAGAAAACGAAGACTAGAGCAAAATCTTTTTCAAGCTGATGTTGCTAGATTAATCGGTGTCGAAGAGACGAGTATCTATAATTGGGAAAGTAATAGAAGTAATCCATCGGTTAAGTACATTCCCAAGGTCATAAAATTTTTAGGATATATACCTGAGATTTTTCCAAATAAAACACTTGGAGAACAACTAATCTATTATAGAAAGATTCATGGACTAAGTCAGAAAAAAATGGCAACGAATCTTGGGATTGATCAAGGAACCCTTAGGAGGTACGAAAAATATTATTTCACATCCAACAATAATCTTATGAGACAAAAGTTACTTTTAAAATTAGATTTATTTTTTCCTGAAATAATCAAATAGAGACCATTTTTCCTTACCACTGTAATATTCTTTCTTATTGGATTTATCTTGTTTCACTCCTGTGGCTATTTGTTCTTTTGACCATTTAGGTGCCCACTTGATTTGGCTTCTTTCAATCCAGTAATGAGATTGACAGGCAAAATTCCAATTACCTATTGAAGGATATAAAGAAATTGTTTTTCCATCGAAAATTAATTTCCAATCTGTTGGTGAGAGGGGAGTTACAACCTCTTTCCCACATCCGCACGCACATTTATGTATAACCGAGGCATAATCTATGGATATATAAATAACACCATCTTCTATTTTCTCAGGGATATTTTTTACAAACTTATGCGTTAATTGATTCATCGTTTACCATTTGATTACAATTGATATTAAAAACTGAATGATATTCTTTTTGCAAATCATGATAGAAACCAAACAACTTTTTCCATTTTATTACAGCAAGGGCTGCATTGAGCGCATTGATCTCTGCAATTTGAATATTCTTATTATAATCACCCCCACCAGTGTCAGAAAAAGATATTCTTGAATCAATATGATTATTCTTTTCCACCGTACCTGTGGTCACTCGTACACTACCCGTTAATTTACCATCAATATTATCGATACCTACGCCCGTATCTATAAATGGTATTCCTAACTCCATTAGTTTTTGTATTATAAGTTTCTTAATCTCTCCTTTATCTATACAGATAAACACAAAGTCCATTCCACGCAATTCATCTAAATTTGAGGGTGAAAGGTTATATGCGTGTGGGAAAACAAAATTCCGCATATGTGAATATACTTCGTGATGATAGGCAACCTTTTTCTGTTGTTTATTTAGATCGTCTATTGAAGCTGCCCCAGGCGCGCGGAAAGCGTTATGAGAAAAAAATTGATCTTCATCAAAAAGATGAATCTCCTTTACGTGAGTCTTTGTAATAAAATCTAAAATGTATGATCCCGTCCCACCTAATCCCACGATTGATATTTTTAAGTTTTGTAACTTTTCGGAGATAGCATCAATCTCAGCCCTACTTGAATTTGAATCTGAATATTTGAAAACATCATCTGGATCGGTAGATTCAATAATATTAAACGTTTTTGCCTTGGTGTTTTCATCTATTGCTTGTGCATGAGACAGCAATGTGTAAACATATGTGGTAATTTTATCATAGAAATTTTCATAATTACCATTAATAGGTTTTGCAGAAAAGTAGTGATCAACTTCGATACCTTCAGCTAGAGTTTTGTGCCTACTTTCATTAACCATTCCTTTCAAAGGTATTCCATTTTGGTCGCAAGGATGTTCTCCAACAAAGTGAATTGTATGGTCGTTAGGTTTTGCTATTCGATTATCTTGTATAATCTGTATAGGAGCAACAAGCACACCTAAAACAACTTCCTTTTTCGAGTTTACATATGGGACATGATACACGAGTAAATAGGATTTAACGACATTAATCTCATACCCTTCATCCCTAAGCCTTTTTAAATCTGGATTAAGATTTATTAGTTTGTGTGACATTAAAAATCATTCCGTCCTTAACCATAACACTTCCACCTTGCACAAGTGATCCTTCGTGTTTTGAATCTGCACCTTTTGCGTAAGTGACAGTGTAAATAATATTTTCGTCTGAAGAATACGAACCAAAGGCAATTACGATCACTTCTTCATACGTTATCTTGGTTTTGGGCCATTTTTTTTCACGCGTGTTTACGATGATAGTAACTTCTTTTTTTTCTCCACCGTTTCCTTCGTACTTTTCTTTTTGATCTTTTTCGTTTTCCATATTATGTACCTCCATCAAATTTACTAACGACCTTTAATTTATAATTACATTCATTTTATTCAGATGCTATTTTTAATCTTGGACGCAAGCTTGAAACCGTATTCCAATTAACCTTCTTATCATGGCATAATCTACCGGCCACTATTCCTGGATGAATCTTGAGACTATTTGCAAATTCTAGGATACTACTTTTTGAAATAATGGGATTGTTTTTTAAGAACTGTGAATAACTCTTGGGTGAAATGAGTTCATCACTCGCAAATTCATCCGCTTCATCTTCTTTGTCTCTTGCAAGAGCTAATTCCTTCTTATCAAATTCAATAAATTTTTCTTTCTTTCCATGTAATACCAAGTGGCCAAGTTCGTGATATAAATTAAACCAGAAAATATCCGCCCACGAATAATACAAGCTCAACTGAATAACGGGTTTGTTGTTAATCCAACGAACAGCACCACTTACACCCGATCCCGGGAAATGTGAAATATATATTAGGGCAATACCAACTTCATTCAATTGTTTAATAACCTCTACTGAATATTGTTCGGGTTTTTTCGTAGATAATAATTTTAGGGTACTCAGTATATCCCTCAATTTTGTTTCGGAATATTCTGGAAGAATTTGTTTTTTAGCTTCTAGTTCTCCGCATCTTAACCATGCAGCGATAGATTCACTTTTTATACTTGCTTCGTTTCGTTTACGAAAGGCTACTCCTTCGGTTGTCGATACGAAAGAAAGAGAATTCACACCGAAAAATTTCCAAAGATTCTCGATTCTCTTTTCTTTATTAGTTGTTTGTTCCACATACCTACGCTTAACTAATTCTAAATAAGGATATTTTGATAAAATGGATATTTCTTCTTTAATTATTGAAAGCTTTTCGATACGCACTTTCGTTTCCTGAAAGTTTTTTTCAAGATTGATCCAAAATGAAGCCGATCCACCAAGCGCATTCTCCAATAAAAGAGATGTTTCAACGGTGATGGATGCCTCCCCATTAATGATTTGGCTGAGATGCTTTTCCGTAATACCCATTCGTTCACAGAGACTTTTTTGGGTCATTCCCTCACGCGAAAGCTCTTCAGCTATGATGCGACCAGGATGTATTGCTTTATTAGGTAAGTAGCTCATATTAATGTTAGCCCTTATGATAGTTCGAAAATATTTCTATGACTGAAATATTTTTAATGGTTTTATAATTATCTATTCTATATTCGGAATCCCCCTCGTGATTTGGTCTGAAAATAACTCTAATAACTTTATCAACATCTACTGCAAAATAGCCTTTGTAAGTTCCTTTTAGTGGATGGGGACGAAACCCCGTTGGAACATCCGCTAAGGTAGGTGCTGCAAACAAAACATCTAAGGTTGCAATAATATCGGAAGCCGAATCAACGCCCTTCACCTTATTATAACGCTTTTTCAACGACTCATAATCATTCACGAGTCTCTCATGTTTTAGATTATAAAATTCTATATTCATAGTAGCATATCGGCATAAAATAAGCCAAGTATTTTTCTTTACCAACTTGGTAAAGAAAAATTATCTAATTAATGTATGAAAGTCAATATTATTTATTGTATCTCTTTTTCGATTAAAAAAGAATATTTTTTCTCTAATCTCGAAGTGATGGTTAAAGAATGTTATTGCTCCTCGATAGCACATTCCCATATTGTGTCGGGGGCCAAAAGCGTTCCTTAGTAATATTAAATTATTTACTTGACTTTTCTTTTCTATAGATACTTATGACCCAGCTGGGGATTATGATGACCCTCGACACATATTGGAAAATCTGGAGAGATGTTTTTATTGTACTATTTCTAAATTATTAAGTTTTATCAGTGCGTTAATTACAACTCCACTTATTACTTTGTGCTATTCTTTTTTCTCATTCTAATGATTGTCTTGGATTCCACATTAACTTGAACCAAAAACATTTGTAGTCGCCAAGGATGAGAATTTCATCTTGAAATTGAGAGTGCCCTCAACTTAGATTTATGAGCCTAGGTAACCCCTTTTATAAAGTGCGTTTTACAACATTTTTTACAATTTTAGAACTAATACCTTCACGGCCTCAGCACAACCCCAGGAAAGGCTAAACCCTGACCCCCCATGACCATAGTTGTGAACTATAGGGATTTTAGCAGAAAGAGTATCTGTTTCCAAACGTACACCATTAACACGCGCAGGTCGAATTCCCACTACAGGTGACCGAGCCTGATCACTTTCTGAACAACTTTGCAACCAAGGGGTATACAATCCAGCTTTTCTAATTGCATCAGTAAATTTTAGAGTTAACTCAAGGTCTTCACATCCCTTTTCTGCCCATCCCCCCACCAACACTTCACCAAGTCTTGGAATTACATATGTTATGCCATTAGGATGGTAATCATCTCCAACATAATCTTTTGGTGATGTAGTAGAAGCCTTAAGCACGAAGTACTGTCCTTTATAAGGAATAAAATTTCTATCTTTAGTTAATTCTCTTGCACCTAAACCTGAACAGTTGATGATGATTTCATAATCATTTGATATATCATCAAAACTTGAAAGTTTTACTTTTCTAACTTTTACTCCTTGGTTAATAACGCTTTTCTCTAACCATGATAAATACTTTTGCATATCTGCGGCAGGTGCATCAATATAATATCCCCAAGTGACTGGATTTTCTCGTAAAAGTTGAAGTTCAATTTCAGTGAGCTCTGAAGCAATATATTTGTTATACATTGCAACCTCTTTCTCTGTAAATATCTTAAATCTCTTTGGAATATGTGACCAACTTGGAACATGAGGAATTGGTCCACTTTTACGAAATAGTTCAACACCTGGAACTACCTCAACTCCGGCAGACGGTTCATTAGTTTCTAAATCATATAATTTTTCTAATGTGATTTGAGCCCAAGATAGGACTTCGTCAGTTTCAGGAACTAGGTAAACATGCCAGATTGCGGAAGCTTTGATAGAATCAGTTGCTGTACCAATGTGCTCTGCAACCACAGTGACGTTATACTCTTTTGACAAGATAAAAGCAGTTGTAAGGCCAACGACTCCACCTCCAATTACTGCTATATTACTTCTTTGTTGTTTTATTTGATGCATTTTTATTCTCCAATTGCCGGCAAAAAGCTTCAAAAAGTTGCTTTGCTACAATTTTTCTATCATTTTGTAGTAACTGATGTGCTTCATTTATTGAGGATTTTTCAGGAATTATCAGTGGAACACCTTGTGAAAGAGTTAGTACTTGAATTTTGCATGCTTCTTCAATGTAGTATGCTAGATAGAATGCTTCAGCAATACTATCTGCCACAACTAATGACCCATGATGCCGTAACAGTGCGACCCCACCATGAATAGCAAGATTAGAAATGCTTTCGGATAAGATCTGGTTGCGAAACATTCCATCATAGTCAATCATTTTCAACTCGCCTAAAAACTCCATTGCAGTTTGGCTCATCGATTGTAATCCAGATTCAGAACAGCCCACTGCTATAGAATAAGGTGAGTGTGTATGAATAATTGCACCTACTTTCCTTCTCAAGCTATGCATGGCAGAATGCATATGTAATCCATCTTTTATAACACCAAGTCTAGCTGCTTCTGAAGGCATGTATTCCTTCAAGGCAAAAACACATAAATGCTCTGGGTAAACTTCAATTGAAAGTCTCCCACTAGGATTCATTATCAAACTTAATTTTCCTTCTTCATCTCCGGCTACAGCTGAAATATGATTAAAGATTGTGTCAACCAATCCTAATCGTCCAAGAATTCGCCATGCATGAGAAACATCTATAATATAAGGTTCAATATGTTTATTAAAACCTATTGCCATTTAAATTTTTATTTGATAACAATTCTGAAACCAAGATCTTCATAAGCATTATATGGTGGATCAAAGCTACGAAAAGTAATTTGCGTAGATTCCTCCTCGGAAGAAAGCCAGGATGAACCACGAGAAATTCGGTCCTCTAGACCAATTGTGTCTAAAGTTTGTATAAAGCTATTTTTATCATATGGATTAGCTTTGGAACCAGACCATTCCCAAACATTTCCGACAAGATCATAAATTGGAAATTTGGTTTTGACTGATCGAAATAGGCCAACTCCACATGATCTGAACAAAGGCGCAATATCCTCTTTAGTAAAGGCGACTCTCACTAGAGCGCAATCCGAAGGCTCTCCGTCTATCCACGGATATATACTGTTATCACCACAGAGACGAGCAGCAATTTCCCATTCTGCTTCAATCGGAAGGCGTATGGTTTTTTGTGGATCTAATAAACCTTTATTTTTTAGAGTCTCCTCTAACCAACGACAATATGCTATTGCTTCCCACCAATTTAAACCTACAACTGGTTGATTTGGTCTATTATTGGCTGGATCTTCCCAGTATAGTGGAAACTTTCGTTTAATCATTTGAATACAACGTTCGGGAATTTCGTCAGGCACTAATCGCTGTGCTGCTAATTCGCTTGAATAATGAATTTGTGCAACATCACTAGATTTTTTTATTAGAATTTGAATTGTCTCTTCGTTGCCACGAGCCCATTTTAAAGCTGTTTCATTACACCAATATTTATCAATATCATATCCACCAGCTTCAATAAAACGCTGAAACTCTGCATTTGTTACTAAATAGGAACTAATTCCAAATTTTTCTAATTGTCCAGAAAGTGGTGGTGCCGCCGGACATTTCTGATATTTTAAAATTCTAGTTCGATGGTTTTCAATGCGTCCAATTTGACAATTACCTGCAGCAATCCAAATAATTCTGTCCAGGACCCCCTTCTCAAGCCTTGGATCTCCTAAGGTACCTAACATATCCCCAATTTTAATCCTATCCACCAACCTCAGATTTTCTTTTTGAAGCAAACAACATAATTTTTCCCGAATTTCATCTATTTGGGTCTTCAGCATCCGTGTAATTAGTTGAGATGGTACGATTGCAATAACTTCAACCAGCATTCCACCACAAGCAAGGGTAGCTTGTAAACTTTCAGATTGAACATCTTGAGACAATTCAGCAACAAAGGAACTTATTTCATATAAACCATCATTTTCTGAAGCTTTTAAACCTGCCCAGTAACGTATCGGATTTTGCCATTGTTCATTTAGTGCATACAATCGGCGCTCAGACATCGATAGTCTTGCCAATGCACGACCTGCAAGAACCTCTCGAAATACATTATGAACAAAATCAAATCCATCATCTGAGACTTTAACCAGAATACCGTGCCCACGTCTTAGAAATGAAGCCACACGAGTAATTGCATCTTCTTGGGAATCATAATCAAGTTTTGTAAAATCCTTTAGAGTACAAGCAGATTTTGTTAGCTCCCTAAGCTCGATGTTGTTAAAAGCCTTTAGTTGACCACCAACTACACGCACGTGCATTGACCACCCAATCTCAGTAATTGTTTCCATTAACCAAGCCCCATTCTGTTTAACGAATAAATCTTGGTTCGTATCGCGGTATTTGTCTATAAAAAACCAATTAATAGCTTGCCAACACAGTTGACTAACAGATGATGGTATATCTTTTACATCCGAAAAAACTGTTTGTAAAGCGTTTAACATAAGTGGTGTAAGACATACTGTTGCCAAATCAGAATGCTCTCGCAACGTACTTTGTATACCAACACATCGTTCGGCAAGTGACTTAATGGCCTCATTGTTGCTTTTAAAATGATCAATAACCTGAATTCTAGCAGCCTCATGCCATCTAAGTATTGCCAAATTCATTTGGTTCGGCGAAAATTTTGACATATAATAATGTGGAAGCGTACCTAGATTTGATGTACGATCTTCAAAATAGTCTTTTGTCCGACAAGTTATAATTAGTTTATAAGGAGTGTCGCTTTCTGCTTGTGGGATTTGTACGTAGAGAAGCGATCTTATGAGAGCAGCAGCTTCTTGTCTAAGTGATGCTGAATCTTTATCTGCTATTGTTTTTCGACTAATTGGCAATTCATCAAAACCATCAAAAATGATACATGCATAGGAAATGTTTTTTTTCAATTCATCGATAACTTCATTATCCTTCTCTAAACCAACATACTTTGCAGCACAATGTGCTACTGCTTCTTGATATGTTTTTCCTGATAATTGAATCAAGCTCAATGGGACTAATATTCCAAAATAATTTTGTTTTTCTTGTCGAAAATTTTTAATAAATAAACAAGTGAGATACCTTGATAGTGTAGATTTGCCACAGCCTGGATCAGCAAGAACAAGTTGACCTTGATTTGAGTCATTCAATAAGGTATTGAATGGGACTTCATCACCAGATTGATCCTGTCTCCGGAATCTAGGGGGCACCCAGATAGATTCAAGAGGACTATTAAATACCTCCATTTTATGTTTTCTTAAGATATATTCAGAGGGATCACCATATTCTAAATAATTTAAATGTTCAAGTGCTGCCTGAAAGTATTTAGCAAGTCCAGTACTTACTGACTTTTTTTTTCTAGAATTTGAAGAAGCTTTAATAACTTCTTGTTCAGGAGTTCTATGTTCATCTAGATCAGGCATATTTTAATTAACCTTCTATAACATTATGATTACAATTCAAATCTTTAATAGTGTCTTCTTTTATAGTGCCTCGAGTTGATCTTGTCCAAATGCGACCAGATCTTCCTTCAAATACCAAAATAGATTCCGGAACCTTGCTGGGCTCAAGGTTATCAAGAAAAGATAAATTAAATACATTTACCCCTGGCAATAGAGGGTGCTTTAAAAAGCTGCATATATGAGTCGTATAAGAATCAATGGAAATTTGCCAGTGATAAATTGGGGCAACGGTAGAATTCTGTACGATCATATCCCATAATCTACAAACAAGTTTTCCTGAGTCATCTCTAACTTCTTTGAAGGTAAGCCATAGGAAGATAGAAGTTTCTTCGTCGATAAAACGGCGAGCTTCAGCTTTTCTGTAAATAGAACGTTGCAAATACAAGCTTGTCAATGCAACTATGAGTGCGGAGGTCGTTCCAATACCCGAGAGGGCATTACTCCAGGTTCCAAATCGAGTATAATCAATTGTTTCACCAAATAGAGAAAGTCCCCACAAGTTCAGCATCAGTACATAAAAAAGTGCAAGACTTAGCAATACACAAATGAATAATAATATCGATTCTTTTCTACTTATTTCTTTCATCGAAAATCTCAAGCAATGTTTATTGAGGTCTCTTTAAACTTTCTATAATATATTTATCTCTTCCGGTTCTTAATATATTGAGAATTGACTGTACCGACATTTTAGACATACGATCACGAGCTTCATGAGTTAGAGATGCAATATGACCAGTTATCATAAGTTTATTTGGAATCATAGTTTTAAGGTATTGTACTACCTCCACGGGATTTTCGAAAAATCCATCGAAAGCAGCATATCCTATTTGACCGTTTTGAAGTCCAGTTACTAATGATTCGGGTTCAACAATATCTGCGCGGGCAGTATTGATAAGAATAGTTCCGCTTTTGAAATTTGAAATCTGAGACATTCCAATTAGATTTTTAGTCTCAGAAGTACTTGGTGTCATTATAATAATTACATCTACTTCTTTAGTTAGTTGTTCAAATGTTAGGTAGTTTATACCAAGTCGGTTTTCCTCAGTGGGTTTTCTATTTCTTGAATAATAACTAACCTTAGATCCAAATCCCTTTCGAAGAATCTCAGCTATTTTTGTCCCAATTCCACCGAGTCCGATTATTCCAATATGTAGACTAGATAATTCAGATTGCTTTTCTTCGTTTCCGGAATGACCCAAAGCAAACTCAGAGGCGTAAAGAAATAACTTGCGTGTACTATTTAGTAATAATCCTACAGTAAACTCAGCAACTGAATTGCTTAAAGTCCCTGGTGTATAAGTAATTGGTATCTGAAATTCCTTGGCCGCTGTTACATCGATAAAGGTTTGGTATCCCATTCCAAGAAATGCAATGATCTTTAGCTCATTAGCAGTCACTAAAGTATCACGACTGGCGTATTCATCGCCCCCGAGTAAATAAGCCACTGAAGATTTAAGTGCGTTTTTCAATTCGCTCTCAGATAAAAGATGCGTTGGATTATCAATTGTGTACCCAGCGCTAACAAGTGGTTCTAATAGTTCTTGTCGAACACTAGAGCCAGTTACAAGAATTTTATTTGACATTGTTTTTTTCACCATATATAGTTATAAAAATTTTAAACTGATTCAATTCTTAATTTTACAGAATTACTGTGACTTCAGTTTCTCTTTTTATTAGAATTGCAAACTATGGGCTTTATAAAAAGATTGTTTGGATCATATAATTTTACCAAAGTTCTGATTCTTTCAAGTTTTTCTTTTCCAAACACCCTTGTCAACTCTAAATCATTAGGGTAGGTATCGTAAAGATAATTAATATAGTTTGTGTCGTTATCTCGAACTAAACTATTATACAACTTTCTAGTCCATAAAACATTTAAATCGTCTCTGTCTTGGTTCTCCCAAGTAGAGGTTATAAGAATACCATATCCTTCCTCTCTTTTGTTAAAGGCTGAATCCTCGACTGGTATTTGACACATTTTCCCATGATATCTCTCTATAAATATTGAACTATATCTAGATGGTTTTTGCTCAATTGCTTCTTTAATTAATTCCCAATCAAAATTTATCAATTCCTTTTTTATTACTGATTTCCAGTATGATCGCATCCCATATTTTTTCTCATTATCAAAATAACTTTGAAACTCAACGTAGTTAGAAAAAATTTTCTCTATAATAATTTCATTCGTAAATTCTTTTTTAATATTGTTCACGAAGTTCTCAATTTCGTCACTATTTTGATCCTCGAAATTTGCGAATGCAATTTCTAAACTAATAACTTTTTGATTATTTTCTAACGTCAGAAAGGATAAGAAAAAAGTAATTTTAAATGAATCATTATTAGTTAAATCTGAATATAAGTTTACAATTTTGTCAAAATTATCATAACGTATTAAGAAATTATAAGCGATGAACTTTTTAATTTTATGCAGGTTAAAAATTATTTTGGTAACAACACCAATTCCAAAACCGGCTCCTTTGAGAAGCCAGAATAGGTCTAAATTAGTTCTATCGTTACAAACAATTTTTTCTCCTAAATAATTCAAAACTTCAAACTCTAATATATTATCCGAAGTTGAACCAAGGCATCCGTGTAACCAACCGATCCCTCCTCCTAAAGTAAGACCAGATATTCCCGTTGAAGACACAGTACCACCGGTGCAAACTAAACCATGCATAAATGTGTTTTTATCAAATATTGACATTGTTACACCAGGCTCACATATTGCAAGTGATTTTTTAGGAAACACTTTAATGTGTTGCATATTTCTAACCGAAATTACCACCTCTCCTTGAATAGCTCTACCCGATACGTTATGCCCACTACCCAGTACACTGATACTTTTTGAATGTATTCTCGCAAATTTTATGGCCTCTATTATATCTTTATCATTATTACAGATAAAGACAAATTCAGGTTTTTTAGAAATCATTCCGTTATATATACGTATACTTTCCTTATAACCGATATCATTTGGACACAACGCGATGCTCATTGCTGTAATCTTTATTTAATTGGAAAACTTTTACACATAATTTCCATCATTCTTCGGACTGATTGTTCAAAATACTCTGGTATCCTTGCTAATGCTATTCTCATATACTTTTCCCCTAATCCATTTCCGCTCCAATAAAACTTTTCTCCAGGTAAAGTTATAACTCCACCTGATTTCAATATTTGGCAAATATAATTGGAGTCTTTATGCAGTTTAGAAGTATTAATAAATTCAACGCTAACAGTAGAATTGCTATTGTACGTTTCTAAATCCATTGTCTCCAATGCTCTCTTTAAAGTATTTCGATTTTCTTTAATAACATTAAGTACTGGTCTGCTTTTAAGTTTCATTTCTAAACATGCAAAATCCTTTAGTATACTCAATATAAAAGGAGATACATTCAGCATAAAATCACAATGGACATCATTAAGTTTATCAAATAAACTACGAGAACATACAATTATTCCAATTTTTAGGTCGTGTAAAGGCCAATATTTACCAGTGTCTTCTATAATAATATAATCAATATTTGATTTTTCACATATCTCTCTCATATCATAACTAAGCATCTGAGGCGAGAAAAGTCTAAAACAAGCGTCAACTATTAACAAAACATTATTTGTAAAACAAAAACTACAAATTATTTCCAACGCTTCTTTTGTTATTATTTCTCCAGTTGGATTATTAGGCACAGTGACGAAAATGGCGTTTAAATTGTGATACAATTCAGGTTTTTCTAATAAGATTCTATAATTTTCGTGATCGCCGAATGGAATTAACTCAATTCCATGCCTATATAATATGTCAGGTATATTATCAAACGTTGGTTCTACAAGAGCCATTTTTTTTAGGTTATACAAACGTAAAAAATTTGCTATAACTTCCATAGAGATTGAGGAGGCATACGATAATAAAGTCTGTTCATATTTATAGGTTTGCCCAATAAGTCTGAAATACTCTTTCAAAAATTCTTGTCTTAAAGTATAATAATTTTGTAAGTCAACACTGTCGAACTTATTGCCAAAAGTATTTATAATAGAATCATATTCTTTTAATTGCAATTTTCGGGTATGAGCGTCCCCAAGGTTAAACATATAATGTAAACCTTCAAGCTCTATTTTTGTCAAGCTAGCCAAGATACCACCTATCGCATAAGCGCTAAGATTTACAATAACACTTTTAAGTAACCAAAAATTTTATATTATAAATTTTTTGTACTAGTTTTTAAGTATTCAACATTTAAGAATCATAAACATCACTGTGATGCTTCATTAAGCAAGAAAAAATAAAATATAATATTGGAATTAATCACTTCTAAAGATATATAGTATTTTTATTATATTTTTTAAAGAGTAATTAGTCTTATCAGAATCACCATAAACTCTCTTTCAATCTTCTTAAAGCTCGCACCACAAAACCACTTACCATTTCTTGTTTTTCTCTTTTCTGAACTTCTGATATTGCATTCAGCATCCACTTGAGAAACCAGTACAAAAAAATGAACTGTTTTCTTATTTATTCGCTCTAACAAAATTGTCAATTCTTGCATCCAAACACAGTAACGCTAATTAATCATCATGGCTTAATACTTATATAAAATGTTTATTAGAATAACCAATCTTAATGAGTAACTTAGCCCGATGAATGCAATTTTGCGATCTCGCAAACGCTGCGCCCATAAACTCTGAACGGCAGGGCGGTTAATTAAGTCGTTTTATTTAACAACTTCTTTAGAATCAACAAGATATTCGATATCTGTAATTTGTGAAATCTCATAATCATCATTCAATACTCTTGCAACTACTTTTAAATCGGCGTCCTTATCAACAAACCATTCTTTTTGATCATCTTTCAATTTTAGTTTTAATTGATATTTTTTATTTAGAGCAACCAACTTCTTATAGTAAATATTTTTATAATAGTTATTTTTATTTGCTGAAAAGAGTTTGTGAGCTAACCGCGTATTTGTATCAATTTTTATCTTTACATCATCCGTGTCTTCGAATATTATTTTACAATCTTGTCCGACGGACTTTTGAGCCGTTAGTGCACAAACAAGTTCATTTGCGACATTTTTATAATATTCATGAAAACCAAACACTCTTTCAAATGCAGACATCTTTGAAACAATGAAAGTATTTTTATAATAAAGAAAGTCCATGGCGTAGTTAATATTAAGAATATTTTCATCAAGCATTTCAAATTGTTTATTCTTTTCAAATAGAGTAAGAAACTTTTGCGAGAGCATCTTAGATGGCTGAAATTTTTGAAATATTAGTAATTGCTCAGTTCGATTTTTAAGCACCAATTCAAAACGTAAAATCCAAGATTTGATTTTATCTTCTCTGATGGATTCTTTATTATAATTTGCACATGGTTTTTCACCGGTTACAAATTCTAATATCTCCGGAAAGCTTTTAATTTCATCTGGGTTCATTTTAAATAATATTTGATGAGAATCAGGGTTATATACGGGTATGCTCTTCATTTCATCAATTTTAAAAATGCTATCAATCTCATTTAAATAATCATCTCCAATGGTTCTGATTTTAGCTATCGCATTTTTTTGAATGTTTAACGAATAAATTGTTATGGGATTCGTTTTAGTGCTTTTATTTTCGAAAAGGTACAGCGATACTTTTGCCACTTTCAATTCATCTAATTTTTTCAATTCCTTAAATTCTTTAATATCAACCATTACTAATCTCCTTCAATAAATAAAGATTTTTCTCGATTTGAATTGTAGAAATAATTTCCGAATGCTTGAGAATAAAATAGTCTTCTTTACTAATTAATACGACTTCTTTAGATTTTTTCCAGCCATCTTTTGTCCATTCAACCTTTAGAATATGAAACCCAAAGAAAGCAAGTATTGGATTGATACCTATCATATCGCTTTTAATGTATAGGATCCCAATGACTATCAAAAGGAAAAGTGAAATTGGAAATTGTTTCTCAGTCGGGAATCCTAGAAATGGTAGAATGTAAGTAAAAATGTAGGCAAGAATTTCTCCATCCATATTTTGAACATTTATTATTTTCATTGATTCAATAGGCGATGATTTATTTTTGAAATATTTCAAAAATGTTAAAAGAAGAACTATTAGAATACAAGTGAAAACTATAAGAGAGAACGAAATGAAAGGATTCTTGAAAAATGGGTAAATAAGTTCTCGGAAATCAATAATAAGAAAAATGATACCTAGGGGAATATAAGAGGTCAGGAATAAAATCAATCTTGATAATAAAGTTAATTTATTCATGGTTATTCCTAATTAAAATTTCAAACTTACGCTGTCTGTAATTAGTACCTTAGTTCAAGATGTCGAATAGTTACAGCAACTTTTATTTATAAAAATGTTTCTTTGAACAACCTACTTTGAGGAACAACATGGTATTACAAACCAAACTTTATAATTACACAAATGCCGCACTGAAAAACGCTGTCCGTGTTGAGCGGCGTGTTAGAACACATTCCCAAAATTATTAATGAAAGAATGTTTAGCACATTCTTAAAACTGAATTCAATATATAAATCAATCTCTTTGCAAAAATTTATATTTCTTTGTTTTATATTTATCGATTCACTAGAATGTAATTCACAACAAACAATAGAGTCAATAAAAGATTAAATTTCTCCAAAGAGCCAAACTTTGAAATCACGGTATACTAGTAGCATCCTTGTTGATACGATAGTTTGGCAGATGATTAAAAAAACAAATTTCATACATGCATTTCTTTTTTATACATATTCATCTTTGTTCTTAAACATGTAAACGCACAGCGCGCTTTATAATCCCCGTACTCGGCATATGATCTACCTGGACAAATCTGGCAATAGTTGATAGCTTTACAGGAAATGCAATCTATTGGCAAATCTTTAAATTTGAAATTGAGAAATTCTTTTAATGTTTCCGACTCTGTTAAGATTTGTTCAAGGCTTTCGTACCTTATATTTCCAATAGGTAACCTGAAGGCGCTGCAAGGATAAACTGTCCCGTCAGATTCAATGGCAACCCTGTCAATTCCCGCATTACATACTAATGACTCAGGATTCTTATCTGAATATTTTAATTTCAAGCGAAAATCACTTTTGTCAAAGTTCACCAAATCCAGATTTGATATTCTCAAATCAAGTGGGAATGTGTCCCCATCCATCTTTTTTATAATAAATGGATCAAAAATAATTGATTTGGCCCCTAACGAGTATGTAAATTCTTCGATTTCCTTGAGATAATCTTTATTATATTTTGTAACCATCGTTTTTACAAATACATCTAGTCCTGCATTAGATAAGAGTCGAATAACATTTGTGGTTTTAGTAAATGTTCCACGCTTCCGAGTAATTTGTTCATGGAGTTGAGCAGTATGTCCGTAAACACTAATACTCAAATCCCTTGGTGAATATACTTTTAGTAGGTCAATTATGCCTTCGTCTAAAAGAGTACCATTTGTGTTTAATCCAAAAGCTAATTTAGCTTTCGAAGCAAGTTGAAAAATCTGTAGCCAGTCTGGACGCATAAAGAGTTCCCCACCAGAAAAATGTACAAATTCCGCGCCTCTTTCGACAAGCTGAAAAAATAATGAATCAAAATGTTCTAGTTTCATTTCGTTATGCCCGCCATAATCATCGATAAAACAATGTCTACATCTAAGATTACATTTCCTCGTTAGAATAACCTGTACATTTTCAATTGCATACTTCTGCCAAGATCTTATATTAACCTTTTTTCCACTTTTGTAAATTGATAATATATTTTGACGGTAAAGATTCTTCAGAAGTGATTGAGCATCCTCAAATACTTGTTCAAGGGTTATGTTGAAGCGAGAGGTCATCTTACGTAAAACACTATCAAGAAATTTATGCTCGATGAGACTAGATATAATGAAAGCTGCGCTAAAGTTAATTTGCTGACGAGAAACATCATTTGACAAATAGAAATTATCATCATCCTTAATGACTTTATATTTAGGATCAATAACATAATCAAATTGACTTATGTTGGTTGAAGTTATATTCATATTTTTCTCTTTTTAGAGTACTTAGTTAAAACTTGGCTTGCCCGATCAAATCCAGACAAGCCAAGTTTATTCTAGTTAACTCTCGTTGTAATGCGCACCACAACTGGACGTACACTTACATGAACCGTCGAGTAAGTTCTCAACTTCCGGTTTCTCGTATTCGAAGTTTAGAAGTTCCAGTTCCTCTGGATGCAGCTCTTTTGTGTTCCTAGTTTCTTCGTCCATTGCATTCTCCTTATTTTAATGAGTGAACAATAGGATTTTTTGTAATACAAATGACTTTAGACATTTTACTGTCTAACAGCCTTGCCGCTAATAGTTTAACCCGCAGTTTTATTGCGGGGCAACCCAGAACAAGAATGTAGAAAAGAATAATTAGTCCATTCTTAAAACCGAATTTAATATATCGGTTAATCTTTTAGCAAAATCTAAATTTCTTCGTTTTATATATATTGTTTCACCAGAATGTAAATCAACACATACAATATATACTGGATCTGTAAAATCTTGATAAAAACCTTTAAGATTAAAACCCCCTATTCCCAAACCGATTAATCCTAGAATAAGCCCAATAGTTGAGAAAGTAAGAATACCATAGAGTCCCGCAATCGCTACTAAAAGATTTATAAGTAAACCCTTAACATCAAACGGTTCTTTAATAAAAAGAACGCTTTTAATTGAACTTAGTTGATAATATTTGTTTTCGTAACTCAGTTTTGTGCGTGTTACAAGTACACCGCCTTCATCAAATAAATTTTGTTCTTCCATTTTAATTTATCCTTAATATTTGAGAAATAAATTTTTCCACATACATATGGAATTTAACTATCTCAAAGTATGCCCACAAAGTGGACAATGCACATGACGACTTGAGCATGAATGACATATAAAGTGGCCTTTCGAACATGACTTACCACCAGAAATATCTTTTTCTTCGCCGCAATTATCACAAACTCGGTGGCCCATCGCTGTTCTAAAAAAGTCATTTTGAATTGGCATTGAATCCATTTCAAATGAAGGAATTTCTTGTGAGTAAACTTTTTCCATTAGGTCTCCTTCCTCTACTGATTGATTATTTTTTGTTCTAACTTTTACTTACTCAGTATGAAATTATTAGTACGGAAAATATATAAGCATACAGTTTCATTGCTACAGTTACTATGTTTAGCTTTCAAAGTATTGCCTAGCTCATTCATTATTCGTAATAATATAGGATCTGATAATACTCGGAGCTAGTAGTTATAATTAAAATATCCTCTCTTTGGATATTCTTTTCTTTTACAAAATCTGTCAAATGTTTGTAAGATATAAAATCCATTGCTTTTAATTCTTTTTTCATTTTATTCTGTCTCTTTAATTATGTGTTCTAACATATATTTATACTGAATTCGATCCGCTGTGGTAAATCGCTTTATCTTCCTTTTTTTACTACGATAAAATAAATTCATACTATCCTTTATCATCATATAAATATTCTAAAATCATAAAAACAATTTTTTTGTCTTGATAAATAACTTATGTGAAATCATTTATCGCGAAATTATTTCTTGATAAAAACACTAATCCAATGGAATCCTTACGCAAATCCTTCGACTCAATTCACGTGCATAAATCATGTTTGTCTTAACCAATTGATGTCTGAGTAGTTTTTGTTGTTCATGACCATTTTAAGCTTTGAAGATATTCCTTCTAATCATGCTTTTTATCTTAGTGTCTGAGATAACATTTCAATAAAAAATAAAAAAAAGTCTCATACATATAACCTCAAATCTTGAACCTTGATCAAGCTTATAAATCTCTCTTTAATCTTCTTATTGCCCTTACAACTACACCATTCACTAGATCTTGTTTTTTTCTGGGAAATAAAAGGTAATGCCAATATTTCAGTTTGCAAATGTTAATTCATAATCTTTTTTTGTAATTAATTTCATTTAAAAACTTACTAATTTGATAGGAGGTCTACAATTCATTGTTAGAATCTATATATCTATAATTAAAGCCCATCTATTGATACAATTTATATAGGGGAAAACGAAGAAATATTTTCTTCCCCGTATAAAGATTTTTTATTCACTCACTTTTGGGCCGAGACCAGTGTAAACTTTTCATCAAAATGAACAAGAAGCATCTCAATGAATCGACCATGATATACTCCGATGACTTCTTTTGTCAGAATTACATTTTCAGGACTAACAATTATAAACTTCAAAATATTAGATTGGATACTTGGGCGAAGCCAGGCCTTATTCTTCCATTGAGGAGGAGTATGTGTAAAATCGCCGTCTTTATCATACGTCCATGTATCAACGGCTTTATCATCAATTGTCTTCTTAATTAACTTAAGTAAATTTTCGGGTGTAGACGTGCTAATCAAAAGTGCCATTTCGTCTCCTTATTTTTTTAATATTAGAATAATAAAATGTTATATCCTTAAATTTGCTCTTACGCATATTAAAAAATCAAAGTACCAATATTTTTTTATGCTATAACTGCAAACGGGAAATACTTTTCCTCTTTTGGTTTTTCAATTTGTGGATTTTGTCTATCACCACTTAATCGTTTAGTTTTTATACTAGCCTTCTCGTGCGCCACGGGTAAAGAGAAAATGTTATAGAACTTACTTGTATCAGTTGAGTCATTATTCTCCCACTCTTCAGCAGAATCAATAAGGCTAAATGAATAGTATCCACCGCGAGCACTATCGTCATTTGATACTTCATCAATATTACACGAATATAAGACTAACAATGCTTCAGTACATTCCTCTATGCATTTATCGTAATACATTCTACAGCTTTGTTTATTCGTTACGTGATCGGATAGTTTTATCATCCTTTCTTGAAATGATTTAACTAGAACAGATTTTGCAATTTTCCTGCAGCAGTCCACTATTATAGTCTGTCTTGGGCTTCCTTTTCGTAATTCATTTAGATCAATTGTTTCAACTTTATTTAGTTCTAGGATCGTTGATTTTACCGAAGAAGAATATTCACCGTGACCAGAGAATATTACTTTCGTGTAATCATAATCTTTCAATTTCCCAAGCGCTTCTCTAGTTTTTTTGAGATTTGGTTTTAATAACACTTCGATTTCATTATCATACCACAACCCACCCAACGGAGATGTTAAAAATGACTTATAATTTTGTAAATCTTTATTAACGCCGTCACAATAATTTACAGCACCGATCTCACCTGGGTTTCCAATAATTATAGCTCTCCTTTTGATCATATTTTACATCCTTGTTTTTTATTTATTGGAATCATTTAGTGTGTTGCTTTCAACTTTTGCGATAAGGGATGGAACCCAGCGCTCGCTAGCGCCTGCAATCACACCAGCTAAAACCATCGCGACTTGAGTATTATTAATATTTGAAAATATTGGTACCAGTAGTTGCAGTTTTACACACAAAGCTATAATAATGGCAGAAATGCAACCCGCTATAATTCTAGATCCTCCTTCATAAAAATGTAAATCCTTTCCTGCTGCGGGGTTAAGATTGGTTTTCCCCAATCTCATTATCACAGATAAAAGAGCACCCAAAGCTCCACAACTGCCTGCGATTAAAAGGAAAAAGGTTGTCTCTCCCAACATTGGTTTAAGAAAATATTTCGTTAGCCATAAGATAGAACCAAGTACAGTCACAATTAAAGCCGTGCCACCACTTGCTTTCAAAAACCATAAACGTGACTGTTCATTATTTCTGTTTGTAATAAACTCTTCAGCATTTTTTGCCATCTGCATAGCATTTTCATAGTCTGTTTTAAGATTTCTTACTATTGCCTCTCCAATCATCCTTTTGAAATTAATGCGAATATTTTTGGTAAGATGATCATTTGGAATGCATTCTAATTTAGTAACATAATTAAATACCATATTTTGTTTTTCTTCATCTGGATTCCATTTCTCATCGTAATCATCATTATGCGACCAATCGATATCTATCACTTTATCAATCCAGACAATAAATTCATCTGTCTCATAAACTAAGTATTCGATTTCCTCATCCTTGGGCCACAATCGATTTTCCAAATTTTCCATTTTTTCTCCTTTTCTTACAATTCATTTTTGAATCTTCACTTTTAGATTAATAGAATCGGCAATTTGGAATTCACCATATTTTTTACTGCATCCATTGCGTTATTAACAGCATTTTGAGCAATTACTTTTGTCATTCCTTCAGCAGCAGCCAAAATTGCTATAGATGCCTCCTTTTGTTGATTGAGCAAGATAGGTGCTTCCTCAATTGTAATTGATCCTTTTACTACTCCTTCGGTTATCATCACTAAAGTTTCTGCTAGATTTTGTCCTTCTCTTTTCAAATAGTCAAAAACCGCTTGAGGTTTGTGACCTAATTCAGTTCCAGCCGCACTCAGTATTGTGTTTTTTAAATCATCAATAAATGCCATGGTAGTTCTCCTTTATAATAGTTATTGAGGGCTTTTCCCTGTTTTTTTTGCTAATTCAAGAGTTAGAGCAGCAGAAATGGTTTGATTTATATTTCTCCTACATACTTCTAAAACAGCCTTTGAGGGTCCATAACTTTTATTATGATCATTTAAACAATGCAAATCTTTTAAGCCGGTTTTGGGTTGTGATGTATCTTCATTACCCAAAATAGTTAATCGAATTGTTTTCACAATGATAATAGTTTGATCATTCTTTGGAATTGCGGCAACTCTAAACTCGAGTATCTTGATTTGGTTATCCAGCATGTCATAAGTTTTTTGGTGCTTCGCAAAAGCAGCCGTATCAGTCCCTGAGAATTGTTCAAGGCTGTCAATGAATATTGATACTGATTGCTGCAATGTTGTGAGATATTTATCGGTAACCTCATCGTAATTTGAAATAATTGTTATTGAATTACAGGCTACTAATAATGAAATAGTTAGTGAAATGACAAATAGTCTTCTCAAATTATTTTTTTTGAATTTCATCCTTCCTCCTTAATAAACATTGTGTTTGAATTAATATTTTCATCAAAAATTAATTTTGTATAGCATACTACCGAACTTGTATATGTGACTATATTTATATAATAAGTTTCCTAAAACAATTTTCTGCTTTTCACCTTTTAATCTTCGAAGTGCGCGTACTACTACTCCGCTCACAACTTCCTGCTTTTCTACTTATTAAAGAAGTCATAAACATTCATTTATCGAATGAAAGAGTTATTGGAAACTTACTTAGTATTTTATTTGAAAAAGATGATGTCTTTTTTTTATTCGTATCAGTAAATTCTTTTTCTTGCGAAAAACCATCCTTGTCGAAATTTTTTGTATCATCATCCCAATCATGGCGCGAAGATTTTATGTGATATCCGGCCGCATCTCTTTTTATTGTATAGTCATTAAAGCTTCGCTCCCTGGAAAAATCACTAACTGATTTTGATGCTGAGCCAGCCATTAGCTGAAGAAAAGGTCTATGTTTAAATTCTTTTATTATTTTATTTAATTCGGACACTATTTTTTTAAGTTCTTGTCGTTTTGTTTGAGAAATAGAAGTATTAATAAACTTCTGAATTTCTCTAAGCTCATGAGAAGAAATTTCGGATTTACCTTTGAATTGAAAATCTATTATTAGTTTTTTAAGTTTTGATTCAACTTTATCCGGATCTTC
The DNA here is from genome assembly GCA_026390795.1 of Ignavibacteriales bacterium. Classification (NCBI taxonomy): domain Bacteria; kingdom Pseudomonadati; phylum Ignavibacteriota; class Ignavibacteria; order Ignavibacteriales; species Ignavibacteriales bacterium. Next base: position 309,729 of record JAPLFG010000003.1, read on the forward strand.
TAAAAATTCATTTAATAAATCTACTAAGGCAGATTCGGAGACTTCATCATGAGTATTATCTTTAACCGATAAGGAAAGAAAATTAAAGAATTGAGAGATTAGCCTATCAAAGAATTTTCCATTTTCATCGCTGTATTGCATTGGTAGTGAAGGAATGCCAATGATTCTTCGAAAATAATTAAATAATAGGCGATGTTTTGCTCTTCGGTTAAAATGGTCACCATATTGTTGAGATTGAAAATCAGGTATATGCTTGTGGCCACATAACAAAATATCAAAATCTGACATTGCAAAATTTTTAATAGCCACATCTCTATGGGACATGCTCATAAAGTAATCATATTTTTTTTCAACGGGTTCAAATAAATAATGGTGCATGACAAGTATTTTTAATGATTGAGCAAATTTCTCTTTGAGTATACATTCTTGATTATTATTAGGAATATTTAGATTGCCTTTCATTCCTTTATCATACCATTCCAATAAAACTTCTGATTGCCTTATTGTAATGTTTCCTCGCGCAATTTTATCAAAAATCATAGCTTTATTATCTTCATTCTCAATTTGAGTATCACCCAAATGGCATGAATCTAAGAATGCCATAAATATGTACATATTGCTTTTTTCTATCCAATCGTAGTAAGCAAAGTGTGGTGGTTGCATTGCATAATAATCCTTAAAAGCAAAATTGTAATGTTCGAGTGATTTTTGTTTCCTATTCGTAAATGTTCCACTTTTTTCATTATTGAAAGCATCATGGTTTCCAGGCACAATGCGTGTAATTGAGGGCGATAAATGCAATCCAGTTTCATCACCTTCGCCGATTTGCAATTTATTGAAAATCCATCCTCTCGCAGTTAAGAGACTTTCTTTATCACCATAATTTGATAAATCGCCAGTAATGATAACTCGATCATAATTATTATTTTCAGTATAAAACTTTTCTATACCTCTTAAACGACTTATAGAATGCTTATGATTCGGTGATGACTTATCTTTACCTTCAGTAAAATGTAAATCTGATAAATGCAGTATTTTAATTTCTGATTCCATGTTTACTCTCTTAAGTTAATTATGTTTATAGCAATTACTTGTGCTGTATTGGATTGTTGTAGAATAGTCCCATGATTATAACCACCAACCTTGAACCTTGATCAAGCTTATAAATCTCTCTTTAATCTTCTTAAGGCTCTTACAACTACACCACTCACTAAGTCTTGTTTTTCTTTTTTCTGAGTTTCTGAGATTGTTTTGTATTCCACTTTCACTCGATATCCTTTTATAACATTTTCATTTCCTTTTTTGATTTCTTTTATTGTTTCTTCTTCAAAGAATAAAATCAGTTTATCTGGTAGCATGAAAAAAACTTTATCTAAATATTGCGGGGCTAACTTGTCAGTAATTAATTTTCGAACCGCATCGATTCTTTTCTGTTCCGGAGAGCAGAATAGAACTTTGCTGTATCCGGACTGAAAACATTTCTCGATATTTTTCAATTCATGATCATCGTTTGTAGTCACTGAGATTTCGCATGCAATTTTTTCACCATCACGCTCAAGCCCCACATCTACTCGTCCGAGTTTATCAAGAGTCTGCTCTTCGACAACAGCTTTATAACCTCTTTGTTCTGCTAATTGCTTGATCAATGTTTGTAGATATTTATGATAAGTAATATTCTTTTGATTTTCATTTTGCACAGGTAGAGTAATAACATCTATTTTATTAGTAGTTGCAGATTCTTTCTTTTCCGCTTTTCTTTTTATCGGTGTGTGAGATAGTGGATAAATTTGGGGGTCAGATTTTATTCGTTCAATAACAACTGGAATTCCGCCATATTTCTTTCTTGATAATTCTATAATCTCATTTTTATTTTTTTGAGCTTGTTCAGAAACAATATTTAACGGTAAAAGTGTTTTGATATTAAAATCATAATCAGATCGTTCCACGCGAACCACCGCATCACCAATACTCAGATTCTGTAAATCATTCGTATCGAAATGTGTAAATCCACTTTCAAGTTTCTGCGCATCAAAGTCACCAATCCGAAAACAAATTCGAGTTCCCGCATTTGATATGATGGAGTTGGCAAGTCCGGTGTCTGTTTCCCATAGTTGATGTAAGTCTTGATGTGCAAGAATCAATCCCATATGATATTTTCTTGCACCTGATAACATTGCTTTCATTGATGGAGTAATAAAGTTTTGAAACTCATCTATATATAAATAAAAAGGTTCGCGTTCATGACTACTTTGTAATTGTCGCTGCATGACAACTTGATTCAGTTTAGAAACCAGTAACGATCCTAAGAGGTAGGCATTTTCATCACCGATAATTCCTTGAGAAAGTTTTACCAATAGTATTTTTTTACTATTCACTATTTCTTTAAGATCAATTCCTTTCGGTTGAGCAACTATATTTCTAATCAATTTAGGACGTAAGAAAAAATCAAGTCGCGTGAGAATCGAACTTAATGCAGTTCCTCGAAGAAGTGGAAATTCTTTTTCCCAAAAATAGGCAACGTGATCATCCGATACGCTTTCAAGAAAAGTTTCTCGAAAATCTTTTTCAATCAGAAATTTACGCAGATCCATCAAAGAACCAGATCGATCACTTTCTAAAAATGCAGAGATTGCATTGCCTAAAACAACACTCATTTGATCACCCCAACTGGTGGAGAATCGTTTAAATATTTCTACCAGATCAGATGACAAAACATTTTTTTCAACTTCTGTTTTAGCTTCGAGTATATTAAACCCGATTGGATATTGATCATCACTCGGATCAAATATGACTACATCTTTATGTCTCTCTTGTGGAATATTTTCAAGGATTGAATCTATCAAATCTCCGTGCGGGTCAAGAACCGCTATTCCAAGTCCATGTTCAATGTCTTGCATAATGAGAGAGTGTAGTAATGTAGATTTTCCGGTACCTGTGGCACCTATAATATGCATATGTCTGAGTCGCTGTTCGTGACTCAATGATACTTCATGTGAAATTCCGTTATGAATATTCTCACCCAATATGTATTCATGACTATATAGACTTTCAGGTGCACGATTACTTTTTTGGTTCTGCCCTCTAAGTTTTTGAGAAACAATTGATGCTGATGGGAAATGTGCTAATGATAGCAACTCTTCACAATTAAGAATCATTCCGCTTCGACGAGTCTGTCGTAAGATAACATCCTCACAATGCACCGTGTTGTTATATTCATGATTAGTAAGGGGGATCAATTCGTTACTTTGCGGAAGTGTATAAACACTTAGACAACTAGTGATAGCTTTTACTATTTCCCAGGAACGATTGGGATTAGCCCCTTTTGCAATCAACCTTACATTCACCGCAAAGAGAGGGGACTTACATTTTGCTTGTGCGAGTTTTACCATTTCCGGTGCGTCTGCAAAAAAAGAATCTCCTTCATGATTCATCACTGATCTCATAATGCTCAAAGACCACGGTGACTCAACTGGAGTAAAAAGTATTTGGAAGAGTCCCACTTCTTCTTCTGCAAGATTCTCTAATACTCCAATTATTCCAGTAAGAGGATCAGGATCGAATGAATCATACACACGAATCGGTCGCATAAATTCTTCCGATAATCCAAAGTCCACAACAACTGTATCATCTTCAGAATCAGGAAAGAATCGATCATAAAAAGTATTTCCTGATATTGAGAGCGTGCATTCAGGAAAGTATGCGAGAAGCTGTTGAGAAAGATGTGTGGTGTCATGCGCACAACAGGTAAATTGGACGGTGATAGATTCGTGCGTTCCTAGTATTTCAAAACTAATGAGTGAGGTATGCAGAGTTATTCCTAGAATACATTGCTCAAGATACTCCGCTTCCATTTTATAATCTGATGGCAATACAATTTTTATTTCTTGAATTTCATCACTGCGCCTGAATTGATTTGGAACGGCATCTTGTATCGTAAATAATGGATGTTCTGGAAGTGCATTTTGTGTTGATGTAGGGGCCAAAACATTTTTAAGTTTATCAACGAAAGAACTAAGTAGAGTTGGTTTACGTCCATCATCAATTTGCGTGACATGAGATGCATAATGATAATAGAATGGAACAAACGGTGGCTCTGGATCAACGGGAAAATTATATACATCCCATCCTCTTCCCCGTTGTTCCCACTCATAAAAATTCCTTGTTAATTCTTCAATCAGTTCATACTGCATGCGTTATCACTCATGATTTTTTTAATAGATCTTGCATGATTGGTTTTCGTTCTGATTCAGTAAGTAATCGTAATCCACTTGCTTGTGTTGTTTGATCCAATACTTCTAATACAGCGAGATGAATTGATTCTTGAAACATTTGAGTAGTATCGAGTTGATAATACGTTTCTGGTTTAAATGAACGCACCATGAGTGGACCAATAAAAGGGATCATATATACCAGTGCCATGATAGGGGATGGTATTTGTCCAAGCCACCATGACATAAAGAATCCCGTTCCAAAAGGAGCGGCACATATATCAAAAATATATGATTTCCACTTCACGCGAAGATATTCTCTCTTTGCAGAAAATAAGCCTCCTTCTTTGTAATCAATACGAGAAAGTTTGATATCAGGTATCTGACGTTTTTTTACTGATTCTTCAACAGAGGCATAAAATTTTTGCGCAGACTCTTGTAACCCCTCGGTAAGATGAGACCAGTGAGCAAATGGTATGCTTTCCTTACTAGCCATGGATTTCCCTCCCTTGATCAAGGAAAATATATTTAAGTAGATCTGTCAAATTAATATTGATCAGCTTAGCCAAATTCTATAATGACTTAAAATGTCGAATAAAACACTGTTTTTTTCAACACGTCAACTAAATCGTTTTAACTATATATTTCATTATCTCGTATGGCATTCGGTTGAACAATAATAACAACCATCAACGTTTGAATAATGCTTTTTCGCTTCTTTAACTGCTTCTTTACAGTTTGAGAATTCTCCTAAATAAATTCTATTTTCAGCAGTAGGTAAGAAACTGCATCCAGATTTATGAACTTCGTGTTCACCAGTTGTTTGCGCATTCTTATTGACATAATATGATGACATGTTACCTCCTTATCATTTAATATTAGATTATAATCTGTTTATATAAATTAAAACAATTTGAGAGAATCATGCGACCAATAACATTTTCAGCTATTGAGCGAGTCATTGTAATTGTTTTGTTATTTCAATTTCCATTGAGATTTATCTACAACTGATTCAATTCGGTTTTCAGTACTATCAGGAATGGCTGCAAAGAAATTTATTCCGGTTCGTTTTTCAACTGAATCTACTGAAACCGCAAATGTCATGATGTCTTTTGGAGACTGTTTATGTGGGAAAATAAATCCAATACATTTGTTTTCATTTTGCCTATACACTAATAGAACTTTATAAAAATATTTTGGAACTGCGACTTTATTTTTTCCAATTGTTTTCATTCCTTTTTCTAATATTGGACCCGCGACAACATAGACTGTATCATATGTGTTGGCATATTTGTGAACCCAGCTTTCGAGTCGTTTCCAAATTCCCGCGTTGAACGAATGTACTTGAGGACTCATGTTACTCATGAAAAATGATTCAGACTCAGTTACCTTCGACCAGCGCATATCATCACACGGAACAAGATGTCCTTTATCATATTTATCATTTCTCGTTTGTTTATAGTCTCCCGGTGCAGCTGAACCCGTTTCCACATCAGGATCTATTCTAAATTTATTGGTTCGGGGATACTTTGCAATTGTCATTATTTTTGTCAACATGTATGCTGCCCATTCGGCTTCCTCATATTCTTCTGAATATTTGAGAGTATATGCTGTATGCTTAATAATTTGATCACCCATGTTTATTTCAGGTAGTTCGAAATAAATTCGATCCTTTGGTTTTATTGGATTGAGTTTAGGAGAGACAACAAATGCACACAGTATCATAGTAAGAAATAATGAGACTGAAAAAAATAATTTTAATTTCATAATTCTACCTCTATTCTTTACTTAATAACTTATTTGGGAGATGTCACAAAACGAAAATTGTTTCTAAACCTTAATTATTTATCATACTTTTTCTGATTTTTTTATACTCTTCCCACTCAAATTTCATTAAAAATTCAGCAGCACTTTTTGCCCCTCGAATAAAAAGATCAAGTTTGTCGCTATCACGCATCGAAAAGTTGAGCCAGTTGTGATTACCAACATCAATTTTACAAATTAATTTTTCATAATCCGGATTTTGGAGTATGAATGTATAATCAAGTACATGACGGGCAGAATTGAAAATTGACATTAATAAACCTGGAATTGTACCAGCATGATTTAACGTATTTCTATCTGTTCCCAACCTTATTCCAAACGTTGGTAATCGAGGGACCATATTTATATTGTGAAAAACATCGATGGGAAAATTTGACATAATTCCACCATCAACAAAAACAGCTTCTTGAGGTAGCTCACCATTATATTTTACTAATCGAATCCAATCTTCTTTCTGAATATGAGTATCCAGCTTTACTTTATGAGGATGGAAAAATCCCGGAATTGACATTGAAGAACGTACATAATCAGCAGGATGTGCACATTCGGATAAGTCCCAAAACAGTTCATTCATCTCGGGAAAAATAACACGAGTCTCGGTTTTGATTTCAGCCGCAATTATTTTAAGTTTTGGGATCAAATCATTTACGCTTCTATTAATGCCCTCACGAATCTTTAGTTCCTTTGGCTGAATACTTCGAAGATGAGTGAGCTGTAATTGAGAAAGAATATTATTTTTTCTTAAAATTTCAGTAATCCAATTATAAAAGTTATCACCAGGATTTAATCCATTAAATTTAATGAGGTGATTTATGCTGCACAAAAACCAAAAAATCTTTTTCAAAATCCCAGATGGATTAATTATTGATTGAATCAACCGTCGAACTGACGGAGGACCATCTACAAAATCAAAGAGATTTTTTGAATTTAGAATCTCTAAAATCTTTTCACTTTTTTTCTCTTCAATCTTACCAATCGAAGCAAAAAGTAGCGTATTGATTGCCCCTGCTGATGTCCCAGCCAAACTAAAAAACCTAATACCCATCTCCTCCATCACATAGGTGTATCCCAACAATGCAATTCCTAGAACTCCGCCTCCTTCTTGAACGAGGTCAACATATTGATTCCCTTCGTCATCTATAAGATCAGAATAGTGTTTTGCCTTCGCGTCAGACTTTTTTAAATCAACTATTAATTGTTGTACTTCATTACAATAAATGAAATCTCTTACATCCATTCATTACTCAATTTGATATTGTAGAGTAGTATTTTCTATTAGTTAAGAACCGCCTCAGACTTAATAATTTGAATAAATTTAGTTACATAAAAAAGACAGTATACACGATTGGCTTTTATTTCTAATTATCCGTTCGGTTGTTAATACTTATATTACAAAAAGAAATTAAAATCGCGCTTATTAAGTAACAGCAATATTATTATCTTTTTGAATTCCCGATACAATAAGCACAATTATCAAATTTTTGAATATATGCCTCTAGTAAAGAAGTAAAGGGAACATCATTGGCAGCATTTATAATCTCATCAATCTGACACACTTTTTTCTCATTATCTAGATCATGGACTTCTTTAGTGTTTTTGTTACCCAAGTATTTTTCACCATTCATGTGTCTTCTATGTCTTCTCAAACCTGTATCCTTTAAAAAACATTGTTTTTATTAGCTATATTAAATAGGGCACTCCGGAAGATTGAGCAAATTATCTTTTCCTGTTGCATCTGGAAGAGTTTTAATGTATTCATTACCATTATGGGTCGAGACAATGACATTAGTTTCGTAATTACCAACCTTCACATAGAAAGCATATTCACCCTTCTTGATGGCCACAATAACTTTTTGCTGCGCCATTTTCCATCTACTACCGTCAAGATTTACACCACCAATATTAATTATTCGTTCGTGTGGATTATAATGCTCATGTTTATTAATACAAGAAACTCGAATCCTTGGAGCCATTTTATATCTCATTATTAAATAATTTAAATCACGTTTAATTAATTAAAATATAGGGTTTGCAAATGTGTGAGGAATCAGTATAAGTACGACAAGTACTCGAGCAGATGATTTTCGTAAAATAAACTCTGCAACTAGAATGTTTGGATAAGCTTCCTTTAATTTCAGAAGAATTAATAGTGATAGTATATTTTTGTGTAAATTTTTGTCAGAGTTCCGATCGGGTGAATGTTCTATAAGGATAGTAAATAATAAAAAAGTCGCCTCAATTCAATAAGGCGACTTTGGATTTGAGAATCTTGGCTAAAAGTTACCTCATTAGCAGCATCTTCTTTGACTGAGCAAATTTACCTGCATTAATTAATGGTATAAATATAAATTCCACTTGTTAATCTGCTTGCATCAAAAGTTACATTGTGGTATCCGGCTGTTTTATTCTCTTTTACTAATGTTGTCTATTCAAATAATAATACGGGACTGTAAAATTTATTATTTGGGATGCCGAAATTTTTCTGAGCGGGATTTCCGAAAAGAATTCTTCGTCTTTAAGTAAGATAAATATTATTCCCGAAAAAGACTTGACGTTTTTCGAAAATTTCTCATCAAGTTTCATTAAAAATGTTACAGCTTTTTTCCCAAAGACCAAATGAAATAATGGTCTAAATAAATTATAAACTATTACTGAAATCGAGGAATAACTTGTTTCTTCTTTTTCTCTTTTTTTAGATTCAACAATAGCACGAGGAATATTTAATCTGGTGCTAAGCATTTTATTTGTCTTAATTTTTTTTACAATCGGTTTTACAAAATCAAAAGTCTTCATATCAAAATAATGTATATGGGCATGAGGAATATTTTCCTTGATGTTATTTTCGATTATCTCTTTTGCTTCATGTGGTACCGTAATAACAACAGCTTTCTTACAAACCCTTAATAGTTCATTTGTTGCTAAACGAAAATTAGGAACATGCTCTAAAGTTTCACTACATACAACAATATCAAATTCATTATCACTATAAGGCAATTTATGTATGTCTACTGATTCACCATCAATATCAAAAATTTCTTTCGCCCTGTTGCATGCTTCGTTTGATAAGTCACAATTTCTGACATGTACCTTGAATATTGAACGAATAAGCGCTGCTGTATAACCCTCTGCTCCACCTACATCTAATAATGAATTGAATTGCATGTGCGATAATGCTTTGATTATCTGGTACGTCACAGTGTAACTAGAAATCACCCATCCGCCACTACTACCACCTCTGAATCCATATATAGGTTGGTGAGCATAATAAATACCCTCATTAGTTGTTCGCTTAAACCGTTGCTCTAACCAACTTTTTGTTTTTTCGGTGTATCTATCCATTTCAAATGTCCTTCAAAAACTTCGTCTGTGAGTATCTTATTATGATTTAAAATTTTAAGATAAAAAATCTTTTATTTAATGTCGAATTTTAGTCGTTTCAATCAAAAACTCCACGCATTAATAAAAATTTACAATGATGATGAAACCCTACTTGAAATGAAAATTGGGTTTGTTTTCTAAATGAAATGTAATCAAAAGGAGGTGTGACATTATTAAACTTTTAGCCCACTTTTCTGAAATGAAAAGTACATCTTAAAATAAATAATGTTAAATATTAGAC